>NZ_JAUBQX010000038.1:24850-62971 GCF_036701505.1 Microcoleus sp. Pol11C2
GACACTTGAGAAACAGATGTCACCTGACCTGGAACTTTTACAAAGTCATCTTTAACCTCCTGAGGCTGTACGTCGGAGACTTGAGAAACAGATGTCACCTGACCTGGAACTTTTACAAAGTCATCTTTAACCTCATGAGGCTGTATGTCGGAGACTTGAGAAACAGATGTCACCTGACCTGGAACTTTTACAAAGTCATCTTTAACCTCCTGAGGCTGTATGTCGGACACTTGAGAAACAGATGTCACCTGACCTGGAACTTTTACAAAGTCATCTTTAACCTCCTGAGGCTGTACGTCGGACACTTCGGAAACAGATGTCATCTGACCTGGAACTTTTACAAAGTCATCTTTAACTTCCTCTTTGAGAGTCGGGGCAATGTTTTGAGCTGCGGTTGGGGCGATCGCCCTTGATGGTAATGAGTCTATAGACTGGGCAACTGTGGTATCCTGAAACGTGAGTACAAGTAATATTGGGAAAATCGACAAAAAATACTGTATTCGCATAAAGTCCTCTTCATAAGATATTTTTGTAACAATATAATATAATTGATTCAGGACTTACGCAACGGCCACATAGTGATGAGTGCGTTAGCGAAGCCCTCGTAGAGGCTCGCACCAACTGACTCATGAGTGCGATCGACGGATTTGGACTATCCTAGACTGACGTTGGCGAGCGGCAATAAACCTGGTTTAATCGAATTCCCGATCGCACATACGGGATTTTTGATAAGGTGCGATCGGCAAACTAATTTTGCGTTTTGTGGATGGAAGAGTCACGAGTTCAACTTGCCGATCTACTATGAGCTGTTACTTTTAGCAAATAGTATAAGTAAATCCATTTAATTCAACCTAAGCTCGGAATGGCTCAAAAGCTTGCTGTACAAGCATTTTTCCTTCACTTAGCACCATCAAACGGTTCTAGCAATTGAATCTGTTGACCAGGCAGTCCCTCAAAGTAATTAAAGCAATACCAGTTAGTAAGGGAATTAGTTTGGTGTTCTTTTTGCAAGACATCTAATCCCTTAAAATGTTTCTTCTCCGGTTGGTTCGTGGTGGACAAGACCTCGCTTTTGAAGGCGATAATTCGCTACAACGGGGTAAACAACACCGCGTATCCGATTGATCGCACCTACTGGACGATGAACTGCTAAGCCGTTCCAGGGAGAATATCTCAGGTTTTCGTTGAAATCAGATTGTTTTTCATAATCAATAATCTGATGCTTGACTGTGAGACGACCTACTCTCAAAAAGGGTGATTCCTTTTCCTTCCAAACATTGATGCCATCGTCGATCGGCATTTTTAGGCTGGTTTGGAACTGAATGCCAAAATCCCAACAGTATTGAGCGTCAGGTTTCGCCAGGGCTTGAATTAGGTCATCCCGGTAATAATTGTCTGGTTTATTGGGATCTAAACCCAAGGCTTTAGCGCGATCGACAAACGGAATTTTAGGAATTCCCGGTCGAGATTGTTCTGGAATTATCTCGTGCGGTGGTTTGCATGAAACCGGAGTAAACCCATACTTAATTACCGCCGGATATTCGACAGGAACTATACCAGGCTGGGAGGGATCGAAATCGGAATTGAGACCCAAAGCAGACGGTGAACCGCTCCAATATTTTGCTGTTAGCAAACTCTTCGGAGTCCGGCTACCCGTAAGCGTTGAGACAGCTAAAAAGTGTCTGGGATGTCGAATTAGCCACTTTTTCAATGTATCTGGTGATTCAACAAGAGCAGAAAAAAAGCCGTAGTAATCTTTGATGGTTTGGCTCACAAATATCTCTGAATTGTGAACAATGATGTCCTGGGTTTTTGACTCGTGGCTTTGCGCGAGTCGTTCCCCTTCCACCCCCATCACTTTCAGTGATATTGAGCGCGAATCTTTTTGGTAATCAGGGTATACTTTGGTAGCCCCGTTAGCAAATCGCAACCAAACAGGATATTGTTTGGGTTTGGCTAGCAAACCTTGCTTAAGGGAAATAGCATTGAGTCGCGAAGAACTTAACGAAGCGCGTTTGCCCAATTCCTGTTTAATCGCTTCCTCATCAAAGTCAAAAATTTCCAGAGTTCCTTTAACGCACGCATGAGTTTTGGCGTGAGTATCTCGCAGCGCCCGTTCCTTATTGCCGTATAGATTATCCATCCGAAGCTTGGCCTGCTCAACCAAAAGATCGTAATATTTGCGTTCGTCTTGTTCGGGATATTCGGTAAATAACTTTTTGTTCATAACATAACCTTCGGTTAATCGCTAAAAAAGGTTCTACACAAACCGTTGCATCTGTTAAACAGTATAACTGCTGGTGCAATTTCTTCCGAATTGCCGTTGCCGATCGCTTGCGAAAAGATCGCCTTTTTCTTCCTCATTTTTGAGGGCGCAGATGTGTTGGCGCCCCCCACTACCTTGAGTCTTAATTGTCAGCTACAACTTAAAGATCGAAGGAGACTTTGTATTTGGGATCGCTTGGAGGAACATTACGATTCACTAAATCAGAGACTGTTTTGGTATTTTGGATAATTTCCCAACCCACCTCGGAAAAAGTTTCCTTATTGAAGACTTTAGGCGATAACAAAGGATTAGTTAAAGCTTGGGAGAAAGCATCAATGCCAATTATCCGTGCGACTAAAGGCGGAATTGCTGAATTTTTGCGGACATCTTCAGCGTACAATCCGACAAATAATTCAATCTTATCAACATGACCGTACAACTCTTTTAATTTCTGTTGAGCGTATTCGTCACCCGTAATTTGATTGAAATCAGTCACCCTGGGATAACCACACATTTCGCGGTAATCGTTATAACTGGCTAACTGCGCCTGCCGTCCGAGTTTAACAGATGCTAGTTCGGTAGCATCAATAAATGTATAGGGTGTTCCTGCGATCTGAAAATCAGGTGTGTTAAACAAACCAATTCTAGTGCCTGGTTGGGAACAACTTTCTTCCATCAATGCACCCAACCCTTTATCGATTAACATCTGATTATTCCAGAGGGAATCGTAGATGGATTTTTCTTTGCCGTCATAAATAAAGGTTTCAGGGAGCGCACTATGCCATCGATAGACAAAACTAAACTCAATCGCCATCCAATTTTCTCGATACCAACTTTCCTTGGTAAAAGCTTCAGGATCGGCAAAGAACCTAAAATTATAGGGCGTAATGTGGAAAATGTACTCTTCCATAATGATATTGAGAACAATCACCATGAGAATATTTCTCGCGGTTTGGAAGAGCCTCTCGTCGTCCCATTCCGGATAGCTTTTGGACAAAACATCACAAATTCGATTATGCTCCCTGATACATAAAGTGTTGAGCATGACATAGCCAATTTGGACGTTTGCCCGTTCAACTCCCATTGCAAATAGCTTGCCTTTCTTTTCGGGGGGTTGTCTTTTCTCATCATTAAGGGGTGCATGAAGACCTTCAAATTGAGGATCGATAATACCCTGCTCAGGATCTGCATAATAAAAGAGTGGATACTCTTCTTCTACGCCATCTTTGCGCTGGAGTTTTTGGGTTTTAAATTTACCGTCTTTGAAAGCTCTGAGCATATTTGTTTGTTTGCGGGTCAACCCGTAAACATTACACATATCAATCTGATGGTTGGAGGTATTTTTGAAGCGGTTTTGCTGATCTATCCGCAGAAAACTATCTGTAAACCACTGCACCCAATAGGGAAAGAGCAGAGTCGATTTTTCGGAATAAATGGTTTTTCCATCTCTTTTTTGGAATAAGGTCTTTAATTTATCCAGTGGTGGTAAATTCCCTTCTTTGTTAAATTCTGGGTCGGGAGGTAAATGTCGTCCAGTATAAGTCTTGTCTGTAAGTGAATCCCAAGAGATGTAGGTATCAGTTTTTTTGGGAAGATCTGTCCCTGGAATTTTGGGATCTAAGCCCATTAAGCTATAGGGAAGCGGGCGAGTCGGAAGTTTGTAAATGATGCTATTGAGAAAAAATTTGTTTAGTTTACGTTTCAGAGGCTCGTAACTTTGAACTAAGTCCCAAATTGGTTTGAAATGAGTCAACGTATATGCTAAAGCTTTGTTGCTCAATCCATCTCTAGATGTATCTCTTGTCATGATTCCTTTTCCTTTCGATTGTTGTAGATTAGGTATATTACAAAATTTTCTGATGTTCGGTTCTGAGAGTTTGATAAATTTTTATCATTTTTCTCGATTTTCAATTACTTTGGAGAGAATCTTTTGCAGATTCTTAGGCCGATAGTCTTGGCGTTTTTCCAATCGCTCGATCGCGCTTTCATGAAGATCCTCAATGGTCTCCCCCACCTCGCGCCACTTGATTCCTGCCCATTTGAAGAACCCAGGATCGTTTTTAAATGGAGCCTTATAATCAGGCTTGATATCCTCAATGGCATCTGGATCGAATTCAAGCTTCAATTCAAAGTCACTGATTTGATCCAACATCCACTTCAAGACAGCATCTGATAACCCGCGGGATTCTGGCATACCACCGCCGATGCAGCTATGCGCGCCTGGAAACCAAACTTGACGAAGCTTCTGGTTCGGGGCATCAGGATTTTTCTTCATCAGGGTAACATCAAAGACTTCGCGAATTTCGTCGATCGCAACGGCGTGCAACGCATTCTCAATATCCTTATTTAAAGTGGTGTCGTGGAATTTGTACCTTGTTTTGATCTGTCCCTCAAACTTCTTCAAGGCGGGTACAAGAGGAATACCAAGGGCTCCAACGGTGTCGAAACAACCAAGCAAGGTAATCGGGACGCGATCGCCCTTATCTTTGCCGTACTTTTCGCGGAAACTCTTTGCTTCCGGATGCTTTGGTGAAATCTCTCGCTTACGGTAAAGCTCGTAAGCTTGTGATGCCATGGTAACGTTACGGCGGGATAGGAGCCCGGAGCAATAGATCATCCCCGCTAGACTCCTGACTGTGTAAGCACCGCGACTGAAGCCGAATAGATAGATTGCGTCACCCTGATCGTAGTTGAAAGAAAGAAAACGATAGGCATCTTGGATATTTTTATCGATTCCCAGCCCAGTGACTCCGCCCACAATCTTGTTACTGTCTACTCCAATTCCCTCGTCATAAAACACGATCTGCGGAACCCCGTCACTGGCTGTCCGTTTCACGGCCTGGGCAAGCTTAACCACATTAGTTGGGCACTGAGTATCTAGTTTGTTCCAAGTTCCATCACAGCAAACTATCAGACGTTTCCCTGGTTTCGTCATTTTTATATTCTCTCTTTGAATTTGAGATTTGATAGCGACCTGTCATTGGTAATCGGTTAGAACAGAATTGCCACTTGCCGTTTTTCTGTAGCGTCAGGCGAGCCCTCCTAATTTCTTGCTCTACCCTATTGTTATCTGGCTGGGCAATCTTTAGCTATTTCGATTCTCAGGATATTAGTCCCAAAACACCATCTAGTCTAGTTGGTTGTATTAAAAATTTAATTTTATTTATGATTCTTAACTTAAAATGTTTACAGTGTGAAATAGTAGCTTTAATTCTGGGAAAAGGCTCGATTGTCTTAAAACGTAAAAAATGTAGAGCGTGAAATAGTAGCTTTGATTCTGGGAAAAGGCTCGATTCTCCTAACAGGAGTAGCGCTCCGACGCCATAGCTAACCAACATTTAAACACATTTATGCTCTGCCTGGTGAGTTTTTAGAACAGCTATATCCGATCAATTTGTCAGTTAGCTGCAAGATAATAGTGAGGTATTGGCCGAACAGATAGCAGATGTGAACTAGGTTTTAGATTAAAATTTGTTGCAGCGACTCTCAGATTTTCTGCGATGTGCTCGAAGTTTTTAACCATCTGTGGGCTTTTCTGGTTTCTCGATCGGGAAATTTGTGCGAAAATTTCCTAGCCCCGGTTAAATTTGAAACGTCCAAAAGTCGGGACGATCGACCGCAGGGACTGGCTACGAGGTTCTCGCACCAAAAGCAAAGGCAGCAAGCCTACCAGCCGCACAGCAGCCGAGAGGGCAAACAGTGCTCCCAAACTCATGCCCGGAAGTTCGGCAAGAAAGCCGCCGGCGGTAGTTCCCAAAGCCCCAGCTAATCCCGAAACCGCTGCGGCGATCGCAAAATAAGTTGAAGGTTGCTTGATCGACGCTATCTCCATTTGAATATTGTTAGTACACAGCCCGATCGCGCCTAACGTCGTTCCCCCCAACAAGTGCAGCAACGGCAGCCACACCCATAGGGCAAACGGGTAATTGCCCGTACCCAACCACAGCAAAGGCGTTAAGGCCACCACCAGCCCAACCGCAATTAGCAGCGGGCGATTTCCCCAGCGATCGGCCAACTTACCCCAAAACATCAGCAGCAGTAGATTGGCGCCGGAACTTAAGCTGGTGTAAATCGTTACCAAACTCACATCCAACCTTAAATCTTTCAGCAAGTAGATATTAAAAAAAGGCGCGCTGAGATTAATAGCAAATGTCCACACACTGAAGTAAAGAATAAACATTAAAAAATTAGAATCTTTCAGCACAGAAGGCACAAAATATGTTGAATATGTTGCTTTTTTCTCTGTAAGTCGATCGTTCTGTGCATCTTTTTTGTATACCTGGGGATTCACATCAACCATAAAGAATTGACACCCCAAACTAATCATTCCCGCCCAAACACCCACAAATAAAACAATACCGTAGCCAAAAATAGGACCGCCATCCAAAGTTGACACTCCCAATCCCATAAGCGGCACTCCCAGCAAAGTGATGAGGCTGACAGCACTGTTGCGAAAGCCAAAATAGCGTCCCCGCAAGCGCTGAGGAACCACAGCAGCCATCCAACTGAACCAGCTAGAATTGGCAAAAGCTGCCAGCACGCTAGCTGCTACGACTGTTACCAGCGTCCATTGCAGCAGTTGGTGGGAGTCTGGGTGCTGGGAACCCCAAACAATTATCACTGCCAGCACCAGCCACAGCAGCCGCGATGCGCCGAATACAAATAGGTTGTACCAGTGGCGGCTGGTTGTACGGTCTGCGATGTAGGCTCCTAGTGGTTGCAGGAGATTTACCACCATCGGAATAGCCGAGAATATACCTATTTCCACGCTGCTCGCCCCGAGTTGCAGCAAGAAGTTGCTCAGCAGCACGCCGCCAGTCGCCGACTCGAAGACAGCCGCAAAAACGCCGTCTAGAGTTGAGGCTTTCAGGGTGGATCGAACCTCTTGTTTAGAAATTTTGAGATCAGTTTTTGGAGGTAAAACGAGCTGAGATATTTGATTGTCTAGTATTTCAGGAGTCTGAAGAGATAGAGGTTCATTTAACTCTGCAACTGGTTCAAACATAGTCAATCGATTTTAGATTTTAGATTTTAAATTTTAGATTGGAGAATTGAAGTAACAGGGGGTTAGATAAAACCAGCCCCACCTTCAAGAGGTTAGCTCAAAAGTAGGACTGGCACGTCCGGGTAATTCCGATCAATATAAATGACTTGCGATCGATAGGACATCAACCGGTTGGGAGATATAAATCTGCTAAGTGTAAAAAAGTAGGTTTTAGGGATTAACCAGGAAGCGAGCGTAGCATTTCGCCTACCAAAAATTGCTCGAATTCCGCCTCAAACAAGGCCCCCAAGGGCAAAAGCAAATTTCGCGCGAGTTCACTCGGTTCTCAAATCTTTACGGCTAGCTAAATCTATAAAATGAAAGACGATCGACTTGCGGAGTATAGGTGCTAACTATTTCTACCTAATTCGTGGAATCCGTTTGTTCGTGCCAGCGCTCGCGATCGAGAGTCCGGGTTTTTTGTGAAAATCGCCCCCAGGTGCCGATAAAGCTTCGGAGTGGCTTATTGGCAATCCTCTACGAGGGCTTCGCTAACGCACCTCAAAAAAGTGTTGCTTGCTTCCAGGCAACTCACAGGACAAAATTATAGTTGACAAAAATTGCGCTAACTGCAGATAATAGCAAACCCTAGAATTAAACTTAAATGTTTGAGGGGTATCAGTGCTAAGGCGTGATGTCGATCGCCAGCAAATTTACGTATTTGTGCATTTGAGCGTGACCAAAACTCAACCTTTATCCGGGTATACACTGCCAGTATTTGCCTGTGCGGCCGCACTTGCAGCTTTGCGGTGCTTGCGTGAGGGTATTCACTCTCTAGAGAGCGTATCAGTAAATTTACTGGAACCGCAAATAACGGCAGAAATTCCGATCGAACAGGCGTCTGTACTCAAAACTGATACCGCTTTAGCCGTGACTCGCTCCGATCCGGGGGAAAATCTCGATCTGACTCGCAATACCCCCGTTTGGGCAATGGTGGAATTGCGGAGAGAAGGAGAGGGGGAACAAATACAGATTGTTGGCGGGGAGGGAATTGGACATCATAAAGCAGGTGGAGGAGCGGCAATTTATGATTACGCAATGCGACTGTTGCGATCGAATCTCAGCCTAGAACTCTCACCGTCCGAAAAAATTACTGTCACCCTGATTCTGCCGTCTGGGCGGCAACTAGCCACCCGCACTTCTAACGAAGCTTTCGGCGTGGTAGAAGGACTTTCGCTGCTGGGTACAACAGGCATTTCTCAACCCCTGAGTGCCCCTGGACAGTTGGAACTTTACCGCGAACAACTGCAACAAAAAGCCGAACTGTTTGACTGTTTGGTTTTCTGCATCGGCGAAAACGGCTTGGATTTAGCGCGACAACTGGGGATTAATCCTGAGAGGCTAGTCAAAACCGCTAACTGGCTCGGCCCGCTGCTGGTAGAAGCAGGATATCAAGGCGTGCAGTCAATTTTGCTGTTTGGCTATCACGGGAAACTGATGAAATTGGCGGCGGGAATTTTTCACACTCACCACCACCTCGCTGACGGGCGCAGGGAAATTCTCACAGCTTACTGTGCTAAAGCTGGGATGCCTGCGGATGCGTGTTCCGCAATTTTTGCCGCAGCGACAGCCGAAGAGGCTCTCGGACAACTGCGCGCTTTGGACGCCGAGTTTGGGAGCAATTGGGTCGATCGAATTTACGGCGACATCGCCCGACAAATAGACTTGCGCTCATCGGATTGCATTTTTACTCACACTAACTTGCACATCTCCGTGGGATCGGTGATGTTCGGGCGCGATCGCAAAATTATTGTTAAAAGTGATATAGGAGATACATTTTTGACCCAAATTTGTTAATGTAGTGTGAATATCCCTGAATTCTGTTTAAAACATCGCTCAGGGATAATATTTAACAAGTAATAATTCTTTGTCCCTAGACCTTAATTATACTAGGTTGCTTGGGGACGCAGTTTTTGAAGCCAGATTTCAATTAATTAGGGTAAGGATTGCAGTAAATCTATGCTTCCCTTAGACCCTATTAATCGACTACGAGGGCTGACTGCAATCTAGTATAAATAAGATTTATTCCTAGCGACTAATGCTTGCTCGCGTTCCTCAGTCTTGTAGTGAAGCCGCGACAAATACCTCCCCTACTTTCAGCCCAATTAGCAATTAGCAATTACGCAATAACCGTGACTACTCAAATAGAAACAGAATCAGTTCTCACAAACTCTTTTGTGGAGCAGATAGAGCGCCAGATCATCGTGATTCTAGATTTCGGTTCGCAATATTCCGAACTGATTGCTCGTCGAATTCGCGAAACTCAAGTATATTCAGAAGTTATTTCTTACCGGACTACTGCAGAACAGTTAAAAGCTATCAATCCTAAAGGAATTATTCTTTCAGGAGGCCCGAGTTCTGTATACGATGAAAAAGCACCCCACTGCGACCCAGAAATTTGGAATTTGGGAATACCGGTGTTGGGAGTGTGCTACGGGATGCAGTTGATGGTCAAGCAGCTCGGAGGCACGGTTGAGCGCTCGAAATTAGCAGAATACGGCAAGGCATCGCTATTTATTGACGATCCTACGGATTTGCTGACAAATGTCGAAGAGGGCAGCACGATGTGGATGAGCCACGGAGACTCGTGTACTCAACTGCCGACGGGTTTTGAGATCCTCGCTCACACTGACAATACTCCGTGTGCTGCTGTTGCTCACCACGAGAAAAATTTGTACGGCGTTCAGTTTCACCCAGAAGTAGTTCACTCGATCGGGGGAATAGCTTTAATTCGCAATTTTGTTTACCACATTTGCGAGTGCGAACCAACTTGGACGACCGCTACTTTTGTGGAGGAATCGATTCGAGAAATTCGAGAGCAAGTGGGGGATAAACGAGTTTTGCTGGCTCTATCCGGTGGTGTAGATTCTTCTACTTTGGCTTTCTTGCTGCACAAGGCGATCGGTGACCAACTTACCTGTATGTTTATCGACCAAGGGTTTATGCGGAAGTATGAACCAGAACGGTTGGTAAAATTATTTAAAGAGCAATTCCACATTGATGTTGAGTATGTTAATGCTCGCGAACGCTTTTTAGCTCAACTTGAAGGGATTACCGATCCTGAAGTAAAACGCAAGCGGATCGGTCACGAATTTATTAACGTATTTGAAGAAGAATCGAAGCGTCTAGGCCCCTTCGACTACCTCGCCCAAGGTACTCTTTATCCTGATGTGATTGAGTCGGCTGACACTAATGCAGACCCGAAAAGCGGCGAACGAGTTGCTGTTAAAATTAAAAGCCATCACAACGTCGGCGGTTTGCCGAAAGATTTGCGATTTAAGCTGATTGAACCGCTGCGAAAACTGTTTAAGGATGAGGTGCGAAAAGTCGGCCGGTCGATCGGGCTTCCCGAAGAGATCGTGAACCGACAACCTTTCCCTGGCCCGGGATTGGCGATTCGGATTATAGGAGAAGTTACCGCAGAGAGACTAAATATTTTGCGGGATGCTGACTTCATTGTTCGCCAAGAAATTAACCGGCACGGATTGTACGGTGAACTTTGGCAAGCTTTTGCAGTTTTGCTGCCGATTCGCAGTGTAGGCGTGATGGGCGATCAGCGTACTTATGCTTACCCGATCGTCTTGCGATTTATTAAGAGTGAAGACGGGATGACGGCTGACTGGGCGCGGGTTCCTTACGATTTGTTGGAACTGATCTCGAATCGGATTGTGAATGAGGTTAAGGGGGTGAACCGAGTAGTTTACGATATTACTTCTAAGCCACCGGGAACGATCGAGTGGGAGTGATTTCTAGTTAGCGATTAAGTAGGCGGACAGATTTTTTTGTCTGTCTACTTATTTTGATTTTGGATAAAAGGGCGATTCCCTGTGGGATAGGTACGCTTCACGGGCTTTAGGGGATGGGGGAGTGGGAAGGGCGATCGCTTTTATACAACCCATTTGACATTTTTTACTGTATTGAAGTAAAGTGACTGCAAAATTCCTATCCAGCAGTTATGCCCTACTCTACCAGCCTCACAGACGAAGAGTGGATCATCCTCGAATCCTTGTTTTTTCCGGTTGTGACAAGGTAGGGGAAGAGAAGGGGCAAATGCTTGGATAGAGACGTGCAAAATCCTCGTCAGTAATTTTGATAGAACTCTGGTTGATGCGAGTGGCAAGGTTAATCTTTGTTTTATTACAAGACTTCGGACAGTTTTTGATAACCAACCGTAGAATATGGCTTTTAAGGCGATTCGGCAATCGGACTACCAAGGAAAAATCAAGGGTTTCAGACTAGGAACTAAAAACTCTCCGGACTATTGTTATTAGCCTGATGCGGATAATGCTTGCAGCCGCTTCGATCTCAAATGGGTTCTATAAACGTTCGCCAGTTGAGCTACGAGCGCACTTTTTAACTTGCTTAGCTTAAACTCCACTCATGTTTTTTGAGGAAAAAGTTTTATTATAATTTAAGCGCACTCAGCAAACAATTTATTTTAGGGATAAGTCTAATGATTATAACAAGAATAACTCAAAAATATCAACAGCAACTGTTTACTTATACTTGGGTGGTATCTTTAGGTTTTTTACTGTTCTCACCTACTGCTACAGGACAGCAAATTACTCCGTCTCCTGATGGCACAGGAACTGCTGTTAATGCCTCAGGCAATCAATTTAACATTAACGGGGGACAGCGCTCACAAGACGGCACTAATCTCTTTCATAGCTTTCAGCAGTTTGGACTCAAAGACGGTCAAATTGTTAACTTTATTTCTGAACCCAATATCCGCAATATTTTAGGGCGAGTTGTGGGTGGCGATGCTTCTTATATTAACGGTTTAATTCAAGTAATAGGCGGTAATTCTAACTTATTTTTGATGAATCCAGCGGGGCTTGTTTTTGGTTCCAACGCTCAACTAAACGTGCCTGGTTCATTCTTGGCAACGACAGCAACCGGAATCGGATTGGGCAATAATTGGTTTCAGGCAGTTGGCGTTAATGAATACGCTATGCTGATAGGAACGCCAAGCATTTTAAATTTTGGTACAGCTCAGCCAGGGGCGATCGCAAATTTCGGTCAACTGCGCGTAACTAACGGGCAAACGCTAGCTTTAATAGGCGGAACAGTTTTCAGCCCCGGTACTTTGTCAGCACCTTCCGGGCAAATTGCGATCGCATCGGTGCCCGGAGAAAACTTAGTCCGCATTTCTCAAGCAGGCCATCTGCTGAGTTTAGAAATTACCCCCTCTTCTAATCTAGATTCTGCTTCTGTGCCGTTGAGTCCCCTCACCCTGTCCCAACTGCTGACAGGAGGTAGCAGCAACGCTACAGGCGTTACAGTTAACAGCGACGGAAGCGTACAGCTAACGAATTCAGACTTGCGGGTAGAAGCTGGCGATGTGGCGATCGCCGACACTCAGGCAACAGGTGCGAACCCAAATTTAGCAGTGTCTGCTCAAACGGCTACTGTGTCAGCCGCGCGTAACCTGACTCTAGTAAACAGGCAACTACAAACAACCGGTGACTTGAAATTGCAAGCGGGGGAAATTGTCCGTATCCGCGACAGCGTGGCTAACTCTTTTGTTACTGATGCGGGTGGAAACCTAACCGTGCAGGGCGATCGCCAAATAGACATCCAGGCGCGCAATCACTCCCAAAGCTTACTGAGCGCTGGCGGCCGCATCACACTTACCAGTAACGGTACTGTATCCGGTGATGCCCTATTCAGAGCTGGCAGCGATTTCTCAATTGCCACACTTCAAGGTAGTCCCGGCAACTTCGCAAGTTCAGGCGGTTCTACAATTGTCTCAGGCGGCAACGTCTCTTTTGGTAATTACGCAGGCGCTTCTCTGGGAGTGCAAGCCGAAGGCGCGATCGCAGCCGGCGATCTCGCTATCAGTTCTGCATCTAGCGATCGACCGCAGTTGGTTTTTACGGCTGGCAACCTACCCACTCCCCTCGCTGAAAACAGCACTCTAGCACCCGCCAGTTCTTCACCTGCCAGCATTCAAGTTGGCAATATCGCGATCGCAGGTTCAGTTTTTTTAGGCGCTGCAAACAGCATTCAAGCAGCATCCATTACTTCAAATGGCGGAGATCTCGCGCTGGTAGCGTCCGGGGATATCGCAGCGGAAAACCTGGATACTTCAAGTTTAACGGGCAATGCCGGCAATATTACCCTCTACAGCACGGGGGGAAGCATCAATACGAGCGCCAGCACCTTGAACGCTTCCTCGATAACCGGTAACGGTGGGTCAATTTTCCTATATGGGACAAACGCGATCGCCGCGGGTGGAATTACAACCTCTAGCTTCCTTGGAAACGGAGGCAAAGTCACCCTTTATGGAGAAGGCAACATCAGTGCCGGCAACATCGACACTAGCGGAATCACGGCAGGCGAGATCAGCTTGCTTAGCAATCAAGGTGCGATCGACACCGGTGCGAGCACTCTGAACGCGACTGGTGGCAGCGGAGGGGCTAACATCTCTCTCAATGCTTACGGCAATATAGCAACGGGAAATATTCTCTCTAGCGGTGGCAACATTACCCTCAGCAGTCAATCAGGTGCGATCGGCGTCGGCGAGCTCAGCTCTGGCAGCGGCAATGCAGGTGGCGATGTAGGGCTTTTGGCATTTGGTAGCATTGCAGTCGGAAACATTACCTCAAACGGTGGCAGTATCAGCCTCAATAGTCTCAGCTTCAACAACAGCAGCATCAGCGCCAGGAATTTTGATTCGAGTTCTAACACAGGAGTGGGAGGCGCGATCAAACTCAAAGCTGGTGGGGGTGATACTGGGGGTGATATTGTGACTGGTAATATAACCTCCGGTGGCGGTCGCATTTATGTGTTTAATGATGGTTACTTTAACGCTAGCAATAGTACCCTAAATTCCAGCTATAGCGGTGGAGTTGGAGGTCAGATCAAAGTAAATACAGGGCCTGTAACTCTTGGAAATGTCATTTCTGGAGGTGGCGAGATCGAGTTATCGATCCTAGGCGAAGTCAAAGTCAGTGGGGTAATAAATTCAAGTTCCAGCACGGGGCAAGGTGGCGCAATCGAGATTTATGGAACCGATGTTAGTGTCAGAGATATTATTTCCGGCGATAGCGCGATGGGTTTTCGGAATGAGCCACTTGACCGAATCACGCTCAATATTGGCGCTTTAAATTCTACATCTGCCCAAGGGAGGGGTGGCAATATTGAGATTAGGGCGGGTCGTTTAACTACTGTAGGCAACATAACTTCTGGGGGTAGCGGGATTCTCCTTGAAGCCGAATCCAGTCTTAGCGCCACCGGAGACAGAATAGATTCGAGTACGAGTGCAGGGGTTGGCGGTAATATTGTACTCCGCTCCAACGAAGACATCACTGTAGCGGGTTCTATCCTTTCTGGAGGAGGCAACATCAGTTTGCTCACCTCTGGTGACAGTATTAATGCCAAAAACAGCTTCCTCAGCTCTGTAGCTGAGATTGGCCTACCAGATGGAAACATCACTTTACAAGCTGGGAACGCGATCGCTCCGGGTACTATCCTGACCTATGAGGGTAGGATTCGCCTCGCTACGAGCAGCAATAACCCCAACAGCATTGATACCAGTGGCAGCCGATTAATATCTCTGACCGCTCCTACCCTTGTTTTGGACAGTCCACGATTAGAGATTGAGCAAGCTTTCGGCTTTGGGAGTGGTGGGTTAGCTCCCCTACTACCGCCAGAACCGCCAACAATTGCTGCACTCGCACCACCTGGGATTCAATTCCCTGCGATCGCACCTCTAGGCTCAGGTGTATCGCAACCAGATACTCCTACTCCTACCCCTACCCTTGGGTTAACTCCCACGCTGCCGCCAGAAATGGGCGTGGTAGAACCATTAGAATTTCCTTCCTCTGGGTTAGCTCCTACGCTGCCCCCAGAAAGGGGCGTGCCAGAACCATTACGTCTCCCAACCATCACACCACTCGTACCAACGCTTGCAAACTCAGATGCAATACCAACTGCGGCAGCCACTGTACCTGTCTCAGTGCAAGTCTCTAATACACAGCCAGGAAATCCTAATATTCTTGCCGCTCAACAATTGAGCCAGCTTAATGGCGATCGAAATCGCGAACCGCAAAACTTAGCAAGCCTGACACCGAGTGCTGCTCAATGCTTAACTGAGGAACAATTACTGGGGCAGCAACCAGGATTGCCTCTCCAGACTGCGCCAAAAGACTACAGCAAAGCGATCGCCTGCTACCAGCAGAATTTAGAGCTGGCGAGACTCTCCCGCGATCGTGCTAGGGAAGGCTACGCGCTCAACAATCTAGGCGCGACTTACTACGCGATCGGAGATTATGAAAAAGCAATTTCTTACCACCAGCAGCGTTTAGCACAAGCTGAATCCAGGGACGATTTATTGGGAAAGGGACAAGCTTTTATTGGTTTGGGAGCTGCTTACGGCGCGATTGGCAATTATAAAAAAGCAATCGAATACTACGAGCAAAGTTTGGAAGTAGCGCATTCCCTCAAATCGGCTGATTTAGAGGCGAGTGTTCTGAGAAATCTGGGATTACTTTACTATGCCCAAAAAGACTATAAAAAGGCAGTTGAATATCAAGACCAAAGTTTAGCGATCGCTAAACAGCAGCGCGATCGCCGAGGCGAAGCTCTTGCTTTGAGCAATTTGGGATTAGTACACTATTCCCTAACCGATTATGCCAAAGCAATTGATGATCAGAAACAAAGTTTAGCGATCGCCTCAGCACTGGGCGATCGCTTCGTTCAAGGTCGTGCTCTAGAGAATTTAGGAATTGCTTATTATGCTGTCAAAAATTATCGTCAAGCGATTGAGTCTCACCAACAAAGTTTAGCCATAGCCAGAGAACTGAGCGATCGCCACGCTGAAGGCCGCGCACTCACAAATTTAGGTGACGCTTTATACAAAGCAGAGCAACCAGCAGAAGCTATCAAAGCTTTATTTTCAGCCATTGAAATTTGGGAATCTCTGCGGTTAAATTTAGAAAATAACGACCTCAATTTAGTTTCAATTTTTGAGACCCAAGAAACAAGTTATAGTACGTTGCAAGAAGTGCTTGCTAATCAAAATCAGCATAAGAAAGCGCTAGAAATAACAGAGCGGGGACGGGCGCAAGCTTTTGTTAGATTATTGACCAACCGTTTTTATTCCCAGTCAGCACAGGCTACCCTAAAGTCATCTGAAAGTCAAATAAAACCGCTAAACATCCAGGAAATTCAGCAAATAGCTAAACAACAAAATTCTACTTTAGTTTCTTACTCGATTATCAAAGAAGTTAGAGAAGCTGATGGTCAAAGAAAGCTGCAAGATTCAGAACTTTATATCTGGGTAATGCAGCCGACCGGAAAAATTGACTTTCGTCGCATCAGTTTGAAAGGTTTGGTTGAGGAAAAAACTTCATTAAAAGCCTTAATTACTGAAGGTCGTTGCTTCATTCCCAGTTGCCTGCGAAGCAAGCAGCGATCCCAACCAGGTACAAATCCCACGCCAATCCGGCCTATTGTCGAGCAACGATTTTTAGACCCGTCATTGCAAGAGCTTTATCAACTACTGATCGAACCAATTGCTGATCTTCTACCTCAAGATCCCACGTCGCGAATTACCTTTATTCCTCATGAATCTTTGTTCTTAGTTCCCTTTGCCGCGTTGCAAGATACTTCGGGAAACTACTTGATAGAAAAACATACAATTTTAACAGCACCTTCAATTCAAGTGCTGTCTTTAACAAAGAAACAGCAACAGCTTGCTTCAGGAAAAGGTGCGCTAGTCGTTGGGAATCCTACCATGCCAAGTATTGCCTTTGCGACGAACCAACCTCCTCAACAACTGTCATCACTCCCACACTCTGAAGCCGAAGCGATCGCGATCGCTCAACTTTTGAATGCTGAACCGCTCACAGGCGACAAAGCGACAAAAGTAGCAGTTTTACAGCAAATAGAGCGATCGCGCATCGTGCATTTAGCAACTCATGGCATCCTGGATGACGTGGAGGGATTGGGCGTACCTGGAGTCATCGCACTTGCCCCAAGCAAGGATGACAGTGGTTTACTCACTGCTAGCGAAATTTTCAATTTGAGGTTGAATGCCGAACTTGTTGTTTTGAGTGCTTGCAATACGGGTCGCGGTCGTATTACAGGTGATGGCATCATTGGTTTATCACGTTCGTTTATTGCAGCAGGCGTTCCGAGTGTTGTAGTTTCTCTGTGGTCAGTATCTGATGAATCAACAGCCGACTTGATGGCGGAATTTTATCGGCAGATGCAGCTAACGCCTGATATTGCCCAAGCGCTGCGGAAAGCCATGCTGGTGACATTGGTCAAACATCCTAATCCTGTAGATTGGGCCGCTTTTACCCTCATTGGCGAAGCAGAGAAACGTTAACCCGGAAAACCTGATTTCCTGTCGTCAAGCGACCTAATACCTGCTCTTGGGTACTTAGTGTGCCAAATTATCATTTTTCTGGTGTCTTACACCCCACGTCCGGCCCTTTGATATCAATTCCGGTTAGATCGGAAGGATTAAACCACAGAGGACGCAGAGGATACAGAGGAAGGGAACAGAGATGAATAATTCCGATGAAGGGCGGATTTGAGATGAGTATCACATTCAGGTATTTTTGACCAAGCCATGAGGTTTGCATCAATTTTGAGGGAATTTCCAGTCAACAGTCGTTACTTGTTGAGAATTGATTGAAGAAGGGGTATTTCTTCCTATGAAGGTCTGAAACTTTTGCACAGCAGGAAGTTCAGACTCGTGCAAGACGAAAATTATCACGGTGTGATAGTTAAAGGGCGGAAGGTGGGTTGTAATTGTTTCACCGCTGCATTGGTTTCAATATTGTGACTTTAATCACTGGTAACACGGACTTGGTTCACCCAATATTTTCAGTATTATCACGGAAAAAAACCGGCACCATCACTTGCTCTTAAAAGAAACCACGAGATGATTAAGGTGTCGAGTTCAAAACAATCCTATGTCTCCAGTTAATCTTCTCCCCGGCGCTATCAACGAATTAATTGCCACTGTCACCGATACTCACCGCGTTACCAAAGCTGACCGCTACGGCATGATGGCCGCCATCCTCGATGAGTCGATCAGTGAAGAAGAACGTGGCTCACTCGATCGTCTGATTCGCTCCCTGGTCAAAGGTCGGATTCAAGTCAGTGATGAACTCTCCATCGTCTCGTAAGCAGAAAGCTCGTTGAGAACTCGACACTCTACAACCGCTTTCGATTGGGAAAGTTTAGACCAGTCACTGATATTGCGATCGCCCTCTACAAGGATAGCTTTTTGTATAATGCACTTTTGACATAGACAATTAGCGTTCGCAACTTCATAAACATTATGACGGATACCCTCCAGCATCTCATTGAGCCACACATTCAAGATTTGGGTGGATTCCAAGCCCGCCGCTTGCTTCCCTCAGACGTTTTAGCACTGGTAGGCCCGTTCATCTTTTTTGATCATCTGGGCCCTGCGGTGTTTCCACCCGGCCGGGGCGTGGATGTCAGACCGCATCCGCACATCAACTTAGCAACCGTCACCTACCTGTTTGAAGGTGTTTTGCTGCATCGCGATAGTGTGGGTAGCGTTCAAGAAATCCGTCCCGGTGCGGTGAATTGGATGACGGCAGGGCGAGGCATTGTCCACTCCGAACGCACGCCTGACGACGATCGCAGCCAAGAAGCCATCCTGCATGGCATCCAAACCTGGATAGCCCTTCCCGATGAATACGAAGAAACCGACCCCTGGTTTCGGCATCATCCGGCTTCTGAGCTGCCTGTTTGGGAGGATGCAGGAGTTTCGTTCACCCTAATTGCCGGTGAGGCCTATGGTCGTACTTCGCCAGTTCAAATATTTTCACCCATGATTTATCTGGACGTGCAACTGACTGCTGGAAGAGAATTTACCTTACCGGGCCATTACAGCGAACAGGCGGTTTACAGCGTAACAGAGGGGCTTGCGATCGATGGAGTGCCTCTGGAACAACATCGGTTGGCAGTTCTAAAGTCAGGCACTGAAGTAAACATTTCTGCTTCAGGCAAGGCTCGTTGTATTGTGATTGGCGGTGAACCTGTTGGTGAGCGGCATAAGTGGTGGAATTTTGTTTCGAGTCGGCACTCGCGCATTGAGCAAGCTAAACTCGATTGGAGAGAGGGACGGTTTGCTCAGGTTCCTCAAGAGACAGAGTTTATTCCGCTTCCAGAAGAGCCACCTTCTCAAGCAGAGCAACCGTTGTAAATAACCGCAGCGATTTAAATTAAAAAACTGTTTGTTGATTGATAATCTGTGTTTTTTACTCTAATCTTCACGCATACTATTCCAAAATTTGGCGTTGCTGATTCACGGCATGAATCTACTTTTCTCGGAACTTAAAACACTCACCCTACTTGGCTTATAGCCATTCCGAAATCTAGAAGTCATAGCTGTATTTAGCAACGCCAAAAAAATATATAGAAGAGCCACACCATTCGGCTAACTAAGAAAGAAAGAACACGGGGACTGAAGGCCCCCGTGTCGCTTCCCTCTGGAGACTAAAGTCTCGCTTGTTTCCCGCATCCCGTATTATTTTTATGATTTTTTAATTGGCCCTATAATTTTACGATGGTAATTATATGAAGTCTGAGCGAGCGATCGCCATACCGCAGCGTATGGGGGGTTGACGAATATTTGCATTAGGAATCCGACTTCCCGGTGAACCCGTCCCTAAAGGATTGGGGTGCTTTCGTAACTATCGGCCTATATTCCGCTTCATTCGATCGAGTTCTTCGTCTGCTTCCCAGCGTTGAAACTTTTCTTCTAAAGGATCGGCCGCATTAAAACTATTATAATTTGAACTCTGATTCCAACCCTTTGTATCCCAATTCTGCTCTGTTTTAGTGGTAGTGCGAGTAGCAGCTTCTGCAGCTTTTGCTCGGACTTCTTTTCGCCGTACTTGAATTTGGCGGTACAGTTCTTTTGCTTTTTCAATGCGTTCTTTGCAGCCTTGCATTTGACCCCAGCGCTGATTTCCCTGACGCAGCAAAGCTGCTTGCCGCTCTTGGGCGGCTTGAGCTAAATCGAGCCTTTGAGCAGCTTTAGCTTTGTTGATTCGATCGTTCCAGCGTTGAATTTCTTGAGCGGCGGAAAGAATTTCGGCTTGCAGTTTTTTCTCTTGTTTTTGGATATCGAGAATCAGCCGCAGGGTGTCTTCTTCTTGTTCTTTCAGTTGTTCTTCTATTGCCTGCAATTCCAGATGGGGATTGCTGCGTAAAAATTCTTCTAATCTGGTTTCTAGGAATCGGCTGAAATCATCAAATAAGCCCATTTTTTATAAATCCTCAGTCATTAGTCCTGGGTCATTAGTCATTGTCATTAGTTATTAGTCATTGGTTCTTAGTCACTGGAGATCAATTATTGATCCTTAGTTGTTAGTTATAGCAGAAGAAAGTTCGGTAACGAATTGGGAAGCGATTTAACGGATAAAAGGAATAAGCAATAAGAGCAATGGTTTCAGCAATTAAGAACGTTTTGCAGGTTCCTATATTATAACTGTTTTCACTGCTCGTGAGGTACAGCCCGATCGCTGCCCATTACTGATTACCGATGACCTAACTCATAACTAATGACTGATGACTAATGACTGATAACTGATTACTGATTAGAACTTTTGGCCGACAAACACCGATCGCACATCTCCTCCCTTGCGAATCACTGCTTCTTGATTTTTGATTTCTGCCAGCGTCCAACCGCTAGCGCCGATGCTTTCGCCGACATAAATTCTGCGGGCTACGCCGTCTACTTCAAACAAAGCAGCCGATCGATCGCCCAACTCCAAAATCCCTACCAGCGTATGCGCGGAAGTCGGGGCGCTGCTGACGGCCGGTGCGGATTGCTCGGGCGCGGGCGCGGATTGCTGGGCTGGGGGGGCTGGTGCCGGTTCGGTTTCGCGAGCCAAAATCTTCGGTTCGGGAGACTCCGAGGGGGAAGCGGAAGCGGCGAGGGGATCTCTAGTTCCCGCAGCGGCGATCGCACGACCTGAGGCTGGAGCCGACGGCGAGGGGGAAACTGCAGCCGTTTGAGGAGCAGCCGGAGCAGCCGGAGCCGCAGCTACCGGAGCAGCCGGAGCCACAGTCACTTGAGCGGGGGGAGGGATGACTACGACTTGGGGTGCTGGTGCTCCCGGCTGCGAGGCAGCTTGTTCGAGGGCATTAGCAATGCGGTTGACTGCTGTCGAAAGACCTGCTGTTGCCGGCGGCGCACCGGAAATTGGAATGCTCGGCAGCGTCCCTGGGGTGGGGGCTCCGGGAACTCCTGCAAGTTGAGGGTTAGCTTGGGGTGCTTTTTTTTGTTCGATCGCTTCTAGGGATCGCTGCACATATTCGACAAACGGAGTATCTGGTGCTGTTTTGCCACTTGCTGCGGGTGTCTCTGGTGCCGGGGCGGCGGGCAAGCGCACGAGTCCCGACCTGCTTGCGAGCCATAACCCCATGACTAGCAGCAGCGACCCAAATGCTGCTCCCAGCAGGATTCTGTCGAATGATTGTTTGGACTGCTGTTTTTTGGCTGTTTCTAGGGCGACTTGGCGGGCGATCGCTTCTACGTCTTTTTCGTCCCGCTGGGGCTGGGGGGGTGCCAACTGCGACAAAACTATTTGAGGTACCGAGATCGACTTGAGCGCCACGAATTCTGGCTGCACGGGCTCGGATGGCAGTCCGCCACTACCGTCGAATGCTTGATCGACTCCTTCAAACAGTTCGTCCATCAACTGATCGGCGTAGGACTCTACTGCGACTGCTTCGGCTGGCACTGTTTCGACAGTCGCAACCACGGCGATCGGATCTGACGCTGATTCCAAAGACATCTGTTTGGCGATTACTTTTTGAGGCATAGTTTTCTGTTTGCTCCCGCTCCTCGACAACCCTGAGATTCTCAACTTCCGACTTCTACAGGATACTTGTGATGTTGACCAATTCTTGGTTAACAACAGGTCAATTGTATCTCACCCATCACCATATTTTTAGTCCTCTGCCAACTTACTTTACCCGATCGACTTTTGTTTTACCTGTTTTGGGCCTTTTCGCCCCTGCTTTCTGCTGCCAGTCTTATTTCCTTACCCTTACTTTTAGTGCATATTCTACTGCTTTTGTCAACCCTACCCTCCGGGCCTTCACAGTTTTTGACATACAGCTTTACTTGAGGCTCTCGCAAAAAAGCGGGTTTTTTGTCGCTGTTTCCGATCGCCTTGCAGCTTTGACAAGGATTTCAGACTTTTATCGGTCTTAAGTTTGTTGGTCAGTTTGCTTGACAGTAATAACAAGCGACCCATTTTATAACTTTAATAGTACCATAGCTTCATCACACTTAGGTAATAAGTAGTCAAAAGCTACAAAATCCTCTGTTAAATAAGAATCTCTCCTACTAATTTTTTTATATTTTTGATCTTGCAAAATTTAATTTTTAAATACATATAAAAATTTATTCATTATGTTTGATCATATAAAATTATATAGGGAGATGCTGATGCGCTCGAACTTTCGGGAAAATACCGCATTTTAAAGATGTATTATGGTAGGAATGGAGCGCACATCTCACCAAATTAATTGGCTGATTCAAACACAAGTGGGAGCGCCTACCTGTCTAGTTTTGCAATCTAGCTATACAAAATTTTAAAAGGGACGTGACCCCTCTATTAATGGCTTAATAATGATAAAAATAACTTAATTTAATCTGCTAATAATACATTTTTTTCGACCATAAGTGGCAAATCTTACAAATTTTATAGTGAGTAGAAGCCTATGAAGCCTAAATGGAAATAACGTATTTTAAGTTTCTGGAAGTAGAGTTGTAGGGCGCTAAATGCTAGGTTACTTCAATTCACCACCCCTGGCAAGACAGTATGGTAAAGTATGATGAAACTGGGTTTGGGTTTGAAGCAAGTCAATCATCTCTAGATGCAGTCTGAAAAAATACTCAGGATGATGTCTATGTCCAACTACTCCAGTAGGGATGCTGAAATAATTTTTATTGTACAGCATAGAAAAATTTTGTATAATAATTGTGCAGGCTATATATCTCCTGATATGCCTATCTGGTTTTTGGTGTCTAGATTTGAATTGCTATGGAATTTTTGACTATCGGTTTCCTGGGAATATATCGCTTTGAAGAGGGTGCGGCTATCCGTGGAGCGATTTTGATAACTGATACAGAAACGAAACCTCTAGAGTTTCGAGTAACCGGGCCTGTTCGTCCACAAAAATTCCAGGAGATACTCTACGGTGAGCTTTTAAATGAGCATATTTCTGTAGAACTGATTGGGTTACCTCTTCTGAGTGTTCTCCAGCAAAAGCCTAACCTGATTATTGTCCGAGATATCTTGTTTCTAGAAATTAATACTAAGCAAGAAATTCCGACGGTTCTCATGCTGAAAGAAGATGAGGCTCTTCTTAAGAGAGGCGCTTCTACTAAACCACTCAATCCTGAAGATTCTGGTCGTCCTCCAGTTAAAATTTGTACTTTGAGTCAATTTGAGCCAAAGTTGGAAGAGATTTCACATCAGTTGCAGCCAATTTTTTTAAATAGGGACTTAATGGAGCCATTCAATCGTCTTGAAAAAGCCTGTGCCGACTTTAATAGTCGTAACGAGGGCAATAACTAACACCTATGTTCCTGATTAAAGAAATTGCAAAGCAGCTTACTCGCGCTACATCAGGTGTTAGATATCCAGACCTCTACTTAATTTCGGTTTGGAGGATAGAACCCGCTGTTGTTTATCAGCAGAGTTTTCAGTTTCCAGCCCTATTGACTTCTGATAACCTCTGCTTAGTCATGGCAAGGAGCAGACCATCGGGTAATCTCCTGCTCAAAGTACCAGAAATTTACCAAATTCAGGCATCCCTGCCTATTCCTGAAAATTTGAGTATTTCTGCGATCAACATTCCGCAGCCAGCAGTATTCGATTGCACTGACTGGTTCATTCAAGGAGTTATGTGTTCGGAGAACTATGTCGAGCCATTTACTCCCACTAGAACCTTCAAGTACGAAAAAGTTAATTTTTTTGCCTCTCAAATATCCAAAAATTTGTTTTTTTCATTGAATGTTCCTGAGATTTTTGGGCATTATTTTGAGCAAGATAAAAAGCAACAAAATAAAGACAAAATCCCCACCCATTCGCCAAGTCAATGGGATCTTTTGCAGCCTATTTTATTACCTCCGCTATCGCTAGAGTTTCCGAAGAAGTTAGATTTTTATCATGAACTGCGCGGATATCAGCAACAGGGGATTAGTTGGCTTGTAGATCAGCCATCAGCTTTGTTGGCAGACGAAATGGGCACTGGTAAAACCGTTCAGGCACTGAATGCCCTACGCTTACTGTTTCGTGAAGGAAAGATTAGCTCGGCATTAATCGTGTGCCCACCTTCGGTTATCGGTAGCATTGACTTAAGTATTAAAACAGGTAGTTCTGAGGGATGGAACGGACACTTTTATCATTGGGCTTCTGAACTGGAAGTCGCAGTTATTCGTGGTGGCAACCAAAAGCAACGAAAGCTCGCATGGCAACGGCAATTTCATGTTTACATTACAACTTATGACACGCTGCGTACAGATATACGTAATCAAGTTTTAACTGATTGTAACAAGTTTGATTGTATCATCTTGGATGAGGCACAGAAAATCAAAAATAGAGATACTAAGACTTCGCAAGCTGTTCGTTATTTACAGTCTGAATATCGTTGGGCCCTGACAGGTACACCGCTCGAAAATAGCCTGGATGATGTGAAATCACTATTTGCTTTTATCCGTCCCGGCACATTCAGAGGTGGTGTTAAGGATTCTCCTGAAGCTGTGAAAGAAGCTATCGCTCCCTATATGCTGCGTCGATTGAAGCAGGATGTTTTGCAAGAGCTTCCAGATAAGGTACGGCAGGAAGATTGGCTGGATCTGGATAAACATCAGAAAGCCGAGTATGATCGAGCCTTACAGGCAGGTAGGCGAAAAATTGAGACATCTCTAGGTGTAGAACAAACCATTCAGGTTCGACAACATATTTTTGCATTGCTGGGTGAATTGAAGCAGATTTGTAATTTTGCAAAAGAGCGAGGGGAGAGTCCAAAAACAGAATTATTGCTGGAATATGTGGAAACGATTGCTGCTAACAAAAAGAAAGTTTTAATTTTCTCACAGTACAGGAAAGAAGGGACGGATAAAATTGCCAAGTTACTGGATCGAAGAGAAATCCAATATGTTGTGTACACAGGTGAAGTTTCCAACCAACAGAGAGATCAAGCAGTAGGTGATTTTCGTAGTAATCCAGATATTACAGTATTTTTAGCAACAATACAGACTGCTGGTTCTGGCATAAATCTGACTGAAGC
Organism: Microcoleus sp. Pol11C2; assembly: GCF_036701505.1. Lineage (NCBI taxonomy): Bacteria > Bacillati > Cyanobacteriota > Cyanophyceae > Oscillatoriales > Microcoleaceae > Microcoleus > Microcoleus sp. Pol11C2. The sequence continues at coordinate 50,470 of NZ_JAUBQX010000038.1, forward strand.
AACTTATGTGATTCATTTCGATCACTGGTGGAATCCAGCGACAATGCAGCAGGCAGAGGATCGAACTCATCGAATTGGTCAGAAATATAGTGTAACCGTCTACAGCTTTTGGATGAACAGTACAGTTGAAAAGCGGATTAAGGAAAAACTTGTTGAAAAACGTTTACTGGTTGAAACCACCGTTGATGAGCTAGCAGTAGAAGCAATTGAGAATGCGCTTTCTACTGAGGATTGGCTAGATATCTTTGGAATTAAGCCCGCAGCCAAAACAATTCAGGTTGAAGCAAAACCAGCAGATGCACGTCAGTCTGAAGTGCGCGCTGAGACAAAAACACGACCTATAATCAGTTCAGTCCCACCAACTGAATCAGAATGTAGTCAGTATATTAAGGCCAATATGGAGTCTAATAAAATGTCAAACGATCGTTTTCGTGCAGTTGAAGAGAATCTGGAACTCCTCCGCCAGGACATAGCAGGTAGAGAAAAGGCTAAAATTTTAGCCTCCTTCGAGGAAAAAACTCGCATAGAGCTGGGGATTAAAGAGCTACGTAAGCAGATGCGTCCCTTTGAGGAAGAATACTGGCAGCTTCTAGCGACACGAGCAACCCAGGTAGAAATTACTGAACCAGAGGCGAAAATCGTGGTTGCAGAACTTGTAGAGCAAGTGGGGAAACTGCAAACTAGCACTCAGTATCCTGATGAATTACTTCAGTTTTTGCAGAATATCTACATTGAAGTCAGGAAATCAGGTACACCCGATGCCGCCAAGCTAAAGGGCGCACTGTCAATGTTTCCACCGTTTGTGAGCTTGAGTTACGAGGGGGAAATTGACATAGAAAACTTGTGCCGTACCCATCTGCCGACCTTTACCAACTGGTATAAGGCTCTATCCAAAAAATGAGCGGTTTGGCACTACCCACAGCAATCTTGAAAGTCTGTGTCCGGTGAGTGGGAAGGTTGGTATCGCACTCACCACAAATTAACCAACCCGTTCGGCTAACTCCAACCAGCGCTCAGTCGCATGATCGATCTGCTGCGTCAACTGAGCTAAACGATCCGATAACTTCTTTACCTCCGCAAATCCGCTCGGAGCATTGTTAGACAACCTCTTCTCAATCTCTTGTTTCTCAGCTTCCATCTTCGGAATTTGACTTTCTAATTGTTCGTATTCCCGCTTATCATTGAAGGAGACTTTGGTAGATTTTTGAGTCGAGCTTTGGGATTTGGAATTATTAGATTCAGCCGTGCGTGTAAGTTTTTCTTTTTCTTTTTGCCCTTTGAGTTCCTTTGCTTCTTCCGCTTTTTTGTAATCTAAATACACGGAATAATTGCCTGGATACAAACGCAAGTTGCCGCCCGGTTCCAAGGCGAAAACCATGTCGATCGTGCGATCGAGAAAATAGCGATCGTGGGACACCACAATCACGCAGCCGTTAAAATCTTCGAGATAATCCTCCAAAACCGCCAAAGTCTGCACGTCCAGGTCGTTTGTCGGTTCGTCCAAAATCAGCACGTTCGGGGCACTCATCAGCACTTTCAACAGAAATAATCGGCGCTTTTCCCCGCCCGAAAGTTTGTTAATCGGTGCATACTGTTGGTTCGGCGGAAACAGAAACTTTTCCAACATTTGAGAAGCGGTAATGATTTCCCCATCCGCCGTTTGCACCAACTCGGCTACACTTTTCAAGTATTCAATAACTCGCTGGTCTTCGTTCGGCGTCAAATCCTCTGAATGCTGGTCAAAATAACCGATATGAATGGTTGTGCCAATTTCGACTGTACCCGAATCCGGCTGAATGCGTCCGGTGATGATATCCATCAGCGTCGATTTTCCCGCACCGTTGCTACCAATAATTCCAATCCGGTCTTCGGGTGTGAAATTGTAGGTAAAATCTTTAATTAAAGTGCGATCGCCATAGGCTTTACAGATATTCAATAACTCAATCACCTTCTTACCAATCCGGCGGCCCGCTGTGGCAATTTCGACTTTGCCGTTGGCTGTTTTGAACTCCTGGGCTCGCATATCTTTAATGCGATCGATCCGAGCTTTTTGCTTGGTACTCCGCGCTTTCGGCCCGCGTTTGAGCCATTCCAATTCGCGCCGCAATACACCCGCGTGTTTGCGAACACTGCTGGCGGCGGATTCTTCAGCTAGGGCTTTTTTCTCCAAGTAATAAGCGTAATTGCCAGCATAATTGTAAAGGTCGCCGCGATCGATCTCCAGGATGCGATTGGTGACGCGATCGAGAAAATAGCGATCGTGGGTAATCAGCAGCAAAGCACCGCGATAGCCGTTCAAATAGTTCTGCAACCACTCCACAGACAGCGCATCCAAGTGGTTTGTCGGTTCATCCATCAGCAACACATCGGGCTCGGACAACAAAGCCGTTGCTAAGGCAATTCGCTTGCGGTAGCCACCGGACAAATCGGCAATTTTCGCATCAAAATTTTGAATTCCCAACTTAGTCAAAATCAGTTTAGCTTTAGTTTCCAAGTCCCACGCATCCACCTCATCAATGCGTTCAGACACCGCAGACAGACGCGCCATCAACTTGTCGGTATCGCCTTTGCCGTGGGACAGTTGAGCGGAAATTTCCTCGTATTCGCGCACTAAAGCCATTTGTTCGCCACTGTCGGCAAATACTTGCTCTAAGACAGTGTGATTTTCGTCTAAATCCGGCTGTTGGGGGAGATAAACAATTTTAGAGCCTGGATTGACCCAGCGATCGCCAGAGTCGATCGACTCCAAGCCTGCAATCATTTTCAGTAGGGTTGATTTCCCGGAACCGTTGGTGCCGATGAGTCCGACTTTATCGCCTTCATCCAGGCTGAAACTGGCATCTGTCAAGAGTTCCTTGATGCCGAAGTCTTTTTTGATCGATCGTAGAGTAAAAATAGTCATGAGTATAGAAAGTCATTTACCTGACTTAGTTTAACGCAAGTTCGATCGAGTCCGGTTGCACTTGTATGTAGCAATTCTATTTCATTAGTCTTTACTCACAGTCTAACGCGCATAGAGTTAAATATTTTTTTATTGCCGAATCGCAATTACAGCAGATTGCAGGGATCTTCGGTACATTCAATAGCCTGTAGGGACTAGGCACTGGCGTGTCCCTACCGATGGTGCGGACTTCACATACCTGAAATATGCTATATGATTATAGATATGATTATAACTCCTCCTAATACACACAATCCCCAACCCAACCGCATCAAAAAAACTTTTTTCTTTTGCCTTCTGATTATTGTACTCCATAGTGTAATAAATCCACCCAATAGTTCAGTAAATATGGCCACCAACCACTGCAACCATAGTGGTATATCTGGAGTAGGTTTAGTATCTTCAGGAGGTTTAGTATGTTGAGTATGTGGAAAGATTATAGGATTTTCAATCTGCTTTAATTTTTGTTTAGCTTGAGATATTTCATCTCGCTTCAATGTCCGATTTATCGAGTCAATTAGTTCATTGGAGAATGTCGATTTTTCCTTAGCCTCAACTGCCATAACATATTCTTCTCTTGAGTCTGTTAAGTAACCGTCTTTTTTGAAAAGAGTGAATCCTTTTTGGATGTATGGGTGTTTAGAGGGAGTTCCCCGCTCGAGGATAGTCTGCAAAATAAGCGCATCGCTAGCAAATGCCTCTATTGTTTTAACATCAAGAGCATCTAAAGCTTCATCCCTCGTGTCATATTCCTCAATATTATCCACAATACCTCCCAACAAGAGTGATGTTGTGGTTTCTTTAACAACACCAACTTTAATATTTCTCACCTTCTGATGACCATCATCTAAATCAGAAGCCAATTTCTGTGGTAATAGAAGTTTGACCCCTGTTTGATAGAAAGGCTTGGAAAAAGTAATGCCTTTAGCAGTTTCCAGATTCTGAGATGAGCTTGAATTTGGACCACATTCAATATGAATTTTTTCTGGCAGATTATCTGTCTTCAAGCCATGATATCTTGGGTATTTGTAACCGCTACCGTCATTCTTAATTTCATGATATTCAACTTCAATTTGTTTACCATTATTAGCTAACTCCTTCTTTAACTCCTCGCCAAAAGTACCACAGAAACCACCCGCTCGATTTATACTTACATTATTGCCGATTTCGTAAGCAGAAGTCCTAACTCCGAGTTTGAGGGGATTAGGTAACTGAGTTGGCGAAGTTTGCGAAACAGCAGGAACATAACTCAAAATACAAGCAAGACACGCTAAAGCCAAAATTATCCCAAGTCGAAAATTTTTGACAACCGCAAGTACAGAACTCATAACAGGAGAAAATCCCCCTCTAATGTGGACGAAAATCTGCATTACTGCGTTCATAAAATTGTGTTATTCCCAAAATAAGTGTTACTTAGATGACGCTCTACTTGATTAAGTAGCGTCTCAGTCGTTGCAAGGCAATTTAGGTAGTAAAAAAAACAGACGGATTCAAAGCTGTTGATACAGCATCTGCTGCCGGAGTAATATCTGACTGCTTTTTCGTGCGTTCTCAGTAGTTATTGAACTACTCTTACAATTATATACACCGCTCTCTTACATTATTCCGTACAAAACTCTAAATTAGATTCTGACGATCGCATGGAGCCGTTTAACTTCTAATTCACAACACAGTCGCCGCCGGAGCAACTCACAATGAACCGCAAAAACACAGTTTTATTAGTAACATGAGATTCAAGAATCAGATACCCACATTGGGAAATTATTTAGAGTGCATAAAGCGCCAAACCATGCTTAAAAATACACTAACACAAGGTGCTAAAAAGCTGCTAGGCGGTAAATAAATCATATCCGGGTTGTTTCCCCTCGATAATTATGAGATTTAAATCGCGACTAAACAAACAAAGTTAGTCTTCCAAGACCAATAGATAAAAGGAGTATTCAAACCGGATTTGCAATTGCAAGAAGTTTTATGACAACTTTTGACCACCCAGCGGCCGCAGCATTGCTCACCATCGCGCTCTGCGATCGAGCCACGCGATCGTACTGTACAAAAGCCCGATCGCTCAATTCGCTCTATAAGTTCTCGGTGTCATACCTGTAAATTACCGAAACTATTTGCTGAAATGGCTCTAGAGAAAGATTGAGGAGGCTGAATGAAAACCCCGATCGCCCTGTCAATTGAGCAAATCACCAAATTCTGCCAACAGTGGCAAATCATCGAACTCTCCCTCTTTGGTTCCATCCTTCGTGACGACTTTCATGCAGACAGCGACATCGATATCCTAGTTGCTTTTGCCCCCACAGCCAACTGGGGTCTACTCGATCGCGCTCAAATGCAGGAAGAACTCGAAGCAGTGCTAAGTAGACCAGTCGATCTAATCAGTAAACGGGCGATCGAGCGCAGTTCCAACTGGATTCGCCGTCAAGAAATTCTCTCTACGGCTCAAACTATTTATGTCAAATAGCCGCGATCGCGCTTCCTTAATCGATCGCTCTTTTTATTTCAACAACTGCTTCTCCCGTTTTACCCGTTGCGCGATCGGGTATTGATAAGAAGTCGTGCCGATCGACTGCTTAAACAGATCAGCGAAAAGTCCGTTAAGGTTATCTGTTTTCAGCGGAGATTAGGCAAGCAAAATCGTTGGCTTTGTTGATAAGTGCAAGCGATAGCCGATCGGGGTATCACACAGCACTGCAACCGACCTTATGCTAAGTTATTTTTGGAATTAGGAGCGATCGACCGCGCTAGCAAAAAAGGAGGATCTACAAAAATGGGTAAAGGCAGGTTAGAAGCATTCAGCGATGGTGTAATCGCGATTCTCATCACCATTATGGTGCTGGAATTGAAAGTGCCCCATGAAGCTGATTTAGCTGCGCTGCGTCCGCTAGTTCCAGTATTTATGAGCTATGTACTCAGTTTTATTTATCTTGGTATCTACTGGAACAACCACCATCACTTGTTACAGGCGGCTCGGCACGTCAATGGTAATGTTTTGTGGGCTAATCTGCATCTGCTGTTCTGGTTGTCACTCATTCCCTTTGTCACTGCCTGGACAGGCGAGAACCACTTCGCGGCCTGGCCAGTTGCGCTTTATGGCACTGTGCTGTTGTTGGCTGCGATCGCTTACTTCATTCTTACTCGTGCTCTTATTTCTCATCACGGTAAAGATTCCACTCTGGCAATTGCACTGGGGCGAGACTTTAAGGGTAAGGTATCAGTGGTGATTTATGGCGTAGCAATCCTGCTTTCCTTTGTGAACTCATGGTTGGCTTTCATGCTGTATGTTTTAGTTGCAATCATGTGGCTTATCCCCGATCGCCGTATTGAGAAAACTCTGACTTCGTGAAGAAGGTTCCCTAAAAATACATCGCCAGCCACCTAACACTTCGCTTTACCAATTAACCAATGACTATTCATCAAAACGGACTTTTTATTGAACCCGGTCAAGGCAGTTCTTACTACTTTGGTCAAGACCTCTATACCTTCAAAGCAGTTGGTGAAGAAACAGGTCAAGCTTATGCAATTTGTGAGGTAATTGTTGCACCTGGTGGGGGTACGCCGACCCATAGGCACAACCGAGAAAATGAATCATTTTATGTTCAAGACGGAGAGATTGAATTCCAGCTAGACGATCGTACTTTCGTGGCGACGGCTGGAACCTTTCTTCATTCACCGAAAGGCCAGCTTCACCGATTTACGAATACGACCGCTACACCCGCTAAACTGCTGATTTGGGTCACTCCTGCTGGCTTTGAGAAATTTATTGCCGAAGTTGGAAAGGCCGTGAATGGTGAGATTACCCTGGGAGCATCCTTGAGTCCTGAAGACATTGACAAAATTCTTACTACTGCTCCCAAGTACGGTATTGAAATCGTACCTCCACCATCCGAGTAGCGATCGTCCAATATCTTACCGTAAAACAAACACAATACACAGAAGTAAAGCGATAGCTCACAAGTATCTCTATCGAGTATGCTCGATCGGAAGATGTGCAGCTCGACAGCTTAAACACAAGTTGTCGCTGTCGGATTTCTCTTGACTCGATCGCCCGTGCTTTCCAATGTACTATAATTCAAATCCCAACCTTTGTTGGAGTATTTTTTTATGTGCCTGCAACAGCTTAAATAAAAAGCCTGCAAACTCTCAGTCGGCGATCGTCTTGCCGTGCTAAGTGCGATCGTTCAATCGCTGCAAAGTACACCGGAAATAGAGAATTGGCAATATTTAACTGCACGTCCTCATGCAAAGTTTCAACAAAAAATTCAAAACAGCAGCCACCAAGACGGGGGCTAACTGTACGCACCTTACTTGTATCTAGAGACGGGTTGTTTCAACAATATCTTCTCTACCTTTCGGAAGAGATAAAACCGCCCTGATCTAACGCCACAAAAATAATGTTTTGAGTAAAAAGGCGGGGGTGGAAAGTACGAATGCAGATTGTAGGGTTTCCTTGCCTGTCATTCCCAAGTGCGATCGCCGAAGATAAGGGTATAGAAATTAAACGGCTGGTTTTCACCCGCCCTTACACAAAATGAACTCACAACTAGAACAACAAGTAACAATTCTACAAGACGAAACAGCAGCGGCCGGAAATTCAGCCAACCCAACAGTTGAAACTCATGTATTCGCCTCAGAATTTGCAACAGAGGAAAAAGTTAGAGTGGAAGAATTTAAGATTAGCGCCGACAGTTTAATTGGTAAAGTCAAAGAACTAATTCAGCAAGGAAAACTCCGCCGCCTCGTCATCAAAAACTCGCAAGGGCGGACTTTGGCAGACATTCCGCTGATGGCGGGATTAGTAGGCGGCGTTGCAGGTTCAGTAGTCTTTCCAATTGCTGCTGTACTTGCTACAGTGGGAGCAGTTGTGGCTCATGTGACGGTAGCCATCGAGCGCCAAGAATAGTCATTACTCATTAAAAATCTTCTCTTCAAGTCCGCGAAGGCGGACTTTGTTTGTTTAGTAGCGATTTCAATCGCCGAATTGTCTGATCAACGCAAATTATCCGGTACTCTCGCCGCAGGTTGGTCTAAATAATTGTAAACAATCCGCGAAATCCGGCGCACAAAGTCTCTCACAATCGGGTCATTGTAAGGACGTTTGACAAAGATTGCCGCTAAATAACGCTTGCCGTTGGGCATATCAATAATTCCCGCATCGCCAACCACAAAGCCGATATCTCCGGTTTTATCAGCAATAACTGCTCCCGGGCCCAAACCGGAAGGCAAAAGCGTTCTAGTTGTTGTGTGCCGCAGTAATTCTAATGCTTGTTCCCGACTAGATTCAGAAACTAATTTATCGCGAGATAGCATCGCCAGCAGCTTTACCATATCCACAGAACTTGTGGTATTTGTTCCTTGAAAATCTCCCAACCAATTGCGAATTCTCGTATCAGTTAATCCCCAACTCCGAAAACGCTCGTTGAGTTTAGCAATTCCCCCCAAACGTTCAATAATCATGTTGGTGGCTGTATTGTCGCTGATGGTAATCATTTTATCTACGGTTTCTCTGATGCTAAACCGAGTGCCATTTGGTCTGTCTTGCATAGTTCCAGAACCGCTGGCAACTAAGTCGGACTTCATAACTAATGTTTCGTCTAGGCTAACTTTGCCTGCGTCTACATCTTGATAAAAAGCAATCAGAATAGGTAGTTTGATGGTACTGGCGGCCGGAAATACTCGATCGCCCTTGATATCCAAATAGTTTCCTGTATCTAAATCCAGAAAAAACATTCCGGCGCTCAGGGATCTATACTGTTCGATCGCACTTTCAATTTGAGGCTTAATTGCGGTCATTTCCGAGCCTGTGGACATCACCAAATCAGTGGAAGAGTTTCTCTGATGTCCCGGCAAAATAGTGGGCGTAACTTGACCTGCTGCTTGTTCTACGCTGGTAATAGCTGTTGGGATAAAAGACTCGTTCCCCGCTATTTGCTCGGGATTTGGCAACTGAAATGACCAGCGCGTGGCAGATTCTCTAATGACTCGGACTTTTTGCGGGTCTAACTTATAACCAGGAGTTAATTGTATCACTAACCTGGTTGTTCCGGTGTCAAACTGCCCGACTCTAATTTCTTGAATAGCTGAGTTGTAGCTTTGAGGACTTTCGGGATACTCCAAGACTATTCCCGGTAAATCAATTACTAAGCGGGTGGGATTAGCAATTAGTTTAACTTCCGGCTGAACTCCTGAATCTGTGGTTAAATTGAGTTGGTTGCCCCTGGGATCGAAGTGCCAAGATGTTAGTGTATAAGCTTTTGCGGGCAGGGCGATCGAGAAAAGACTAAGGGCGGCCGGTAACAGCCATCGCAGTTTTAGAGTCATGTTTGAAGAGAAAGAGTTGAACGGCGGCAGCGAGAAAGCGGCTGGAAAAACGTTATCAACCGCTTTCGAGACGAAGCACCTAGCATCATACAGTCAACTCTTGCCCGCAGCCGTATTTTTTTTATTTTCTTTGAGAGTATTCCGTTTCCGGGACTGATCTCAAATCCGGTTCTATTACCCCTTTTTCTTCCAGTCTCGCGCAGGCGGACAAAACTTTGTACAGTGGCGGATTCTCTTGGCAGAATTCTTGTTTTGTAGGCGCAAATTTTATTCGCCTTCGATGAATTCAACTTAGGCGACTTCCCGATTTCTAGCATCTTCAAGGGAGTCGATCGCGGCTTTGAGAAACACTTTTCCTTTAGCAACAAATCGGCGATCACTCAAAGGATCGTAAGCTTCCCAATTACCGCTAACTTCGCGATCGCACCACAAAAACCAGCAGCGGTAGATTTCCCCGCTATCTATATCATCGCACAAAGCCAGCCAATCATCCCCCGTGAGAGCGCTGGCATCTAATGCTACCAATTCAACCCACGCAAGTGCAGTGCAGGCATCGATCGCCTCAGCGTCAACCGAGTCAGATTTGGTAGCTATAGGTTGTGGCGAACACAGTGTAGACTTCATAATTTCTCCTTAATTAAATGAATGAATTTGCCTATTTATGCAACTGACCCGGTACGCCAAGTGGAAAAACTGTGTTTTGATAAATTTCTGGTTGGTCAAATTTACCAGCGGCTGATGCTTCTGTTAAATTATTAAGTGTATTAATTGTGAAAATGGCGGCGGTTCCCAAAGCGGCCATTGCCAGTCTGTGTAAGATTTTGCTCATTTGGCTGCTCCCTTTTTGCTTGGTGTATCTACTCTAAAAAGTTCAATGGTCATTAGCGGCGGAGATTGGGGACTTAAGAAAAACTTTTTCTCCTCAAATATATTCAACTGTTGAAGCCGTTATCAGGACAGAGTTTGAGGAGTCGATCGCCCTAAAAACCTCTCCAAGTAAAATCCCTTAAATTCCGGCTGGCTGATTATCTTCCTTAAAATCGCCCAAAATAGGAACTTAAGGCGTTAAAATTTCTAGATTCGTTCCCCTTTCACTGCAAGCGAAGTGCTCAAGTCAAAACGCGATCGCGGTCGCATTCTCACTGCCTCTGGCTTAAAGAAACTTAACGAGGCGCTCCAAGAATGGTCTGACCGAAATAATATTAGAGGTACTCTGACTGAAATCGAGGCTGAATCTGGCGTTGGTGCCGATACAGTCAGCAAAATTAAGCAGGGTAGAGAAGGTGCGGATTTGAGTAAAATTCGACAGTTGTTCGCGGCTTTTGAAATGACTCTGGCTGCTAGCGACCACCGATCGGCTAAACTGGAGGAACCGACAAATTTAGACGAGCTGGACAATTCGTCGGCCGCGGAAGATACAGCCAGCAGCAGAATTGTTAAAGTATTTGTCAGTTATCGCAGCGCCGAACCCGATCGCGAGTTAGGAAAACAGTTAGAAACGGCATTAAGTGCGATCGGTCATACAGTTTTCACAGCCGAAAATAACATTAGATTGGGAGATAATTGGTTTGAGCGCATTAATTTATTCCTCCAAGAATGCGATTATTTGCTGCTACTGTTGCCGCCAACGGAAAACCAAAGCGAACTACTAACATATCAAGTTCAGCAAGCAAAAGAACTGCAAGACTCCCGCCCAGACAAAAAACCAATAATTCTCCCCATCCGCGTCGGTTTTCCCCTCAACTCGCCTCTAAATCACGACTTGCGGGGCTATCTGTACCGCATCAAACAGAGGGAATGGAAAACCACCGCCGACACTCCAATTATTATCGAAGAAGTTCTGAACTTGCTAGCAGAAACTCCGGCACCAGTCACAGAGGAAACGGAAGATTTAACACAACAACAACTATTAGAAATTAGCAGCGACGAAATACCTCTACCCGCCGCCGAACCAGAATTACCGGGAGGACAAGTCGATGTCGCTTCTCAATTTTATGTAGAACGCCCGCCCATTGAAGAACGCTGCTATCAAACTATTGTGCAGCCCAGCGCCTTAATTAGAATTAAAGCACCAAGACAAATGGGCAAAACTTCGTTGATGGCAAGAATTTTGCATCACGGAGCTCGTCAAGGCTATTGCACCGTGCCACTAACTTTTCAATTAGTAGATAAAGCCGTATTTGCCAACTTAGATAAATTCTTAAAGTGGTTTTGCGCTTACGTCGGGCGCGAGTTGCACTTACCCAATCAATTAGACGATTATTGGGATGACATTTTTGGCAGCAAAGTCAACTGCAAAGATTACTTTGAGAAATACATTTTGCCACAAATAGACAGTCCTTTAATTTTAGGATTAGACGAGATCGATCGCGTTTTCCAATATCCCGACATTGCCGAAGACTTTTTAGGACTGCTGCGGGCGTGGCACGAAGAATCGAAGCGGCGGGACATCTGGAAAAAACTGCGATTAATTGTAGTTCACTCCACCGAAGTTTACATCCCGATGAACATCAATCAATCGCCTTTCAACGTCGGACTGCCTGTAGATTTACCGGAATTCAACCATCAGCAAATACAAGATTTAGCAGCGCGCCACAACTTGAATTGGTCGGATGCAGAAGTTGAAAAATTGACAGCAATTGTCGGCGGACATCCGTATTTAGTGCGAGTTGCATTATATCACATTTCGCGATCGGGTGTGACACTCGATGAATTAAAAGAAACTGCGCTCGCCGATGCGGGAATTTACAGCGACCATTTGCGCCGGCAGTTGTGGAATTTGGAAGAATATCCAGAGTTGGCGCAGGGGATGAGAGAGATTGTGGCTGCGGACTCTCCGGTGCAATTAAAGGCGATGCAGGCGTTTAAATTAGATAGTTTGGGGTTGGTGAGATTGCAGGGGAACGAGTGCGTGCCGAGGTGCGAACTGTATCGACAATATTTTCGATCGCACTTAAGCGCGATCGTGTAAAATTTAGTCAGTAACTGCGGTAAGTAATAATCACGTGAATGATACCCATGAACGATATTTTTTTGATAACTTCCGATAATTGGCTAGATTGGATAACCGTGTTTGGTTATCTAGCCTTTACAGCTTTCATTGCATGGCGCGTTTTCACCACAAAGTAGATATATCAGGACAGGAACTACAAATCATTGAACATATAGCAATCCTAAATCATTATCATGAGTACGGTACAATTATATGCAATACTTGATTATGACAAAAAAAATGAA
>NZ_JAUBQX010000039.1:0-61448 GCF_036701505.1 Microcoleus sp. Pol11C2
CGATCGCTCACTAATTGCTCTAAGTTTTGATTGAACTCCTGCAAGTTATTGTAGAGTTGGGCATTTTCAATGGAAATGGCTATTTGGGCCGATAACAATTTTAACAGTTCTAGTCTATCTTTAGTGAAAGCTCCTTCTGTGAGGTTATTTTCTAGGTAAAGAATGCCTGTCAGTTTGCCTTGGTGTAGCAGAGGCGTGCAGAGAATGGATTTGGGTTGAGTGGCTGCTATATAAGGATCGCGGGTAAATTGTCCCTCTTGGGTGGCGTTATTTAAAACTACGTTTTCCTGGGTGCGGATGACGTAGTGGGCGATCGCACTTGCGAGTTTGGGCGTTTCAAGAGAAGCTGCTTCTGCATTCAGAGGAAGTGATCGCAGCACGCTAACTTCATCTTCCTTCACGGAACCTTCTGCCTCGATGGCCCAGTTTCCTGCTTTTTCTAAAATTAAAAATCCTTTTTGGGCGCCTGCATTTTCGATGGCGATTTTCATCAACCTTTCTAGTAGCTTACTCAAAACTATTTCACCGGAAATTGCTTGGGAAGCTTTCATTACTGTGGCTAAATCTAGTGTCTCTCCCAAATTGGTGCTAGTGGTGGTAGTAGGCTGAGTCGTTGTTTGGTTAAGTTTTGTTTGAGTTGTGGTTTTGATTTTAGCTAGGAATTGGGGGTATTTTTGTTCTAAATCCTCAACTTTAGCTAGAGCGCCCCAGAGTTGGTAGCTATAATGAGCTTTTTGCATATAAAGTTGAGCAAAATCTTCTTTGCCTTTAGCCAACCAGAATTTAGCCGCTAGTTCGTTCGCCAAAGCTTCGTTCTGGATATAGTCGTTTTCTCTAGCCGAAGCGATCGCTTTGTCGTATAAATCAAAGGCTTCTAAATCTTTCCCAGCTACCCGCGCTATTTCTGCTTCAACGAGCAGATACTTATGTAAATAGTTTTCCGGACAATTATTTGCCCAAATTTTCATTTTTTCTTGATTTATTGCCAGCTTTGAATAATACTCGGCTTTTTCAATTGGACTCGCTTGAAGAATAACATTCAATAAAATTAAAGAATGGTAAAAATAATGTTCAGATTCGTTGGCAAGTCCGATTGTAAAGGGGAGCATTTCTTCACTTGAATTAGCGGCATTCAACGCTTCAGCATAGTTTTCATACAGGAAAAAAAGTTGAGCTTTCAATGTCCTATACAATGCTATGCCGGGGGAAAACTGACTTTCCTGCCCCATTTGCATACAGCCATTTTCATTAAAGCGATCGCTGCTCAAGGAGAATTTATCTGCTGTCAAACCTTGTAGATTAAAGACAAAATGCTGGCACATCATTTGTGCCTCTACAAAGACTTGATTTTTTATCTTTAGTAAATATTCGGTATATTTATAAGATTCTTCTAGAACGCTCGTTAATTCCTCTCCCATTAAAATCTTTTGCAAAAGAGAATTGTACGCAATATAGCAAGCATAAATATCCCCAGTTTCAATCCCGGCTTGATAACCTTTTATGAAAATGGGAACATTGGTCCGCATATGGCTGCGCCAGTGACCAATTAACCCAGCAAATAAATTAGAAACTTTACAGATTAACTTAAAATTATTAAGTTTTTCATTCAAATCTATGGCTAATTTACCAAACTCATAACCTGCTTCATAATCCTCTAATCTCGATCCAGCTATAATTCCCCAGAACGCATAGCCGTGAGGAGATACGTCAGAATTGCCATATTGGATGGAGAGATTCACCATCTTTAATGCAGTCAAAGCGAGTAAGTCTTGGTCAGTAAAATAAGCAGGCCCAGTCATATTCATCAATATCTGCATGCAAGCCATAATTTCTAGGTCTTGCATTGCAGAGGCATCAATTAAATCTGCTATTTTAATTGTTTGGAGGTGGGTGCGATAGGTCTGCAACTCTAATTCTAATTGCGCTAGCAGTTCGTCATTATTACTAGGCCAGTTTAACCCTAACTCTTTTAAGGCTTCTGAACCTACTTTAATGTTCGCTATATATTTGCCAGTATTATCATAAAATACTAAGCGCATATTTTGAACCGCTGCTCTATCTAAATTAGATTTAGCTTTAGTTAAAAGTAGATCGAAAAGTTCTTCGGCTTTTTCAAAATTGCTACAAAGATATTCGCACTCTGCCTGTTCTTGGTATAACTCAAAAATTAACCGATAATCTTGCTCCCAAATATTTTTTGGCAATATTTCGATCGCTGCCGTCAGATATTTTAAAGCGGGTTCATAAGCTGCCGAAGCCTTAGCTTTTTTACCAGCGATTAAATTCAACTTTGCAAGTTCATAAATTGATTCAGAACTGGTTAGGAGTTCGGCGCCTATATTCAAATGGTTAATAATATCAAAGATTTTTTCTTCTAATTCTTTGTCGGTAGTATTTTGGAGAACTAATTGACCTATTTTTAAATGAGTTTCCTTTTTTTCCTCTTCGGGAATGAGGGCATAAGCCGCTTGTTGCACTCTGTCATGAAGAAATTTAAAGGAAAGAATTACTAAGCGAGCTTCTATTATTTCTTCTGGTGTAGTTTCCCATTCAGAAATCGGCAAGACTAACCCTTCCTGAATGGCAGGTAAAAGGTCGTAATAAGTTACGGCTGCAGTTGTCTCTTGAATGATAGAAATAGTATGTAAATTAAATGTATTACCGACACAAGCAGCTAACTGCAAAATCTTTTGGGTGGCGGGAGACAGTTTTCTTAACTTCCTAATCATTAACTCCACAACATTATCAGTAATTCCGATTGCCTCAATTTGAGCAATGTCCCATTGCCATTGGGCGTGACTGCCTTGGGAGGGAGGGATAAACTTCAGTAATTTTTCCTGAAAGAGGGTTTTGAAAAATTGATTTACAAAGAAGGGATTGCCCGAAGTTTTTTTGATGGCTAATTCGGCTAAATGCCCTACTGCGTTAGTATGTAGCGTGTCGGCAATTAGGTTGCTAATATGTTCGAGGGCTAAAGGAGTTAAGGTAATTGCATTAATAATTGCACCTTTAGTCCGAAGCAAATCCAGCGTTATAATTAACGGATGGTTGCGATTCACTTCGTTATCCCGATACGCACCAATTAAAAATAAATATTTTGTTCCTTCATCCGCGATCGTTGTTTCCAGCAATTTCAGAGTAGCGGAGTCAGCCCATTGCAAATCGTCTAGAAAGATAACTAAAGGATGCTCGACTGAGCAGAATACGCGGATGAATTTTTGAAAGATTAAATTAAAGCGGTTTTGTGCTTCGCTAGCACCTAATTCTTGGACGGGTGGTTGTTTGCCGACGATGAGTTCTACGTCGGGAATGACATCTATAATGATTTGACCGTTATCACCAAACGCCGCTAAAAGTTTTTCTTTCCAGGCGCCCAGTTGCGTTTCGCTTTCAGTTAATAGTTGCTTGACCAAGGATCCAAAAGCTTTGACAACAGCCGCATAAGGAACATTGCGTTGAAATTGGTCGAATTTCCCGGCAATAAAATAACCGCTTGCCTTAGTAATCGGTTTATAAACTTCTTGCACTAAGGCTGATTTGCCAATGCCAGAGTAACCGGACACTAACATAATTTCTGTTGTGCCATTGCTGACTCGCTCGAAGGCTGCTAATAAGGTTTCTATTTCGCGTTCTCTACCATAAAGTTTTTGAGGTATTTGAAACTTATCAGTAATATCTTTTTGGGCGAGATCAAAATCTAAAATCGTTCCTTTAGCCTGTAGTTGTTCCAGACATTGTTCTAAATCTGCGATAATTCCCCAAGCACTTTGGTATCTTCTTTCAGCAGTTTTTTCTAACAGTTTTACTACAATCTCAGAAACCGCTTTAGGAATTTCTGGATTGATTTCATGGGGCGGCACTGCTTGTTTAGCAATATGACAGTGCAGTAATTCCATTGCATCGTTGTAATCCCATGGCAGTTGCCCCGTTAGCAGTTCGTAAAAAGTAACTCCTAATGAGTAAAAATCCGTGCGGTAGTCGATCGCTCGGTTCATTCGGCCTGTTTGTTCCGGCGATATATAGCTGAGAGTGCCTTCTAAAACATTAGGATTTTTTAGGGTAGGATTCTCACGAGTTAAAACAGTAGAGATGCCAAAATCTATGATTTGGACTAGCCCTGTTGTCGAGTTAATAATAATATTGCTGGGGTTGATATCTTTATGAATAATGTTATGTTGATGAATTTGACCTAAAGCTCTGGTTATTTTAATAGCTGTTAACAAAAACTCTTCTAAGGTAAGTTTGTGATCAGCCAACCACAGCTTTAATGCTTCTCCACCACTCTCCTCGAAAATAATAACCAAACTGTTCTGGTATCTTTCTAAGCTGTAGGTTTTAGGTACCGTTTCTAGGTTGAGATTGCGTGTAATTTCGTATTCCTGCTTGTATCTGACTAACGAAGCTGGCATCGGATAATCTTGCTTGAGAAATTTGAGAATGACTGGTTGGTTGTCTTGCTTTCTCAGTCCTTGGGAAACTAAAGAATTGTTACTTTCATGAATTTGGTTAGTAATCTCGTAGCCGGCTAACTTAATCATCCTTGCAGCCTCTTTTAATAATAAATACACATTTTCTTTAGCAATTATCAATTTGTAAGTAGATGTACCCTCTCATATAAAGACTAGCCTGCACTTTAAGCAAAATTTAAATTTCAGCTAAAAAAATATTAATTTTTACATTTCTTCAAAAAAATACAAATAAAGATTTATGTTAGGAGGGATCTCGCAGCTTCCTCCAAAAGCAGGCAGAACAGAGACCAAGGGCGATCGCTCTTGGTCTTCAGAGGAGATTTGTACGGCTTGTTATAGTTACTCTATCCATAGCCAGATAT
Organism: Microcoleus sp. Pol11C2; assembly: GCF_036701505.1. Lineage (NCBI taxonomy): Bacteria > Bacillati > Cyanobacteriota > Cyanophyceae > Oscillatoriales > Microcoleaceae > Microcoleus > Microcoleus sp. Pol11C2. The sequence goes on from NZ_JAUBQX010000039.1 coordinate 4,832, forward strand.
GGGGGGACTGGCGGGGGGTGAATTTGACTTTTGCAAGAACTCTAAAGAAGTTTATAGATCACCTGGGATCGTGTAGAATCTGAAAAAATAATTTTAATGGAGTTTTGTTGCAAATGAAATTTTTGGCGATCGAAACACTAATTGTTAGTTCTATCCTTCTGTCAATTTCATCATTGTCCTCTGCTCAAAGTAATCAACAGGGCTCTACAATTCTCCCCACAGGAACTTACTACGCTCAAGGAACAATGTTCAATAACTTCCGTAGAGAGATTGCACATCAAAACAATAGAATCTGCATCAAGATCGTCGATGGCCCTGCAAATCCCTACAAAGGAGTCGAATCAATCACAATTAGCAGCGTGTCTTTGGAAAATGGGAAATTCTATATTGATGCAACTGGTACAGAGCTACTATTAAAAAACAATGGAAAAGCATTCTCTGGCGACATTCGCGGTACATGGGAGTATAGAGGTATCTCCCCCGATCCAAGGAGTCAACCCATACAAGCTAAAAAAATGGCAGAATGTGTAGCTGCTCAAGGACGATATGTGCAGAAGATGGAAGGAATATCCATTTCAGGAATCGATTTTCCCAAGCATTAACCACGATCGAGATGGGTGGGGGCGCAACCAAAAGGTGATCTGTGGGATGCAGTAATGGGTAATCGGAGTAAGGTGCGCGGCGCGCACCCTACATCATTAGGTTATGCGTCCAGGACTGTATCCTCAATCGGTCAGCAAACTCGGAGAAGTCAGCACAAAGACATCCCTGGTTCCCACCCCTTCAGATTCCGGTTTAATCGGTGTAGTAAAGTGGAAAAACTCGTGGTCGTTAACTAACAGCAATTCTCCCGGATGCAGAATTTTATTAAAAACAGGCTTCTCTTTTTTAGCCAAGTACAAATGCGTTTCCCCGCCTACAATATTAGTTCTGTCAACCGAGAAAATCCCGATAAAGTCAGTACCGTCTTGGTGAATGCCTTCCGGTGCCGGGTTGCCGAAATTGTTTGGCGAACAAGTCGTCCTGATTTGATGGATGCCGATTTCAGCTTCCGGGTGAATTTTGCAGGAATCGAAAAAAGCAAAAATCATCTGTTTGAAATTATCGAGGGCGATTAGCCGATCGTCCAATTCGGCAAATTCCCGCCTGATATCACCCACTAGCGGATTGTATGTTTTGCTTTGATACAAATAGCCGTGAGGTAACTTAACTAACTCATTTCCGTTGACTGCAAACCGCGACAATCTTCTAGAACGATACTTACCTTTCACATACGGATCGACAGGCATATCGTCAAAAAATTCCTTGAAACCTTCTAGCTTAATCGAGTTTACTTTTTTGAAAGTAAACATGAAGGCATAATCCAAATGAATGGATTCTAATACGGTTTTCATAGATTTTACTCCCTGAAGCCTTGCTCCCCTCCCTAATTTTGCCTTGAGGAGGTGTATGCTTCTACTCTAGCGCAGGTTTTTTGTATGTGTCGTAAAAGACACTACTAAAATTGCAAAGATATCGTAAAGCTTGCAAGATGAATCCGGGGGCTGGTTCTTCTTTTAATCCCAAATCCAAAATCTAAAATCGATTGACCGCTTTCACCAGCGACTGACAGGCGCGCAGGAAAACGGCAACATCGACCCCAAGTGTGACGTACTGAACGCCAGCATCAATCCACTGCTGGGCGATTTCGGGGTTGTCAGCAAAAGTACCCGCGGCTTTGCCTGCTTTGCGGATGGTTTGCACTGCCTCCTGCATCATGTCGATGACCCGGGGATCGCGGACTTGGCCGGGAATGCCGATCGACTGCGACAGATCGTAAGGCCCTAGAAAAATCACGTCCACCTCTGGGACAGTCACTATTTCTGCCAGGTTGTCGATGCCAGCTTTGCCTTCGACATGAATCACAACTAAGGATTCTTCGTTGAGTTTGTCGGTGATATTTGTACCTGCGGCGGTGTAAAGTCCCGCCCGCGTAGCGAAGGAAAGGCCTCGCGTGCCCAGAGGACTGTATTTAGCGCTTTTGACAGCGGTTTCAGCATCAATTTTGCTTTCAATTTGAGGTACTTGAACACCTGCACTGCCGATGTCGAGAGCTCGTTGGATTTGCGGCCCGTCGTTTTTGCGGACGCGAATAATCGGTGCAATGCCGGTACAGTCGGCGGCGCGACACAAATCTTCAGCAGCAAGCGGGTTCAGGGGGCCGTGTTCCATGTCGATAACCGCAAAGTCGAATCCAGCGTGACCGCATATTTCCATGAATGCGGGATAAGCGCAGTTCATAAATAAACCGAGGACTGTTTCCCCTTGTTTAATTTTTTGTTTTAGTTTGTTGGGACGCATAATTTGGGAGTTTTTTTACCGCCGCTGACGGCCGATGAACCTAAAGTGTTTTTAATAATACAGCTAAATTATTGCCGTTACCAATTACTTTATGTTAAGAGAATAGACAAAAATTTTGTAGCTGCTTTTGCTTCTATTTTAAAGGGAATCAAGCACAAAAGCCAGCCCAAAATAAACATTGCTAAAATTGGTAAAAATATTGCTCCCACGGATGGTTCTACTAACCAAGCAAATAAAGCAAACATTCCAATACTGCCAGTTGTCCACAGCCAAAGAATCAGAAATCCTATAACTGTTTTATGTAAACTCATCCTAATTTTGATGGAACAACCGAACTGTTGATTCTGTATATCTCCGTGTATAATTGGAAACAATAAATGTCTCCCGATGATGATGCGATTAATTTTGAAGGTTTTGCCATAAATCGTTCCTTCATAGGGTTTCGCAGGGGGCGGACCAAAGGGTATAATTATTCTAACAACTTTTGGAGGAGTAACAACTTCGTCCAACCTGCGTAAAAGTTCGGAATAAGTTAAACTGGTGGTAATTGTTAAAGTCTCAAAAGGAATTAATGACCTAAAAAATTTGACGATTTTCAGCATAAGGTAGATCCGGCTGTTCAATAGTTGTTGCTGGTATTAATGCCTCTTCTCTAAAAAAGTTTTCCCTGACAACACCGCGAAATACCAGTATACTGCAAAATAAACATTTAGATGGGATGAGTGTTTTTCGCTGATGTCAAAATTAATTCCACAATCTCCGATGAAACTTCGACAGTATCTATTTTTGCTCAAAGGTCGATCGATCCTTAGCCTCACCCTCGGCATAATTTCCGCGATGGGGAGCATTTCCCCAGTATTTGCCGCACCTCCCCGCAATCCGGACACTGCAGAAACTTGCGACATTCTAGTAGCAGGCGGCGGGCTTGCAGGCGCTGCTACCGCTTACGAAGGTTTGCTGGCGGGGCGCACAGTTTGCCTCACTGAAATTACTGACTGGGTAGGCGGCCAAATTTCCTCCCAGGGAACTTCGGCACTCGATGAAAGAGAGACTCAGCGATCGCTCTTATTTTACCCCCGTGGCTACCTCGAATTGCGGGGGCGGATCAAGGAACATTACGGGCGGCTAAATCCTGGAGGCTGTTGGGTTAGCTATTCGTGTTTCATGCCCTACGACGGTCACAAAATTCTATTTAACATCTTGCAGGATGCCGCTAGAAAAGGCAAAGGCACGCTGAAATGGTTTCCTAATACGGTTATTAAAGAACTAGCAATTACTCCTGCTGTGGCTGGGAATACGGTTGGGGGCCAACAAATTAAAAGTGCGATCGCCATTCAACACAAACCCGCCGCCAACACGCCACCACTCAACACCGAAACTCTTTCTCAAACTATCGAAGATGCCTATCGCTACGAAAATTCTCCGCGATTTAACAAAACTATTATTCGGTTTATTTCTAAAGCCTCTCAGAACCCCCCTAACAAAAAAAGGGGGGGAGATTCCCCAAGTTCCCCGCCTTTACAAGGGGGTGCTGATTGGTACGTTGTAGATGCCACTGAAACAGGCGAATTGATCGGACTTGCCGATGTTCCCTACCGCCTCGGAATTGACCCGCGTTCCCCTCTTGAACCTTCCTCCCCCAGCGCAACCGGCGATGCTTACTGCACTCAAGGTTTTACCTACACCTTTGCGATGCAGGCAACGAAGGAACCGCAGCAGCATCAAGTGCCATCTTTTTATCAACAATACGCTCCTTACTACAGCTACGAATTGCAGAGATTAGCGAGCTTTCCCTTAGTTTTTACCTACCGCCAAATCAGGAGCATGAGACCGGATGAAAAGCGACCTTCAGACCCAAAGCAATTTCCGATTTATCCGGGGGATATTTCGATGCAAAACTGGACTTGGGGCAATGACTATCGTCCCGGTTCTGCTGAGGATAATTTAATTTATTCTCGCGCCCAGTTGGAAGCAGCAGGTCAACTGCAACCGGGGGGATGGATGGGCGGTGTGCGAACCGAAACTTTGCGAAAGGGAGAAGAAAATGCCAAAGGATTTTTCTACTGGCTGGTAACAGGAACTACTGACTCGCAGCTAGGAGAGGGAGTGAAAAAGCCTAATCCAAACAATCGTTTTTTGAGCGGGTTGGATTCGCCGATGGGAACAGTACACGGACTTTCTAAATATCCTTATATGCGGGAGGGCCGGCGCATTATTGGGCGGCCGAGTTTCAATCAGCCTCAAGGTTTTACGGTGTGGGAAGTTGATATGTCTCGCACTGACTTTACGGCTGATTTTTATCGCCAGAATTTGTCAGAGGAAGAGTATCGCAATTTGTGGTTGGCTGTGGGTGGTTTGAATGCGCCGGCTTTGGCTGTGGGAAGTCAATCTGTTGAGGATACAAAATCGCGATCGCGCGCTACGATTTATCCTGATTCTGTGGGTATCGGTCATTATGCGATCGACTTTCACCCCTGCATGACTAACAGTCCGCCGGAAGCACCGGGAAATACCGAACGCGAAGGCACTCGCAAAGCTCAAGGGCAAGCTTATCCCTTCCAAATTCCGCTGCGGGCAATGATTCCCCAGAAAATTGACAATATGTTAGTGGCAGGTAAAAGTATTGCTGTTAGCCACACAGCGGCGGCTGCTTATCGAGTGCATTCTTTTGAATGGTCTGCCGGTGTGGCGGCGGGAGTTACGGCTGCTTTTTCCCTAGAAAAGGGGATTCTACCTTATGAATTAGTGGACGAATTGCCGTCCCGCGAGCCAAACTTGGAAGTGTTACAGTTGCGGTTGCAACAAAATGCCAATCCCATCGCATTTCCGGGTACTTCTATTTTCAATAGTTCGTGGCAAAATTGGAAATAATCGCAGTTGGTAATCTGTAGGGCGGCCAGGATGCCCGCCCTACAAGAAAATTCACTCTTTGTAGAAAAGGGTGGAACATGCTTTGGGGCTTGTTCTTGACACCCGACAATTAACTGGTTATTAAGAAGAGCCTGCGAACCAGTATAAAATAACCAATAACAAAATAGCTGATAAACAGCAATTTGTCATCCATCTTTCGATAGAAGCAATCAGACACTGCTTTAGTCGGATAATATCAATAATCTCAAAAATATTCCCCCTTCCCCTTCAAACTCGTCAAAGGTAACTGTCATGTCAACTGCACAGATCACAAGCCCCAATTCCAATAATGGTTATGCCAAACAGTTACTTAGAACCTTAGTGGCAGTCAAAAAAGGGGACTTTTCAGTTCGGATGCCCATAGACCAGACCGGTCTAGCGGGGAAAATTGCTGACGAACTTAACGACATTATCGATCTCAATGAGAGAATGGCGGCCGAACTCGATCGGATCGGCACAGTTGTCGGTAAAGAAGGCAAAATCGCCCAGCGGGCCACCATCGGCAGCGCCGAGGGTTCATGGGCAGCTAGCGTAAACTCTGTCAATACCCTAATTACAGATTTAGTGCAACCAACCTCTGAAACCGCCAGAGTAATTCGGGCCGTAGCAAAAGGGGATTTATCGCAAACTATCGCCTTAGAAATAGAAGACAGACCCCTCAAAGGAGAATTCCTCCAAACAGCGCAAATTGTTAACACAATGGTAGACCAGTTGAGCTCCTTTGCGTCGGAAGTAACCAGGGTTGCTAGGGAAGTGGGAACCGAAGGGAAATTAGGCGTGCAAGCTGAAGTTAAAGGAGTTGCTGGAACTTGGAAAGATTTAACAGATTCAGTTAACTCGATGGCGGGGAATTTAACAGCACAAGTGCGTAACATTGCCGAAGTGACAACGGCGGTGGCAAATGGCGACTTGTCGAAGAAAATTACGGTAGATGTAAAAGGGGAAATTCTCGAACTGAAAAACACGATTAACATCATGGTGGATCAGTTGAGTTCCTTCGCATCTGAAGTAACCAGAGTTGCTAGGGAAGTGGGAACCGAAGGGAAATTAGGCGTGCAAGCTGAAGTGCGGGGAGTTGCAGGAACCTGGAAAGATTTAACGGATTCAGTTAACTCGATGGCAGGCAATCTTACGGCACAAGTACGGAACATTGCCGACGTGACGACTGCTGTGGCAAATGGTGACTTATCTAAAAAAATTACAGTAGATGTTAAAGGTGAAATTCTGGAGTTAAAAAACACTATTAACATCATGGTGGATCAGTTAAATTCCTTCGCATCTGAAGTAACGCGGGTGGCGAGAGAAGTAGGTTCCGAAGGCAAACTCGGCGGTCAAGCTGAGGTGAAAGGAGTTGCCGGAACTTGGAAGGATTTAACGGATAGCGTTAACTTCATGGCAGGCAGTTTGACAGCACAAGTGCGGAACATCGCTGAAGTGACAACCGCTGTGGCAAAGGGCGATTTATCTAAGAAAATTACAGTAGATGTTAAAGGGGAAATTCTCGAACTCAAAAATACCGTCAACACGATGGTTGACCAGTTAAATTCCTTCGCATCTGAAGTAACCAGGGTTGCTAGGGAAGTGGGAACGGAAGGTAAATTAGGCGTGCAAGCTGAAGTGCAGGAAGTAGCAGGAACCTGGAAAGATTTAACGGATTCAGTTAACTCAATGGCCGGGAATTTAACAGCACAAGTTCGCAACATTGCTGAGGTGACGACGGCTGTTGCTAACGGTGACTTATCTAAAAAAATTACGGTACAGGTTAAAGGCGAAATTTTAGAACTAAAAAACACCATTAACGTGATGGTGGATCAGCTTAATTCCTTTGCATCTGAAGTAACCAGGGTTGCTAGGGAAGTGGGTTCCGAAGGTAAACTCGGCGGTCAAGCGGATGTCCGAGGCGTAGCAGGAACTTGGAAGGATTTAACGGATTCAGTGAATTTTATGGCGGGTAGTTTGACCGAACAAGTACGGAATATTGCGGCTGTTACGACTGCTGTGGCAAATGGCGACTTGTCGAAGAAAATTACTGTAGATGTTAAAGGTGAAATTCTGGAGTTAAAAAACACCGTCAACACGATGGTGGATCAGTTAAATTCCTTCGCTTCGGAAGTAACCAGGGTTGCGAGGGAAGTGGGGACGGAAGGGAAATTAGGTGTGCAAGCAGAAGTTAAAGGAGTTGCTGGAACTTGGAAAGATTTAACGGATTCAGTTAACTCGATGGCGGGGAATTTAACAGCACAAGTGCGTAACATTGCCGAAGTGACAACGGCGGTGGCAAATGGCGATTTATCCAAAAAAATTACAGTAGATGTTAAAGGGGAAATTCTCGAACTGAAAAACACGATTAACATCATGGTGGATCAGTTGAGTTCCTTTGCATCTGAAGTAACACGGGTGGCGAGGGAAGTGGGAACGGAAGGTAAATTAGGTGTGCAAGCTTACGTGCGGGGTGTAGGGGGAACTTGGAAAGATTTAACCGATAATGTTAACTTGATGGCGGGGAATTTGACGGCGCAGGTGCGGAATATTGCGGAAGTGACGAAAGCGGTGGCAAATGGCGATTTGTCTAAGAAAATCACCGTCGATGTCAAAGGCGAAATTCTGGAGTTGAAAGACACTATTAACGTGATGGTGGATCAGCTTAATTCCTTCGCTTCTGAGGTAACGCGGGTGGCGCGGGAGGTGGGGACTGAGGGTAAATTGGGCGGTCAAGCTGAGGTGAAAGGAGTTGCGGGAACTTGGAAAGATTTAACCGACAACGTAAACTCGATGGCGGGGAATTTGACAGCGCAAGTGCGGGGTATTGCTAAGGTTGTGACGGCGGTGGCGAATGGCGATTTGAAGCGCAAATTAATGCTGGAAGCTAAGGGAGAAATTGCGACTCTGGCAGATACGATTAACGAGATGATTGATACGCTGGCGACGTTTGCCGATCAAGTTACTACAGTGGCGCGGGAAGTAGGAATTGAAGGGAAATTGGGCGGCCAGGCGAAGGTTCCGGGCGCGGCGGGGACGTGGCGAGATTTGACGGATAATGTGAATGAATTGGCGGCGAATTTGACTACTCAGTTGCGGGCGATCGCCGAAGTGGCAATTGCTGTTACCAGAGGCGATTTAACGAGGTCAATTTCCGTCGCCACGGAAGGAGAAGTTGCGATCGTTAAGGACAACATTAACCAGATGATCGCCAATCTCCGGGAGACTACGCAGAAAAATACTGAGCAAGATTGGCTCAAAACCAACCTTGCTAAGTTTACTCGAATGCTACAAGGTCAGCGGGATTTAGAAACTGTTTCTAAACTAATTCTCTCAGAATTGACGCCGCTGGTGTCTGCTCAGCATGGCGTCTTCTTTATGATGGAATCTGTCGAACACGATCCGTTTCTCAAACTGTTAAGTACCTACGCATACCGCGAACGCAAACAGTTAGGAAATAGATTCCATTTAGGCGAAGGTTTGGTAGGACAGTGCGCCCTGGAAAAAGAACGGATACTGTTGACAGAAGTGCCGGAAAACTACGTTAAAATTGGATCGGGACTGGGAGAATCTACGCCGCTGAATGTGGTGGTTTTACCCGTATTATTTGAGGGACAAGTGACGGCAGTAATCGAGTTAGCTTCGTTCCGCCGATTCAGCGAAATACACTTGACATTCCTCGACCAACTTACAGAAAGTATCGCCATTGTCTTAAATACAATTGCGGCGAGTATGCGGACGGAAGAGTTGCTGAAACAGTCACAGTCTTTGGCAGAAGAGTTACAAACTCAGCAAAAAGAACTAACGGAAACTAACAAGCGTCTCGAACAACAAGCGCAGTCACTCCGCGCATCTGAGGAACTGTTAAAGAGTCAGCAGGAAGAGCTGCAACAAACGAATGAAGAACTAGAAGAACAAGCAGAATTGCTAGCGCTGCAAAATAAGGAAGTTGAGCGGAAAAACCGAGATATCGAACAGGCGAGGGGGTTGTTGGAAGAAAGAGCAGAACAGTTGGCTCTAACTTCTAAGTATAAGTCGGAGTTTCTGGCAAATATGTCTCACGAGTTGCGAACTCCGCTAAATTCGCTGTTGATTCTGGCTCGATTGCTTTCTGACAATACTGAAGGCAATTTGACTCTGAAGCAAGTTGAATATACGCGCACAATTTACTCGGCGGGAAATGATTTGCTGGGGCTGATTAATGACATCTTGGATCTCGCTAAGATTGAATCAGGCACGATGTCGGTGGAAATTGAGCAAGTGTTGTTTACGGACTTGCGAGATCATTTGGATCGGACTTTCCGCCAAATCGCCCAGGATAAGAAGTTGAGTTTTAAAATAGAGCTTGAGGCTGGGTTACCAAAAGGTCTCTATACTGATGCTAAACGGCTGCAACAAGTTTTGAAGAATCTCCTCTCTAATGCGTTTAAGTTTACAGAGCGAGGTGAGGTGAAATTGCGTGCCGAAGTAGTGCGGGAAGGGTGGAGTTTAGAGATAGAAAGTTTAAGGAATTCCCCTACTGTTTTGGCTTTCTCAGTTAGCGATACCGGGATAGGGATTTCTGCTGAAAAACACAGGGTTATTTTTGAGGCTTTCCAACAAGCAGATGGTAGCACTAGCCGCAAATACGGGGGCACGGGTTTGGGTTTGTCAATTAGTAGAGAAATCGCTAATTTGCTAGGCGGAGAAATTAAATTGACAAGTAGTCCTGGTGAGGGTAGTAGGTTCACGCTTTATCTGCCACAAACTTACCAAGAATCGCGAATAATAATCACTGATACGGGAGCGGGAACGGGCAAGCAAACGCCTCCATTACCCTCTGCTAATTCTCCCGCACTTCCTTTGCCGAATTTCCACTTGCCGATCGCGCCTTACCCCTCACCTTTAATCTCTGATGATCGAGAAAATATTGAGAGTGACGATCGCGTGCTTTTGATTATTGAAGATGATGTAAACTTCGCTCGAATTCTGTTGGATATGGCGCAGGAACAGGGTTTTAAAGGTTTGGTGGCTTTGCGGAGCGATATCGGTTTGGCGATGGCGCGAGAGTTCAAGCCAACTGCGATTATGCTGGATCTAAATTTGCCTGTGATGGATGGCTGGACAGTGCTCGATCGCTTGAAGCACGACCCAAGTACGCGCCACATTCCGGTTCACATTGTATCAGTTGAAGAAGGGCGGCAGCGCAGTTTGCAGTTAGGGGCGATCGCCTACTTACAAAAGCCTGTCAGTCGCGAAGCATTGAGCAAAGCTTTGACTGATATTAAGGGTTTTGTCGAGCGGCCAGTGAAGAATTTGCTAGTCGTGGAAGACGACGAAACGCAACGTCTGAGCATTGTGGATTTAATCGGCAATCACGATGTTTCTACCACGGCTGTGGGAAGTGGTGCAGAGGCGCTAGCAATTTTGAAATCGGGGCATTTTGACTGCGTTGTACTCGATTTGGGACTACCAGATATGACTGGTTTTGAACTGATAGAGCAGATCAAGCAAGAGACTACTTTGAAAAGTCTGCCGCTTATTATTTATACGGGCAAAGAGTTGACAAGATCCGAAGAAACTCAACTCAAGCGCATGGCGGAAACAATCATTGTTAAAGATGTGCGATCGCCTGAGCGCCTTTTAGATGAAACAGCTTTGTTTTTGCACCGAGTCCAAGCAAATTTGCCGGAACCCAAGCGCCAAATGCTAGAGCAATTGTATCAAACAGATTCGACGCTTGCGGGCAAAACAGTCTTGATTGTTGACGACGATATGCGGAATATTTTCGCCCTCACAAGTATGCTGGAGCGCCATAAAATGGAAGTTGTGTATGCTGAGAATGGTAGAGAGGGCATTGCTAAATTGCAAAATACGCCTGAGATAAATATTGTGTTGATGGACGTGATGATGCCAGAGATGGACGGTTACGAAACAATGCAAGCAATTCGTAATATGCCTCAATTTGCTTCGTTGCCAATGATTGCTCTGACTGCGAAAGCTATGAAGGGCGATCGGGAAAAATGTATCGAAGCTGGTGCGTCTGACTACATTACCAAACCTGTTGATACGGAACAGTTGCTCTCGCTGCTGCGTGTCTGGCTTTATCGATAATGGAAATCACTTGTCAACTGTCAACTGTCAACTGTCAACTGTCAACAATGCCCAATAACCAATTAGTAATTAAAAATGCCCGAAAGCCATGAACTTGAAACAATCGAAATTCAACTCCTACTAGAGGGAATGTTTCGCTATTACGGATTTGATTTTCGCAATTATGCTCTTGCCTCTCTCAAGCGCCGTATTTGGAACACTATTCGCTCGGAACGGCTCACCACTGTCTCTGCTCTTCAGGAAAAGGTACTGCACAATCCTGCTTATCTAGACCGTTTACTGCTGGACATTTCTGTCAATGTAACGGCGATGTTTCGCGATCCCAGCTTTTACATTAGTTTCAGAAATAAAGTGGTGCCGCTGCTGCGTACTTATCCTTTTATTCGGATTTGGCACGCTGGATGTTCAACGGGAGAAGAAGTCTATTCTATGGCAATCTTGCTGCAAGAAGAAGGACTTTATGACCGTTGTCGGATTTACGCTACGGATATGAATGAATTAGTTTTGAAAACCGCAAAAACTGGGATATTCCCGCTAAAACAAATGCAAGAATATACGCAACTCTACCACCAAGCGGGGGGCAAGAAAGCGTTTTCTGAGTATTACACTGCTGCCTATGAAAATGCGATTTTTCGCTCTTCACTTAAAGATAATATTGTCTTTGCTCACCACAACTTAGCAACGGATAACTCTTTTAATGAATTTAATGTTATTTTATGCCGTAATGTGATGATTTATTTCAATTCACACCTCCAAGAGCGGGTACACAAGCTTTTTTATGAGAGCCTGGGAATGTTTGGGGTTTTAGGACTAGGACATCAGGAGTCTCTAACTTTTACACCTTATGAAAAATACTATGAACCAATTGAAAGTAGTGATAAACTCTACCGAAGAGTTAAATAAAAAAAAATTTGAAATAGTGGTTGTTGGCACGTCTTTGGGAGGACTAGAGGCTCTGACTGTGCTGCTGGCAGATTTGCCACAAAGCTTTCCTTTGCCTGTAGTTATTGTCCAACACCGCCATAAGAGTTCTCAGAATAGGCTTACTTATTTTTTACAAAAGCAAAGCTCTCTCCAAATCACAGAGGCAGAAGACAAAGAAGAGATCGCACCTGGACGGGTTTACTTGGCTCCCGCTGACTATCACTTGCTAATAGAATCGCCCTCTGAGGAGGAGTTTAGCCTGTATGAAAACGAGTTTACAGAATGGGGGAGCGTGGCAGTGGAGTCAATCCATAATTCAAAATCCCCAATCCCCTATCGCGGAACTCCTAAATTTGCACTATCAACTGAAGCTCCTGTCTGCTACGCGCGGCCCTCAATCGATGTGCTGTTTGAGTCGGCTGCGGATGCCTTTGGGGAGAAAGTTATCGGCATAATTTTAACGGGAGCTAATTCGGATGGCACTAAAGGGCTGGCCAAAATTAAAGCTGAGGGAGGATTGACATTTGTGGAGGAACCGGCTTCAGCTCTATGCCCGACCATGCCAGCGTCGGCGATCGCAAATGTTGAAGTAGACTGGATTTTACCCCTCTCTAAAATCGCTCCCTGTTTAGTCAATTTGCTAAGAATTAAAGATTAAAAAAATTATGAATCTGCAGTCCCCCCATCGAGTAAATGTCCTTTTAGTTGACGATCGCCCAGAAAATTTGGTAGCTCTAGAAGCTATTCTCAACAGCCCCTCTTATCATCTAGTACAAGCTAATTCGGGCGCGGAGGCTCTGAGATGCCTGCTTAATGAAGATTTTGCGGTAATTTTGCTTGATGTGCAGATGCCGGGAATGGATGGATTTGAGACCGCAACATTGATTCGCTCTAGAGATCGATCGCGAGCGACTCCGATTATTTTTATCACAGCATTCAGCAGTAATGACACCCACGTGTTTAAAGGTTATTCTCTGGGGGCGGTGGATTACCTGTTCAAACCCTTAGAACCGGAAATATTGACCTCGAAGGTGCAGGTATTTGTGGAATTGTTCCAAAAAACAGTCGAGGTGAAGCAGCAAGCAACACAGTTAGCTGCGGTTAATAATGAACTAAGTAAAAGTGAAGAGCGGTTTCGCACTTTGTGTGCTTGTTCACCACTGGGAATTTACTTAGCTGACGTTGAAGGCCGCTGTACTTACATCAATCCCCGTTGTCAAGCGATTTGTGGGTTAACATTGGAGGAAAGTTTAGCAGAGATTTGGCAGCGGGAAGTTCATCCAGAAGATCGCGAGCGTGTAGTAGCAGATTGGTTAGCTTGGATTAAAGAAGGCCACGAATTTTCTAACGAGTTTCGGTTAGCTGGTAGCGAAACTGTGCGCTGGATTAATGTGCAGTCGTCGCCAATGTTTTCGGATTTGGGAAAACTGATCGGTCACGTGGGCACGGTTAGAGATGTCACAGACCGCAAGCAAGCAGAGGAAGAACGCAGCAGACTAATCCGCGAACAAGTGGCGCGGCAAGAAGCGGAGAGAGCTAACCAGATGAAGGATGAATTTCTAGCTATTCTCTCTCACGAACTCCGCACTCCTTTAAATGCAATTCTCGGCTGGTCTAGGCTGCTTCGCAGCAAAACATTTGACCAAGAAACTATTGATAAAGCCCTAGAAACAATTGAGCGAAATGCTAAATCTCAATCTCAACTCATCGAAGATATTTTAGATGTTTCGCGGATTTTGCGAGGGAAACTAAATTTAAATAAGCATCCGATTCGGTTGGAATCTGCGATAAACCTGGCAATAGATTCTTTGCAGCCCCTGGCTGAGGAAAAATCAATAGTCCTAGAATTAACGTGCAGTCCAAATGTAGGTGAAGTTATCGGCGATTTCGATCGCTTGCAGCAAATTGTGTGGAATTTGCTGTCAAATGCGATTAAGTTTAGTCCGCAAGAGGGTAAAGTACAGGTGCGGTTAGAGTCAGTTGGAGATGAGGCTCAAATTGAGATAATTGATAGCGGCATTGGTATCGCTCCTGATTTTTTGCCTTATGTTTTCGATCGCTTCCGCCAAGCTGATAGCAGCACAACTAGGTCTTACGGGGGTTTGGGCCTGGGATTGGCGATCGTCCGTCACTTGGTGGAACTGCATGGCGGTAAGGTGTATGCAGAGAATAATCCGGGCGAGGGTGCGAAATTTACGGTGGCTTTACCTGTGGCACAGAGGAACGCCCTCGCTGCTGACGATGATTGGTCGCCGCTCAATGACGCGACAGAGGTTCTCCCCACTCTCGCTAATTTGCAATTGCTGGTGGTGGATGATGACGATGATACGCGGGAGTTTTTGATTGCTTTACTCGAGGACGAAGGAGCTATCGTGCGATCGGCGGCATCGGTGGCCGGGGCTCTAGCTGCACTGGAGAGTTATTGGCCGGATCTGCTGCTGAGCGACATTGGAATGCCACAAGCAGACGGCTATGAGTTGATCGCGCGCGTGAGAGAAATGGAATTGCTCAGGGGTGGAAAGATGCCTGCGATCGCTCTGACGGCCTACGCCAGAGAGGAAGAGCGCCAGCAAGCGCTGGAAGCTGGTTTCCAGATGCACTTATCTAAACCAGTTGACATAAATAAGTTAATTGCCACAATTGCTAACCTCACAGGAATGCTCGGAAATCCCGCTCCAACGGACTCGGCGGTTGAAACCGCTTTGTTGACCCGCCAATCCCGTGCCGATTAGTGAGAAAAATATTAAGCTAGCTACAAGGACAAGCGATCGACAGTTCGGAACAAGACACTCGTTTTTCCACAAAAAAGTGGATATTTGCCGTTTTTTTGCTTCAACCTGCCGTCAAAGTACAAAATTACCCGCCAATCAATTCATGAATATTTTTAGCAGTCTGCTTTCTAGCCCAACTCAAGCACCCCAAGTCAAAAAACAGCGTCGAGGCATTGAAATTAAGTCTGAACGCGAAATCGAAATTATGCGGCAGGCAGCGAAAATCGTTGCAACGGTACTCAAAGAAATTTCCCAAATGGTGAAACCGGGAATGACTACTGCTGATTTGGATGCTTATGCCGAAAAACGCATCCGTGCTATGGGGGCAACTCCGAGTTTTAAAGGCTATCACGGTTTCCCAGGATCGATTTGCTCTAGCATTAATAACGAAGTTGTTCACGGCATCCCCAGCGCCAAAAAGGTAATTCGGGCAGGAGATGTTCTCAAGGTAGATACGGGGGCATATTACCAAGGTTTTCACGGCGATTCTTGCATCACGATCGCAGTTGTGGAAGTGACTCCGGAATCGGCAAAATTAATCCGAGTCGCAGAAGAAGCTCTGTACAAAGGCATCGAACAAGTGAAGGCTGGAGCCTATTTGCTCGATTTGGCTGGTGCGATCGAAGATCATGTCAAAAGCAACGGTTTTAGCGTCGTTGAGGAGTTTACCGGCCACGGTGTCGGGCGAAATTTGCACGAGGAACCGTCGGTTTTCAATTTCCGCACGCGGGAAATGCCGAACGTGAAATTGCGAGCCGGCATGACATTGGCGATCGAACCAATTCTGAATGCGGGTTCTAAGTACACTCGGACGCTTTCTGACAAGTGGACGGCTGTAACCGTTGACAATGCTATGTCGGCTCAGTTTGAGCATACTGTGTTGGTAACAGAAACTGGTTATGAAATTTTGACCGATCGTTCAAAAGTTTAAGTGGAATGGTTCAACAATAATTTTGAGTTTTGAGTTTTGAGTTTTGAATTAAAGATTTAAGAACTTTTTAATCGTTAGATCAAAACCTAACTCAAAGCTCTTGAGTTGAACAACAATTTTTTAACTTCCTTCGAGGGATAGAGTGACAATAAGAGTTAAATGCGGCTAAATTTAACAATAGTGGTAAAGCGTAAGGGTAACAACTATGTCAGCACGATTATTATTGGTAGATGATGAACCGGGCTTGCGGGAAGCAGTACAAGCTTATTTGGAAGATAGCGATTTTGCGGTTGAGGTGGCCAGTAATGCTCGGGATGGGTGGGAACTCTTGCAGCAGACTAATCCCGATTTGGTGATTTCAGACATTATGATGCCCCAGGTGGACGGTTATCAATTTCTCAAGCAAGTGCGGGAAGATCCTCGCTATAAGGCTTTGCCGGTGGTATTTTTGACGGCTAAGGGGATGACGAGCGATCGTATTCAAGGCTATCAAGCAGGCTGCGATGCTTATCTTTCTAAGCCCTTCGATCCCGACGAGTTAGTAGCAATAGTAACCAATTTGCTGGCCCGTCGCGCGGCTGCTAAGGAGACGAGCGAAAATGCTGAAAGTCCCGATATTGCTGCTTTGACAAGCCAAATGGCAAGAATTGAGTCTTTGCTGAGTGGGCGGAGTTCGATCGCCCAAAGTCCTTCGCCGATCAAAATTGATTTGACTCCGCGAGAACAAAGTGTTTTGGATTTGGTTGCTCAAGGTTTGATGAATAAGGAAATTGCCCGCCGCTTGGAAACTAGCGTGCGTAATGTGGAAAAGTACGTCAGCCGTTTGTTTAGCAAGACGGGTACTAACAGCCGTACTGAGTTGGTTCGCTTCGCTCTCGAACACGGCTTGACGAAATAGGAGTCCTCTCGACTTGGCTGGAGGCTCTGCCTCGCCGAGCTGCGTTACCAGGCTCTTCCTGGTAACGATAATTATGAAAAAACTTAGAAATGTTAAGATATAAGTATTGACAGATATTTGGTGGCTGTGGTATGTAACATCAGCTTGCTGGTGGCAGCAGGGGAGTGCGAAAACTGGTGTGCGAAAACTGGTTTGCGAAAACTGGTGTGCGAAAACTGGTTTGCGAAAACTGGTTTGCGCTCGAACTTCTCACCCACTTTGCTTTGAGTCTGAGATGAACACTCGCAAAGGCTAGGGAATTACTTAACGGGAAAACCTGACTGTTTAAGAGTTTTCACGTAGTAAATAGAAAGGCAAACAGTTGACCGGATATGCTCTGTTAAGCAAACTTGTCGCGAAGTTTCACATATAAGGTTATATGCTGTGGAAAAGCAAGCCACTATTATATTAATTAATGACTCTGCTCAAAAACGGATAGTTGCGAACTGGAGGAGTGGTAAGTAGCCCACAATTTTAGATCAAAGTTCAAGCTCTCAGATTCATCTGTGGAGTAAATCTAAAATCTAAAATCTAAAATCCACTGACAGCGCTCTAAAGTAGCCGCAGATGTTGAATGTATAGCAGCACCAAAGTTTAGTTTATACCAGGAGAATACCATGAGGAAAATCACGGCGCGACAAACAATAAGTGCCATAGTAGCACTGCCGCTCGTACTAATAGCCAATACAACTGAAGCTTTTGCCACTGATACCAGTCAGAAAATAGATCCAATTAAGAAAGTTTCGGATTTTGGGGATGAACCCAATTTTGATATTGGGCCACCAATAACACTCAGCATTGAAGAAAGCGAGGATTGGGATGAACCTGAGTTTGCAGCTACTTTAGATATGGAGATTAGTAAATTTATGACAAAAAATCTTCAAGCTGTAATTGATGAGCCGCCGCCGATAGTTTATCTCAGTGCGGCCAGGGGCCAGTCAACCCGGGAATGCCGCATTTCTGGGATCTGCGAATAACTGAATCGGATGTGCGATTTGGGCGAGGGCTGGGAACCATGCAAACAAAGACTCTTTGGCTGGATAGAATTTGCGCAATTATCAAGATTTAAGTAAAATCCGGTTGATTTTGCTGGGAATATGCGAATAACAGAGTATGTATTTTTTTGGGTATGCTTTAATGCGATCGGCTAAAATAATAAGTATGCAGGCTGAAATAAACTTAACTAATTGATAGTTTCCCGTGATGGAAAATCGCCCAAAGGGGCCGAAATAAAATTAATCATGTGATTGTTCGCTGTGATTGGCAAACGTAAAAACGGGTAAAAGTAAACTTAGAGCAACCGCCAAAACGGTTAGGATGTTCTTAATTGTACTTTCCCGAGAAGTCGATTCCTTCCATCCGTTACACCCGTTACATCCGTTAAAAAATCCGTTGCCGAACTTCCTTTTTTCGGCAGTTGACAGCACCTATTCTGAGAAATTTTTTCAAATATTAATTATGATTAATTCGCATTGCCAGCAAGAAACCGCAGCACAGCAAAACAAAAGTTCGCTGCAAACTCTCACCCGGACTCTGAGAATGTCTCAGGGGCAATTTTCGCTGATTTTGGTGCGGTGCAATTACAGTGCGATGAGAGAGCAAACTGCGCGGCAATTGCGGGAGGAGTCTGGGATCGAGATTCGAGAAATTGTCCTCCCGCCATCTGTTAAAACTCTTTACACGACGATAGAAACCAAAGTTTCCTGCAGCCACCCGTCAGCTTTAATGGTGTTTGGATTGGAATCGGTAAGCGCGATCGATCGACTCCTGACTTCTACCAACTACGTGAGGGAAGAATTTCGGAATAATTTTCCCTTTCCGGTGGTGCTGTGGGTGACAGACAAAATCTTAAAAAAACTGATTCGGTTAGTAACAGATATCGAGACTTGGACGACAAGTGTTGAATTTGTGATTGGCCCCGACGACTTGGTGGATTTCCTGGGCAAAAGTGCCGATCGCATTTTTTCCAACATTTTAGAAAGTGGCAATTGGCGTTTAACTAATTCTGCCATTCTCGGAGCCAATTCTTTGAGTGAACTAGAGTCGGCTAGCCAAGACTTGCAAACTTGCAACATCAGGTTAGAACCAGCTATTGAAGCGAGTTTGCAATTTATTCGCGGTAGGCACGAATATGCTTGTCACCGCATCCCTGCGGCCATTGAATTGTATCAAAAAAGTCTCATTTTTTGGAAGCATCAAGTAGCATTTATTGGGTCCAAAACACAATTTAGCGATTTGTTATTTACCGTTCACCCAGCACCGGTGTTAGAGGGAATTCTGCTATTCCACATCGGTCTTTGCTACCGCTTCCAAGCAGAACAACACCGCAGCGGCAACC
Organism: Microcoleus sp. Pol11C2; assembly: GCF_036701505.1. NCBI lineage: Bacteria > Bacillati > Cyanobacteriota > Cyanophyceae > Oscillatoriales > Microcoleaceae > Microcoleus > Microcoleus sp. Pol11C2. Next base: position 24,055 of record NZ_JAUBQX010000039.1, read on the forward strand.
GTCCTTACTGGACGGAGGCGAAGAATTATTTTCAGGAATGTATTGATGTTTTAGAACGCGCGGGGCGGCCGGATGCCGTTGGTATATTCATCAATCAACTTGGCGAAGTATTGCAGCATTTAGAAGATTGGGATGCACTGTGGAATTTAGCTATCAAAGCTCGGAGGTTACATGAAAATATGGAAAATTCAGCAGTTAATTTGGCTCAAGATTACGGCTTTTTGGCTAGAGTAGCCTTAGAGCAAAAGAACTGGCAAGGGGCGAAAGAATGGGCTTTAATGGCTCTAGACGTTCTCAACTCAAATTTAGAAGCGACGGGACAGGGAACCCCTGTAAAGTCGCAGCATCTAGGCTTGTATCTGTTAATTTTAGCAGAGGCCCAGAGTCAGTTGGGTGAGGTACAGGAGGCGATCGCGCATTTAGAGCTTGCTCGCTCGGAAACCGAACCTTGCTACAACCCGCAACTGTATTTGCGGGTTTTAGAAATGCTGCGATCGCTCTATTTTCAGCGGGGACAATATCTCGAAGCATTTCAAATTAAGCAAGATTATCGAGCGGTGGAACACACGTATCGGTTCCGAGCTTTTATTGGAGCCGGAAAGTTGCAGCCGCACAGAGAAGCGATTAATTCCGTCGCCGAAACTGTTGCAGACACGGCTACTATTGCTGACGAAATTACAGCTTCCGGCAGAGAGCAAGACCTCAACCGCTTGATATATAGGATGAACAATACCCCCGACAAACTGACAGTAATTTACGGTCAGTCGGGAGTTGGTAAAAGTTCCATTGTCACGGGAGGATTAGTACCAGCTCTCAAACAAAAAAAAATAGAAATGCGGACTGTTTTGCCCGTAGTGCTGCAAGTTTACAACAACTGGCCACGGGAATTGACCAGACAGTTATCTGCTGGGAAAGCTGAAATATTCGATCCGGAAATTGCCGAAGCAGTACCAGAAACTGATCCGGTAGATTTTCCAGTAGAAGCAGGCGAAGTCAAGGGAAATCTTATTTCGCGATTTCATGGTGGAGCGACTGGGAATAATGAGGATCGAAAAGAGCACTCACAGCCAGTAGAATTAATCATACAACAACAGGCGATCGAATACGAAAACATTATCAAGGAGCTGCAAAGAAATTCCGAACATTTAGTGACTGTTCTGATATTTGACCAATTTGAAGAATTTTTTTTCGTGTGGAAAGAGCCAGCGGAAAGACAAATATTTTTTGATTTTTTGCGGGAATGCTTGAAAATAAAATATTTAAAAGTCGTCCTGTGTTTGCGGGAAGATTACCTGCACTATTTGCTGGAATTTTCCCGACCCAAAAACCAGACAGGATTCGTTAACAATGATATTTTGGAGGACATTCTCAGCAAAAACATTCTGTTTTATTTGGGAAATTTTTCGCTGATCGATGCGCGATCGGTAATTCGCACTTTAACTGAGCGAGCGCAGTTTTACTTAGAACCGGAGCTGATCGAAGAATTAGTCCAAAATTTAGCTGGAGAATTGGGAGAAGTCCGCCCGATCGAACTACAACTTGTCGGCGCTCAACTGCAACAAGAGAACATTAGAACTTTAACTCAATATCAGGAACTTGGCAACAATCCGCAACAAAAATTAGTCGAAAGGTTTCTCGAAGAAGTAATCAAAGATTGCGGTCCGGAAAATGAAGTTGCCGCGCGCCGAGTTTTGTATTTGCTGACAGATGAAGATGAGATACGTCCCCTAAAAACTCGCGCCGAATTAGCCTCTAATTTAGCGACATTTGCTGAAGCTGACAAATTAGATTTAGTATTAGAACTGTTAGTAAACTCGGGTTTAGTTTTTCGCTGGACAGAATTGCCTGCTGAGCTTTATCAGCTCGTTCACGATTATTTAGTTAGCTTCATTCGCCAGCAGCAAGAATTAGATAAAAAGGCAGAATTTGAGGAACTGCGAAAGCAAAACCAAATTAACCGAGATGAAATTGAACAAATTCGCAAAGACCGAGAGCAAGATGCTTTGCTGTCGGAAGCTAGAGACAAACAGTACCAAGCGGAAGCTCAACTTTACCACACTCGGAGATGGCAATTGCGGGCGGCGGTTCTAGGAGTGCTTGTACTCGCAGGTGTTTCGGGGATGGCATTCGAGCAAGCAAAATTAGCAGAAAGCGCACGGCAGGAAGCAGAAAAAAGTCGGACTGATGCCCTAAATTCGGCGTCGGAAGCTTTGGTGCTTTCTAATGAAAAAAACCAATTAGGAGTGTTGGGAAATAGTATCAAAATTGGTCGTGATTCTCTGAAAAGTACAGCGCTGCCTGTGGACACTAAAACTCAAATTGCAGAAAGACTCAGACAAGCAGTTTCCGGGGTGCAAGAACGCAACCGTTTCGAGCAGCACAGCAAGTTTGTTTTGGATGTGAGTGTCAGTCCAGACGGCAATTCAGTTGCTTCGGCAAGTGCTGACAAAACTGTTAAATTGTCGACCAAAGAAGGTAAGTTATTAAAAACTTTCAATCATCCCGATAGCGTGACGAGTGTTAGTTTTAGTCCCGATGGGAAAACGATCGCTACTGGTTGTGCCGATCGCACAATTAGAATTTGGCAAGTAAATAACGACAAAAGTGCAATCGGCATTTTATCCGGTCACCGCGATATCGTCACCAGCGTCAGTTTCAGTCCCGACGGCAAAACCCTAGCTTCCGCCAGTCACGACAACACCGTCAAAATCTGGAACCTTGCGAACAAAAAATTGCTGCAAACCTTAACGGGACACAAAGACTGGGTACTCGGCGTCAGTTTCAGTCCCGATGGCCAAACAATAGCCTCAGCAAGTGTTGACAAAACTGTCAAACTTTGGAACCGAGAAAGTAAAACCCAGAAATTTAGGATTAATCCCAAAACACTAACCAAACATTCTGACATTGTTTACAGCATTAAGTTCAGTCCAAACAGTCTAGAACTCGTCTCAGCAAGTGCCGACACCACAGCCAAAATTTGGAACCGAAACGGTGAGGAAATCAGAACTCTCAAAGGACACAACGATGAAGTTGTCAGCGCGAGTTTCAGTCGCGACGGCAAACAAATTGTCACCGGCAGTGCCGACGATACCGTGAAAGTTTGGAGTCGCAGCGGCACTTTGCTTAACACTTTTCGAGGACATCAAGACGACGTAAGAGCCGTAAGTTTCAGCGGTGACGGCACTATTGCTTCCGCAAGTAAGGACAAAATAGTGAAAATTTGGAAACCGGATAGCACTCCGCTGAATAAGATTTTATCAGGACACGGAGACTGGGTTTACAAAGTCAGTTTTAGCGCTGACAGTAAAACAATTGCTTCTGCTAGCCGGGACAAAACCGTGAGACTTTGGCGGGCTGACGGCAGTTTATTCAAAATCTTAGAAGGTCATAAGGATTCTGTTACCTGGGTGAGCGTTTCGCCTGATGATAAAACTGTTGCTTCGGCGAGCGATGACAAAACAGTGAAAGTCTGGAGTTTAGACGGCAAACTGTTAGATACTCTCAGCCACAGTGGCATTGTCAGAAGCGTGAGTTTTAGTCCAGATGGAAAGATAATTGCCGCCGCAAATGCCGATCGCAAATTGTACCTCTGGCGCTGGAACGGTTCTAAAGCAACTTTGTTTGCAAAACTCGATCACAGCAATCCAGTAATTAGCGTTAGCTTCAGTCCCGACGACAAAACTATTGCTACTGCTACTGCTGCTGAGGACAAGGCAAGCGGGAAGAAAAAGGCTTTTGAAATTACCGGAGAAAAGAGAGTTTACCTGTGGCAATTTAACGGTTCGTCGGCGAAAATTCTGAAAACTCTCGACCACGAGGACAGCGTTAAAAATGTGAGTTTCAGTCCCGACGGCAAGACTATTGCTGCTGCTTGCGGTGACAAAAAAGTTTACTTGTGGGAGTTTGATGGAAAGGTGGCGAATTTAACTGAAAAACTCGACCACAGCGATACTGTAGAAAGCGTGAGTTTTAGTCCAGACGGCAAATTGATTGCGGCGGCGAGTGGGGGAAATACTGTTAAGCTGTGGGATTTTGACGGCAAAAAGGCGCTGCTATCTAAAACTTTGGAATCGAGCGATCGCGTGTTGAGCGTTACTTTTAGTTCTGATAGCAAAACTCTGGGTTTTGCTAGTAGGGATAGGAATGTAATTCTGTTGCCTGTGGAGAATTTGGAACTGAATAATATCATTGCTCGGAGTTGCGAATGGTTGGGAGATTATTTGCAGAATGACCCGAATGTGGCTGAGGGCGATCGACTGCTTTGTCTTGGGTTTGGCAAGCAGGCGTTAAATAAGAGGAAGTAAACCTGGTTTGTAGTGAGGACTTGAGTTTTCTCTCTGCCTGTGCATGAAGATTAAAGTCCTTACTGCGAACCTATTCTTGAATAGAAATTAAAACATCTATCTGTTGAGTAGTTTTTTCTGTTGTAAATTTGCGGTAAAATTCAAGTAATAAATTTAACTCCTCTGGCGGTTCCCCCGCCGAGTCAATAGAAGTTACTCGGTCTGCAGCAGAATTGTATTGTACAGTGCGCTCAAAAAAATCGCTTTGAAAAACAACAAAATTCTTGCCTTCAAAATTTTTATTTCATTCTGCCGAATGCCTTGTGCTCCGGCTGCATTTCTTCAACTAATCCGCAATTCAAACAAAAGGTAAACCACATGGATGTCAACTCCCAAAATGCCCAACCAATCCCGCCATTCAACGAGACAAACGAGGAAACACCAGAGATAGGTGGCGGTTTGCCCGTAATAGAATATTGGGCAAAGCATACATTGTCTCCAGAAGGCCCGAAACTTTGGAAAACTTTGCTGCATAAAAGTGCTTGTTTGTCTTGTTCTTGGGGCACTGGCGGGCAGAAAGGAGGTTTTACAAATGAAGAGGGCGAAAAACTTCAGCGCTGCATGAAAAGCGTTGAAGCAATCTCCGCTGAAATCAAGCCGGCTATCTCAACTCAATTTTTTGAAAAGAAGAGTATTGCTGAACTCCAGCAATTAACTTCAATGGAAGCCGATAGGTTGGGAAGGCTGAGTTTTCCGATGATTTTGCGGGCTGGTTCATCTCATTACGATCGCATTTCTTGGGAAGAAGTTTATCAAATTGCCGAAGCTGCTTTTCGCAAAACCCCCGAAAGAGTGGCATCTTACAGTTCCGGTCGCTCTTCCAACGAAGCGGCTTTTCTGCTGCAATTGATGATGCGGGCGATGGGTTCCAATAACTTAGCAGATTGTTCAGATCTCTGCCACGCTCCCTCGACAACTGGCTTAAGCGAAATGTTTGCCACACGCACCTCGGTAGTGAGTCTAGAAAACTTAAAGCAAGCAGATTGCGTCGTGCTCGCGGGTGCGAATTCTGCCTACAACCATCCCCGCTTCATGAACGAATTAATTAAAATTCGCGACAAAGGCGGTAAAATCATTGTAATCAATCCGGTGATGGAAATCGGGTTAGTCAAGTTTGGTTCTCCAGCATTTCCCGTCAAGTCGCTCATCCCCGGTTCCGATATTTCCTCCTTATACTTGCAACCAATTCCGGGCAGCGACACGGCGCTATTTGTCGGCATTCAAAAGTCTATAATCGAACAAGGATTGCTGGACGAAAAATACTTGCAAGCCTATACAGAAGGCTGGGAAGAAGTAGTCCAGCACGCCCGCGTAACCGATTGGGAAACTATTACTAAAACCTGCGGAGTTTCCCAAGCAGAAATTGAGGCAGCAGCCAAAATCATTGGCACGTCCCAGCGGGTTGTCTTCGGTTGGGCGATGGGAATTACCCAACACGATAACGGTGTAGATAACGTTTTCAGCATCGCCAACACGGCCTTGATTACGGGAAATGTCGGCAAAGAAGGGGCGGGATTAATGCCCGTCAGAGGACACTCAAACGTCCAAGGATTCGGCTCTATGGGCGTCACTGTGAAGCTGAAAAAAGAAATTCAACAAGCTTTAGAAAAGTTATTAAATCGTCCCCTCAGTCCTGTTAAAGGTTACGACACTCGATCGCTCATTGAAGCAGCAGATGCAGGCAAAGTCGATACGCTGATATGTCTGGGCGGTAATTTGTATGGGGCAAATCCAGATTCAACGCAGGCAAAACGCGCTTTAAGCAATGTTGAAACCGTTATATACCTCGCAACCAAACCGAATTTAGGGCATTTTAGCGGCTTGGCAAAACACAATACAATTGTGATTCCTGTACTGAATCGCTTTGAAAATCCCCACAAAACAACCGTGGAATCTGGGAATAACTTTGTGCGTTTAAATGATGAGGGCGAAACTCATCTCCAGAATTCTGATTTGATTCCTGAAGTGTATTTTTTAACGGAATTAGCTAGCAGAATTCACGGCGATTTCCCTGTTGATTGGCGCCGACTTCAAGACACAAAATACGTTCGCCAATTGATTGCTAAAACTATTCCTGGCTATGAAAAAATGGCGACAATTGATGAAACAAAAGAGGAATTTACCATCGGCGGTCGCATTTTTACAGAACCTAAATTCCCTACCGCGTCTGGGAAAGCGAAGATGTTTGTCACGCCTTTACCTAAGCTGAAATTACCGGAAGCGAAAGAGTTTAGAGGATCGGAATCAACACAGGGTATTGTTGTGGCATTGATGACGGGACGCAGCTATTCTCAGCACAATACTGTTGTCTACAAAATTGATGACAAATACCGGGGAATGCCGCACCGCAACTGCATTTTGATGAATCGTGCGGATGCAGAAAGTGTGGGTTTGCATGAACATCAGCGGGTTACGGTGCAGGGAAATGTGGGGAAAATGGAAAATGTCGAGGTGATTTATGGGGCGGTTCGTGAGGGTGCTGCTTTGATGTTTTATCCTGAAGTTAATGTAATTTTTCACCCGGAAATAGAAAAGCGCTCTGGTACGCCTGCTTACAAGCGCGTACCTGCTTTTGTATACGCGGAAGTTCGGCAACGGATGTAACGGAAGTAACGGATGTTATGATTAGCTCTGCCTTATTTCTTCTTCCTTCTTTATTCTATAACTCCCATTTTATATGATTTTGAAAAACAGGCAAGATGCCTGTTCCACAAGGAGTTAATTTTTTGTGGGTGGGCATTTTGCCTGCCCATATGTAAGTCTTAATTAACTCTTAATTTGCAAAGTTCTACCGCGCCAAGTCCATCTCCAACTGGTTTCAGTTTTAATCGCAGAACCGATCGCCCTCGCGGCAACTAACGCACCTCCCAAACCTCCTAACCACAAGTATTTCGTCGGACAGTCAGAAATCTCAGCACCCAAGCGGCGCAAATTGTAATGCTGCCAAATTACGATTACGGATAAACAGATAGTTAACAAGGTAATTGGTTGGTTGGTCGCGGCTGACCTGCTAATATTTTAAGCCGGGGGTCGTTGAGATGCTGTTGCAGGGTTTGCCCGATCGCTAACGTGTCATCTGTTGATCGATCGTCTACAATTAAAACCTCTAAGTTTTCCACAGACAGGGGTGTACTCTCCAAAATGGCGATCGCGCAATCCCGAATATTCTCTGCCTCGTTGTATGCTGGTACGATTACCGAAACTTTAGGGAACTGCGCGGCGGACTCCGGTGACAGCTTAGCCAAACTTCTGTCGGTTCGAGGCGCATTTTCGACTGATCGGCGCAAATTCTTAGTGTAAGCTCTACTTACAATGAGAGAAAAAATTAGCAGGGTTAACAATATCAAAGCGAACAGACCTCAAATTTTCGGTACACGATTTGTCTCCCTAAATATTAAAAAATATTAAAACAAAAAGCTAGTCGATCGCCCTAAAAGTTATTTTGACCGCCTCTTTTGCTATAATTTGTGAGCATCTTTCGGCTCGCCCGCAGCGAGGGGCAAGACCCCTCACCCAGACAGCGACCGAAAAGCCGAGGATAGATATCAGTTTTCAGAGGATATTGCAATGGGCGAATTTTTTACAGTCGATGTGTTTGCGAACACGATAGCGGTACTCGGCGCTTTGGGTTTTTTCTTTTTGGGATATCAAGCTTTGCAGATGTTGAAAAAATAAAGTATGTCAGAAATGAGATGTTGCACCATTGTCAAGAACGGGCAAGATGCCCGTTCCACAAAGAATGATTTTTCTTGTGGAACAGTCATCTTGCCTGTTCCTAAACAAGTATTTGAGAATCGTGCAATATCTCACTTAGAAGTCAGAAGTCAGAAGTCAGAAGGAAAGAAGTCAGAGGGAAGAAGTCCGATGGAAGTCGGAATAAGGAAAGAAAGAAGAAAGAAAGAAAAAACTATTCCGAATACCCAATGCCCTGTTTTGCCAATGCCCAATGCCCTGTTTTGCCAATGCCCAGGAACACCTAATTTACCTGAAAAAGGCTATACAACTGACTCAAAATTGCAACTGTTTCTTGCGAAAATCAACCAAAAAAAGGCTGCGTTATTATCATGGTGAGCCAACTTTTAGATGGACGCTATCAAATCATTGAAGTCATAGAAACAGGAGAATTTGGACAAACCTATCTTGCCAAAGATATTCGCCGTCCCGGAGAACCGCAGTGCTTTGTCAAGCACCTGCGTCCCGGTACTACCGAACCGAAATTAATTAATACTACGCGCCGTCTTTTTCAAAAAGAAGCAGAAGTTCTAGAAAAGCTCGGTCAACACGACCAAATCCCTCAGCTATTCGCTTATTTTGAAGAAAATGAAGAATTTTTCTTAGTTGAATCCTTTGTTGCCGGTCACTCGCTATCAACCGAGATTGTACCGGGCAAGCCTTTAACTGAAGAAAAAATGATTCCTTTGCTAAAGGAACTGTTAGAAATTTTAGTGTTTGTACACGGCCAGGGAGTAATTCACCGAGATATTAAACCGGCAAATTTAATCCGCCGCTATTCCGACAACAAGTTAGTTTTGATTGACTTTGGCTCGGTGAAAGAAATTCACATCGCTCAAAGACAAGCGCCGGTAACGGTGCGGATTGGCACTCTGGAATATATGCCGATCGAACAATTTCAATACAACCCCCAACTCAACAGCGATATTTACGCTTTGGGAATGATTGGCATCCAAGCAATGACGGGTTTGCCGGCTTACGATTTGCCGAAACTGCGGGATTTGAAAAATTCTAATAAAGGCGAAATTGTTTGGCGGCATTTAGCCACGTGTTCCCAAGCGCTGGCCGATGTTTTGGACAATATGGTGCGCTACGATTTTCGGGAGAGATACCAGTCGGCGGCGGAAGCTTTAGCCGATTTGAGGAAAATTGGCGATCGCTCGCGGGCGCGGATTCCCAAGCTAACAATATATCGGGAAGAAGTCGATCGGCGCAGCAGCAGCCGGGGTGATATTACAGTCGTCGGTCGGAGGATATTAGATGAACTGCGCGTCAGTTTGGAATTGCTGCCAGAAGAAGCAGAGGCGATCGAAGATGAGGTATTGAACCCTTACCGCAAATACAGAGAAAAAGGCGAACGCTACGAACAATCACTGCAAGAAGCAATGCAGCAAGAATATCCCTTTTCTCTGGAAACTCGCGACGAATTAAAACGCTTGCAGCAAGTTTTAGGGCTTACCGACGAAGATGCCGCAAAAATCGAAGAATTAGTCATTCCTAAATCTTTATTTGCTAAATTGTACAAGGCGATATCCACAGTTTTGGAGGGACACCGTAACCCCAGTCTGCCACCACCGAGTAGCGCCACTCACCTCGAATTACAGGCAAGTCCGGCGGTATCCTCGCAGGTAAATCTGAACGGAAAAACCGATTTCTTGCTCGCCAGCCCACCAGCACTTGTCCCCAAAGAAACTCGCAAATTCAATCCTTATCTTGCCGGGGCAACAATTGCGGCTATCTTAGCTGCGATCGGCGGAATTTACGGATATCTCAAGTGGCAAGAATGGCAGCAGCGAGCCCAGAAAGAATCCCAAGAACTCAATCAAATTGCCGCTCTTTATAAAGCCAGCAATTATGAAGACTGCATCAGCCAAATACCAACAATTGCCAACACTTCCAGCAGCTATGCGTCCGCTCAGGAGTTACAAGAACAGTGCCAAGCAGGTCTGCGGTGGAAGAATGCCAAAGTCAAAAATTTCGCTCAGCATTCAGATGCGGTTGGGTCTGTTGCTTTCAGTCCAGACGGCTTAATGTTAGCCAGCGGTTCTAAAGACAAAACCATCCAAATTTGGGATTTAGCTACAGGCAAGTCGATCCGCACTTTTCCAGGAGATTCCTCCACTATTTGGTCGGTTGCTTTTGACTCAAACGGTACGAAATTGGCGACTGGAACCGGTTTTTGGCGAGTCATGCTGTGGGATTTGAAAACAGGGCAAGTGATTCGCAGTCTCGACCACACTGCTTCTGTGTGGTCTGTCGCTCTCAGCCCCGACGGACAGCTTGTCGCTAGCGGTAGCGGAGACAACACCACAAAGATTTCGGATGCAGCAACTGGCCGTTTGATTCAGAGTTTTCCCGACCATACAGATTTTGTTTATTCTGTTGCTTTCACTCCAGATGGAAAAAGTTTGGTTAGCGCTTCTAAGGATAAAAAAATTACAGTTGTGGATGTCGCAACAGGGGCGTTGCTCAAAACTATTGAGGGACACGGCGACCCGGTGAGGTCGGTTGCTGTTAGCCCAGACGGCAAGACAATAGTTAGCGGTTCCTACGATGAAAGTATTAAAATCTGGAATATCGAAACCGGAGATTTAATTCGCTCTATCCAGGGACATTCTGACGATATTGTCTCGGTTGCTATCAGTCCGGACGGGAAGTTTATTGCGAGCGGGAGCAAGGATAAAACTATTAAAATTTGGGATTTTGCTACCGGAGAATTGCTGAATACTTTGACAGGACATTCCGATGAAGTTTATGTGGTAACTTTTAGTCCCGACGGCAAAACTATTGCTAGCGGTTCTAAAGACAATACTATTAAGTTGTGGCTGAGGTAATACGATTTTAGATTTTAGATGGAATGACTTACTGCATGATGCTGGGGGACTTCCCTACAGTTGCATCCTTTTGAGGAACTGATATCATTAGCCATTGGTCATTTAATTGCTATAATTGAGCTCGTTTTTTAAGGTTGGGGGAAAGTGCCAATAAGGCGTTTCTAATTCCTCCTTAGTTGGATAATTTTCAGTTGAGTTCTCTCGGATTTGAAAAAAGTAGTAGAGGTTAGCCACAGTTAAATCCGATATTTCTTGCCACTTCGATGCAGCTAAAGCTTGATAGCCAGTAGCGATCGCCTGCTGGCTGACATAAACTTCGTATCTCCGGCGGATTTCCGGCGACACAGCGAAGATTAGCTGGTCGCGCAAGGATAGAAAGTGAGACTTTTGCTTTAAACTTTCATAAAGTGAAGGTTCCGCAGCTAATACCGCGAATGTAGTGTACACGCTGCTTTTTAAACTCTCGCCGGTGAGTTTATCTAAACTAGCTAACTGGTGCTGCTCTTTTGGAGACAAAGTTTCCATCCAATCAACCTCATTTTGCCAAAATTCTATTACACTTAAATCATGACCGAGAATCCTAGTAACTTCAGGAAATAAAAAATCTAGTTCTGGTTCGGATTGACATCCTTTAACAACAGTGAGAAGATTTTGACAAATTTTTGATTGGAGTTCCCGCAGGCGATCGCTCACCATATCGTAGGCCCGCTGCAAGTGAAACGTGACCCCGATCGCCTGCTCGATCGCCCAAACACATTCCATTTGCCTGAGCTGTCCAGCAGAAGACAGCCCCTCCAACAAACTAGGATTATCATAAATTTTTAAAGCCTCAAACAGCATATCCCGGCCGCTATTAATTTCGGAATTCCGAAGTTTAAGATCTGGAACTGTCAGGGCTGACTGACAGCGTTTGATAGCTTTAGAAAAAATCTCGTAACCGTTAACCAGTTTCTGGCGGTGCATTTCAAAACTAGAGTCGTGAGCCACCTTAAAAATCTGCTGGATAACCTCTACTCCTCTATCTTTGAGGATGTGTCTGAGATCAATAAATCCATCTTTAATTTTTAGCTTCTGGTGCTTTGCCTCTTCTCGGATTTTTAATACTTGGTTGAGGTTGACTGCTGATAAAACTGTGCTCGATACAGCGCCAATACCAATGACAGCAGCAGTCGCTTGCATAACTGCCAAATTAATTTTCAGACAGTTAAGCATTCTGTATGTTTTTTGAAACCCCTGATGAGTTTGAGCCACCTGCAACGGCGCCAGTGTCACGTACACGGGAGCTACCAGCGGCTGTATGGGGCCACCTCCGGCTAACTGTGCGAGCAATCCTATCACTCCGCGATCGGATAGAGTTTCACTTCTTGATTGATAAAAAATTTTTGCGAGCTCCACAAACTCCCCTGTCACCGGATCTCTAGCAGCAGGGAGCAATTTTCCTGTTTTGGCAGCAGGCTGTACAAGGTTGCCACTATTGAGTCGCGCCTGAGTTGCAGGAGTGAATATATAATCCATGTGGTGACTCAGTTTCCATTCAAAAAGGCAGATGTTCTGTATTGTATGCTGTTTAGGGAAACGAGGCATGAAAGGAAATGAATGAGTATCTCAAGGCATTCCAGGCTATTACCCAGTTTAGCGATAGATTGTTGGCAGACGAATATCAATCCGTGGAGATTAAACAGTCAGCTACCCAACTCAGTTTAGATGTGGAACCTTGTATTGACGAAATTAAGCAATCTGCCATCAGACTCAAGGGGTTACTTCAAGTATGTTTCAAAGATGTATCTCAGGCTGAGGATGTGTGGAATAGCAAGCCGAGAATTGCTGGATCATCTCCTGTTGATGTCTGGGAGCAAATTGGCGAACTAAGCGGATGCGATGTGAGAATTCGCAGTTTAGGAAAACAGGGCAAATATGATGCTGTTGCTAAAGTTCGCAAATCTTGGAGCGACAAGGCGACCAAGTTAAAAAATCAGTGGTTTTTGTGGGATAAAAACCCTCAAGTCTTTCAAAGAGATACTATTGGTTTTTTTGAAAAAGATAATTTGCACAAAGAGTTGCGGAATGAAGTTGATGCCCAAGCCGAGCGAGTGATTTTAATTATGGAGAATGAACTGAGTTTAATTTTTAATGAATTACAATCTATTGATATAGAAAAAATTGAACTTTGTATTGAATGCTTCGACCTAAACAGTCAGTCTAAATTTAGAGAGCGACTACAATCAATAGGCGGGGAGATTGTATCGAAGTTTACGGAGCCACTGAAATATTTGCCTGATTCTTATATGAAAAGTTTTAAAGAAATGCTGAAAGAACCTGTAGAAACTCTGGTTCATAAAAGCAAGATGGGAATCAGTTTGGTCGATTTTGAAGAGTCCTGTAAAGTGATTGGGTTAATCCTGGATAATGTAATTATAGCAGTTTTTGATGAGCGCCTGAAACTGGCAATTCAAACAGTTGAAAAAGCGATTAAATTCTACAATAATTTTTTAGAGAAGCAGGCACGGTATCAGAAAGAGACGCCGGAACAGCGAGTGGCGGAAAAAGATTGGATCGAATGCCAGCGGCAGCAACTCAGGGAAGTTCAGCAGTATATTGATGCAGTCATTAGTCATTAGCCATTAGTTATTGGTCACTGGTTATTGGTTATTGGTTATTAGAACGAACAACTAACAATTAACAAATAACCACTGACCACTAAAAACAGTTAATAGTCAACAGTCAACAGTCAACTGATTATTGATATTGACCGCTGAGTTCGTAAACGATCGCGCCCAAAGACGCTAAGCTAGCTAAAATTAGCATTCCTGCCGGCATGAATTTTTGAGTTTTAACCAGGCGCACAATAAAGACTATTACTAAAACGGCGGAGATGGCTGCTGCTAATGTTAAACCCCAACTTTGTCCCATAAGCTGGGCGGTGCCGGCAAAAATTAGCAGCGAACCGCTAATCAAGCCCGAAATGAGCGAGGCTTGGCTTTTGGCCTTGATATAACCCATGATGCCGCCAACCAGTGTTAAAATGCCGTAGCCGATCGCCGCTGCTGTACCTAAATTCATTTTTAATCCTCCCGATTTCACTCTTTGCATCTAAGTTTATACAGCGCAGCCTGCAATTAGTGTCACGAATTGTTAGAAAATTTATTAAAGCCAGTCAGGATATGTAACTGTTATACAATTGCCATTATGTCAGCCCTAACTTCTGCTGCGATCGCCCAAATCCGTTACCTCCAGCGCCAAGCAGCATCCCTGCTGCTGTATCAATCAGTTCTTAAAAGCCCCGCAGGTCAAGCTTTTCTCGATTTGCTGCAAGCCCTTCACCACAGCGAAGTCAGCGGTTTGGAATGTCAGGTAGCTTACGGGAACTGGTTCAAAGTTCAGGCTGCTAAAAATTTAAGCTGGAAAGATTTTCTGATTTCCGAAATTCTCAAAGACGAAAACCCCTTCTCACGCCGAGCACAGCAAACAGATTTTGCAAGTTTGCCCCCCGCTTTGGTGGAGGCCGCCCGACATGATTTAGAAGTGCTGCAAAATATTTACGAATGCAGCAGCGAACAGTTGAGCAAGTGGGTGCGAGTAGCGGGTCAACTTGACGCAGTGCCTCCGATTTGGCATTCAGAAAGTGTCAAAAAAAATGGCGATTTGCCGCTGCACGAAAAACTGGAAAAATGGTCTAGCGCTGCGGAATCTTTGGCAGCTTATTACCGACAGTTTGGCACTGGTTTGTTTGCCGAATATCGCGCTTTTAGGTGGCGGGGAGGGGAGTTGGCAAATATTTCGCATCCCGATGGCATAACTTTAAAAGAGTTGGTTTGCTGCGATTGGCAGCGAGATGCTCTTGTCAAAAATACGGAGTTTTTGCTGGCAGGTTATCCGGCTTTGCACGTCTTGCTGTACGGCAGCCGCGGTTCGGGCAAGTCTTCTTTGGTGAAGTCCCTGTTAAATGAATTTGGATCTCGCAATCTGCGCTTGATTGAAGTATCTAAATCGGATTTGCAAGATTTGCCGCTAATTGTTGAGCAGTTGCGGGGAGTTCCTCAAAAGTTTATTATTTTTGTAGACGACCTTTCTTTTGAGGAAGATGACGATGCTTTTAAAGCTCTGAAAGTTGTTTTGGAAGGAAATGTCACTGCTCGCTCTCAAAATGTGGTTGTTTACGCAACATCTAACCGCAGGCATTTAATTCGAGAGTTTTTTGACGACAGGCCTCGCCCTCGCGATGGAGACGAAGTTCACGCTTGGGATACTGTGCAGGAAAAACTTTCATTTAGCGATCGGTTTGGCTTGACTTTAACTTTTGAACCGGCAGATCAAAACACTTATTTAACAATTGTCCGACATCTGGCAGAACTTGCTGGAATCAAACTCGCTGCTGAGGATTTGGAACACCGCGCTAAAGAATGGGCAACTCGTCGCAATGGGCGATCGGGCAGGACTGCGCGGCAGTTTGTTGATTTCCTGAAAGCAGATTTAGCCATTGTTCACAAGTAGCTCGTCTGCGCTGGGATGGCGGGTTTTACCTGAAATATGGGAAGGCAATTCAGGAGCTGAATAAACCCGCCATTGCAGTGCCAAAGGGCGAAAGAAAAATTCTTAAGTTTTTCATAATTTTATTGATAATAAATAACTAACAAAATTTGATATAATTATCAAAATCTCCCAAGAAACCTCCAGAGCCAGAACCAATCCTGACTCCATAAATCGACCACTAAATAATGAGGAAAGTATCATGGGTTTATTTGATAAAGTATCGCAGACTCGCCAAGAAACGGACGTAACGTTAGGACCGGCCGAAGCATTTGCTGCGATCGCGCTAATTGCCGTAGCAGCCGACGGTTACATCAATGACAGCGAAAGTAAAGCGATTAGCATGACACTATCTCGGATGCAACTGTTCCGCAGCTATCCCGATGACGTGATGAGAAAAATGCTCGATCGCCTGCTGATGATTCTGCAACGGCAAGGAGTTGAGGTACTGTTTAATGCTGCTTTGGCAACGCTTCCCGACGAACTTAAAGAAACTGTTTTTGCTGTGACAACTGATATCGCTTTAGCAGATGGCGAGGTTTCAGAAGAAGAAGAACAACTTTTGAACGATCTTTACAGTGCATTGGGGCTTTCCGAAGATATTGCCCTCAAGATTATAGACGTGATGTTGATTAAGAACAAAGGTTAAGAAAGAAGGGGGAGGAGTGAGGAGGGCGAATTTTACAATATAAAAAATTAGCGCCTACTTACTTAGCTGACAACTTCTCCAAAAGTGCGGTTTTACCGATATGATGGTTGGTAAAATTGCGATCGAATTTGCGATCGCCGTTACTACCTCAAATGCCTTTCACTTACACCCGCACTGTTCGCTTTCAAGATACCGATGCTGCTGGAGTCGTTTACTTTGCTAACGTTTTGGCGATGTGCCACGAAGCTTACGAGGCATCTCTAGCAGCATCGGGAATCAATCTCAAAGCATTTTTCAGCAATCCCGAGGTTGCTTTTCCCATAATTCATGCTAGTGTAGATTTTTATCGCCCAATGTTTGCGGGCGATCGGCTGACGATTCAATTGACGCCCAAACAAGTTGCTGGCGATGAATTTGAAATTACCTATCAAGTATTTTCTGGGGAAGTTGCAGGAAGAAGCGCGGCGAAAGCTCTTACTAAGCACGTCTGCATCAATACAGTTAGCCGAACTAGAGAACATCTATCTGAAGACTTGATGCAGTGGATGAGGAAATTTGAGATTGAGATTTCAGATTAGTTCTATCTTTAAATAATAGCAGGATATGACAGTCAAATTTCTGTTTTGTTGATATTATTTAAGACTTTTTGATATTATGTCAAATCGCAATTATGCCATTGTGGGCACAGGAGCTTTAGGCGGATTCTACGGTGCTAGACTGCAACAAGCAGGTTTAGAAGTCAATTTTTTGCTACGCAGCGATTACGATCAGGTCAGAAAACACGGTTTGATTGTGGAGTCTCCCGAAGGTGACTTCACCCTACCCCACGTCCGCGGCTACCACGACGCGCACAAAATGCCTCAGTGCGACGTAGTAATTGTAGCGCTGAAAACTACTCAAAATCACTTGTTGCCGAAAATTTTGCCTCCTTTATTAAAGGATAACGGCGCGGTTTTAGTATTGCAAAACGGATTGAATGTCGAACCGGAAGTAGCTAAAATTGTCGGTGCAGAACGAGTAGTTGGCGGGCTGTGTTTTCTCTGTTCTTATAAAGTTGGGCCCGGTCATATCTGCCACCTAGATTACGGCACTATCACGCTGGGAGAATATGCCCAAGACTACAAAGCAATCGGTATTACTGATAGATTGCACAAAATTGCTGCGGACTTTAAACGTGCTCATATTCCTATTAAAATGAGCGAAGATTTGCTATTATCAAGATGGAAAAAGCTGGTTTGGAATATTCCTTATAACGGGCTGTCTGTAGTGTTGGATGCCAGAACTGACGAACTGATGGCTAATCCCGATACTCTGATTTTAGTCAAGGAAATGATGGGGGAAGTGGTAGCGGGAGCGAAAAGTTGCGATCGCATTATTCCCGATGACTTTATCCCACAAATGCTTGAATACACTCAGAAAATGAAGCCTTACCGCACGAGCATGAAAATCGATTATGATGAATCGCGGCCCCTGGAAGTTGAGGCGATTTTTGGTAATCCAATACGGGTGGCGCAGCAAGCAGGTATTAAGTTGCCCCAAATAGAGGTAGTTTACCGAATGTTGAAGTTTATGGATTTTCAAAGACAAGAAGCAGAGAGGACGAGAAGGCTATTAGGTTTGTCATAATTAGTCTGTTGACTGTTGATTGTTGACTGTTGACTGTTGTCAGGAGTCGGAAATAAGCATGAGAAATTCTGCCTTCTGCATTGATGGCGCCTAATAATTATTGATATTTGAGCGCAATTTCTTGCAATTTTTCTCGATTGACTTTGCCTTGAGAATTGCGCGGCAATTGTTCGACGATAACCCAATATTTCGGCCGCTTAAACTTGCTCAACTTATCTTCTATTGCCCCTTGCAGATTTTTGACAGTAACTTCGGAATTAGCGGGAACGTAGATAGCCGTAACGACTTGACCCCAATCTTTGTCTGGCAAGCCAATTACAGCAATATCCGCAACTAAATTAGTCGATCGCACAACGGCTTCAACTTCCGCCGGAAATACATTTTCTCCGCCTGTGATAATTTTGTCGCTGCTGCGTCCGACGATATTTAAGTAGTTATTTTTATCAAAAAATCCCAAATCGTCTAATTGGAAGTATTGGCGATCGCCAAAATTTTTAGGATAATAACCCAACGCCAAAGATTTAGCATTTACCACAATATTTCCGATTTGATTATCGCACAAAATATCGCCATTGGCACTGCGAATAGTTATTTTAGCGTGCGGTAAAATTTTACCGGAACTGTTATTGCCAGCGAGAAAATCTTGGGGTTTTAGTGTAGCAATTTGCGAGGCAGTTTCGGTCATGCCATAACTGGGCGCTAATTTGATTTGATAGTTTCTAGCTGTTTCTAAAAGTTCCTGCCAAGCGGGAGCACCACCCAAAAGTACGGCGCGAAACCGTCCCAACCAATTAGCTGTATCTGGATTTTGCAGCAGCCGTTGCAGTTGAGTTGGAACTAAAGAAATAAAAAATTCTTCTGGTTCGATGTCGCTTTTTTTAGCACTTTCTAATTCTTTAAAGGGCTGAATAGCGAGTTTTCCTCCGGTAGTAAACGAGCGCATGAATTGCATTAAACCGCTGACATGATATAAGGGCAAAACGCAAAATGAGTTGATTTGGTCAACTTGAAAATATTGTTGAAAACCTTGTACTGATGCGGTTAGTGTTTCCCAAGTGTGGATGGCAAAACGGATTTTTCCTGAAGAACCGCCGGTGGGAATCATAATCGTATCAAAACCGCTTTTACCGGGCGAATGGAAGTCGCGGCTATACAAACGAAGTCCGCCTTCGCGGACTGGGATATGGGGATTTTTGGGAAGCAGGTATTGTCCTAAAAATATGTCTGGTTGGACTAAATCAAAGACTTGTTCCCATTCTGGTTTTACCCAGTTGGGATTGCAGAGAAAAATGGGACATTTGGCGGCGCGGGCGGCGGTGAAGCTGGCAAGAAATTGCACTGGTTCTGGTTCGGCGAGGCAAATTTTTGGGGGTGTTTTTTGTGCGGGATTTTGGGTGATTTCAAGAAATACCCGATCGACAATTCGGGCAAATTCGCGACTGTCACAACCGATAAGCCAGTTATCGGGCAAGCCAGACGCGATATCCCGGATATTTACTGTTAGATTTTTTGCCATAGATGCTTTCACCAAGTTTCTCGATTCAAAACAATTACCTAACCCGCTTGATTTAGTCGTGGGAGTAATCTAAAATCTAAAATCTAAAATCGAATGATTGTCATCGAACCAGCAATCAGTGCCGAAGCCTAATGCTCTCTTATTTAAAGACAATTCTGTTGCTAAATTTAAGGCTGCTTGTCTGCCGATTTCGGTTTCAAATACTGATGAGAAAACGGCGTCTATATTGTGAGTTTGACAAAATTTTCGCAGTTGGGATGGGGAACCAGCAATCGCAGGTTTAATGACGAAAATTCCCCGCCAGCCTTGGCTGTAGCACTCTTGAATGCGATCGAGGTTGGCGGCAGATTCATCAAGGGCGATCGGAGTTGCATAAATAGCATTCAATTCTACCATTTCTTGAAACTGTGTTACGGGCAACGGCTGTTCCAAAAATTCAATTTCTGCAGAAAAATCGGGAGTTGCTTTTACCTCGTCGCAAGCTTCCAGCCATGTTTTAGCCTGCGAGTAACTGAGTCCCCCGTTGGCATCTAAGCGCAAAAATGCTTTTTCGCGATCGCACAAATTGTGCATTGCTTGGATTAGCTGCTGAAAAATATTTAATTCTTGTTCAATTGCAGCAACACCAATTTTCCATTTAAACGTGCGATATCCCTCTAACCAAAGCACTTGCAAAGCCTGCAAAGCTGTTTCACCTGCTGGCAATAAACCGCTGAACCGATTTTGCATTTTCTCCCCATTTTGGGAAAGGTAAGTTAAATTTTCGCTTTTCTCCCCCCCTTGGCAAGGGGGGGCTGGGGGGGGTGAATTTTTCTCGTTTAGTGCCGACTCAAAGCCAAATTGACAAGCCGGCAATTCACCGGAAATAGCAAAAATCATCTCTGATGAAATATTACCTGGCAACTGGTGACAAAAATCTAAAGCTTGCTCAAAACTTTCGGAACAAAACCAACTCAAAGGGGAAATTTCTCCCCAACCAATTTGACCATTCTCGCCCAAAAGTCGCAGGATAATCCCTTCGCGAATATCCCAGATGCCGTGACTTGTTTGCAAGGGTCGCTTAAATTTTCGCTGATAAGTGCGAAACTCGAATTGATAAAGCATTGCTTTTTTAGTTAATCATAAAATTGTCTCACAACAGCGACAAAATTATCAATATTTTCAAAATGGATATTGTGACCAGCTTTTGGTACAATTTCCAGACGGGCGGTTGGACACAATTGGGCAATTTCGGTATTTATAGTTGTAAATTTATCATCATATTCTCCCGCTAGCAAGAGGATGGGGATGTGATTTTGTGCGAGTTTTTCCCAAAGAGAGGGCTGGTTGCCGGTTCCCATATTGCGGAGTGATTTGGCTAATTCTAAGGGATTGTTTGCTAAGCGGGTTTCTATGAGTGTCTCGAAATTAGGAGAATTTTTTAAAGATTTGAATAAAGGGCGATCGTACCAGTTGAATAAAAAATCTTTAATGTTGCTATTTTCCAGCTTTTGTGCTAGCTGTAAATCGGCTTCCAGGCGGTGCGATCGCTCTTTTTCTGTCTTCAATCCTGGCGAAGCTGACTCTAATACTACTTTCTCGAATCTTTCTGGGAAATGTAATGTCATGTAAAGTGCCAATCGCCCGCCCATTGAATAGCCCAACAACAAACATTTGTCTATTTGTAAATCATTTAATAACTCGATCAATGCTTGGGCTGTATTTGATATATTGTAGCAACTTTCGTCGCCGTTGACTCTAGTTTTTCCATGACCGGGAAGGTCAACTGCTAAGCAGCAATAACTGTTAGAAAGTAAGGGAATGACCCTGCTAAAGTCTTGACTGCTGCCCGTGAATCCATGCAAAAATAAAAGTGTCGGCTGATTTTTGTTGCCAGTTAAGGAATAGTGAAAGTTATAATTATTCAATTTGTCCATATACAATTATACGATTCAATGTGAGGTACGGATTGCTGAATTAAAGAAGATTTTGAGAAGTCGCCCAACTCTGCCAACTCCACCAACTCCCTCAACTTAGCAAACCATACCTCCAATTTACCGTAATTCTCGATCGCCCGATCTACAAAGCAAACCCCAACGCCAGCAGCAATCCGCTCGAAAAATGCAGGGTGACTGCGATAAACTTAGAGTTGCTGACCTTTACTGGTTGGTTGTGATAGTCTGTGACATGGCGGCAAAGGTCGATCGCAAATGGCAAACTCCCAAAAATCAACAACGTCCAAATTGGGAACATTCCCAAAGCCACAAATACCACAGTCAAAACATAAATGCTGCCGCACAACCACTGCAACAACTGGGCACCTTTATTCGTACCGAGTCGAACAATTGGGGATTTTTTACCCGCCGCCAAATCGTCCTCAACTTGGTGAAAATGGGAACAAAATAAGATGATACTGGTAGTAATTCCCACGATTGCCGACGCTGCAAAATTAGTGGCCGACCAAGTTTGAGTTTGACTGTAATAAGCAGCGGCGAAGGCTAGCGGCCCGAAGGTGAAAAAGCAAATAATTTCTCCCAAACCTTGATAGCCAAGACGAAACGGAGGCCCTTGATAAGTGTACCCGAGAGCACAGCACAAAACTACCAGCAAAATTACTGTTGGGTCTTTTTGCCACCAGCTTATGGCGCAAATTCCCGACACTCCGACTGCTAAAAACAGGTTTGCCAGCCCGAAAATTAAAGCTTTATTTCCGGTTAAGTTAACTAGGGAATGCGCTTTGTTTTTATCGATGCCTGTTTCAGAGTCAAATACATCATTGCTGAGATTCAGCCATGCT
This sequence comes from Microcoleus sp. Pol11C2, assembly GCF_036701505.1. Lineage (NCBI taxonomy): Bacteria > Bacillati > Cyanobacteriota > Cyanophyceae > Oscillatoriales > Microcoleaceae > Microcoleus > Microcoleus sp. Pol11C2. Next base: position 46,058 of record NZ_JAUBQX010000039.1, read on the forward strand.
ATAATCAAAATGGCTGACATTAAAAAGGTCGAAAAAATTGACGAATTAATCGTTTGAGTTTCGGCAAAAGCAATTGCTGTTCCTACTGAAATAGGAATCACCGCAACGCTGTACATGGGCGGCTTGATTGCCGCCAGCCACAATTTACTATTGGGATGTTCAATTAACTTTGTTGTCATTACACAAACTTGATGCAATTGATAGCAGCTTAGTGATTTTACAATGTTATTGGTAAATAATCTTTACTCTGTATAAGGTTGAGTGCGTGCGGGGCATCCGTTGAGAGGCTGTGAAGGTGCTCAAAGGCTTGAAGTAGCCCGTCTGCAAACCTTTGTAGGGGCGATCGCATGAGAGTCCAGATTTAGTCGCTCAATCTTAAAGTTTTATGTATAAATGTTTCGATCGATCACGCGATAGTCTGTTTTCGCCCCCAAGCGAGCCCAAACTTTCCGGGAAACTCGAAAGGTCATGTTTTGCGATCGCCCTCCCGTGCTTAGATCGAAATAGGGGTTTTAGCCGGATAAACCCACACTCTATCTGACAAATCTGCTATTCTCACTTTCATGACAGTAATACCGCACCGCGCTAATCTCTTGCAAGACCGCAATCAACTGCATCAGTTGCTGTTAGATTGCCAGCAGTCTTTAACTGACAAATATCAAACCAAAATAGTTAGTATTTCTCAGGAAATTTACCCCCTCGATCCACTAGCTGTACTGCAAGAAATTTCCGAACCTTGTCAGCGGCACTTTTACTTTGAAAAAAGAGACCCCATTGCAGACAAAAGTTTTGCGATTGCCGCCCTTGATTCGGCAATTCATCTCACCGTAGCAGGAAGCGAGCGATTTGCTGCTGCTCAAAACTTTATTCGTTCAACTCTTGCCAGTACAATTAACATTGGTACGGAACGCTTGCCATTTAGCGGGCCTTACTTTTTTTGTAGCTTTGCTTTCTTTGATGAAAACATCTACGACAATTCTTACTTTCCGCCCGGTACCATATTTTTACCAAAATGGCAAATTTCTCGACAACAAGATAGCTGCATTCTCGTCGCGAATGCCCTTGTAGAAAAAGATATAAACGTTAAAAACCTATCTGAAAATTTTTGGCAAACTTTTGATAAAATTGCATCTCGCAAATACCCTAAATTAACCGATCGGATCGATTCGATATCTTTAAAACAAATACCTGTAAATGATGCCAGTCTATTTAAAACATCTGTCAAGTCTGCGTTAGAATTAATCGAGTCTAAATATTTTAGTAAGATTGTTTTATCCCAAGCAATAAATGTGCTTTCTCAAACCAGTTTTAGTGTAATTGATTCATTGAACAACTTGCGTCTCAGTTATCCAGGTTGCTATGTATTTTCAACCAGTAACGGTAAAGGTCAAAGTTTTATTGGAGCTAGTCCAGAACGCTTAATTAGTATTCACAATAATCAATTATCAACCGATGCTTTAGCTGGTTCAGCACCGAGGGGCAAAACGGAAGCAGAAGATGCGAATTTAGCAAAAGGCTTATTGAACAGTGAAAAAGATATTAGAGAACATCAAGTGGTGATTGATTTTATAGTCGATCGCCTGTCTAAACTGGGTATAACTCCCAAACTTTGCCCACTTCCCAGACTGCTACAACTATCAAACATTCAGCATTTGTGGACACCCATAACTGCTCAAATTCCGGCTGATGTTCATTTATTAAAGATTTTAGCTCAACTGCATCCAACCCCAGCGGTAGCAGGCGTGCCGAGAGATATTGCCCTAGAGCAAATTCGCCGCTGTGAAAGCTACGATCGCTCTTTGTACGCAGCACCCATTGGCTGGATCGATCGCAGGGGAAATGGGGAATTTGCGGTCGGCATTCGATCGGCATTAATCGATGGCGATCGGGCTATACTCTATGCTGGTAATGGTATTGTGGCCGGTTCCGAACCGGAAAAGGAATTAGCCGAAATTCAGCTCAAATTACAACCACTTTTAAATGCTTTGGTTTAATTCACTGAATTTTAATTGGTGGCTAGAAACCGGGTTTTTTACTGAATATCTGGGCTATAACGAAGTATGTTGGTAAAAAACCCGGTTTCTCTGGTGGGAGTGCGTCAGTGATGTTAATGTTTAATTTTAATCTTTAATTCTAACCTCCTCAAAATATTCTACTATGGGAAAAGGATCGTAAAAATGGTGAAGCATTCTTTTCCACTCTTGATATTCAGCGGAATTCCTAAATCTAATGGTATGAGCTTCTAAATTTTCCCATCTAACCAATAATAGATATTTTCCTTGAACTTCTGTGCAGCGATGAAGTTCGTGAGATAAATATCCATCTATAGACGCTATCAGACTGGAGGCTTCTCTAAAAGCTATCTCAAAATCCCTCTCACAGCCAGATTTGACATTAAGCACAACCGCCTCAAGAATCATAAAAATGTATCCTGACAATTATTTGAGTATAATATCCTAGCACAATACAGAGTTGAGCTACTCAGGTTTAGCAATGCCAATAGATTTTCGCAATACAAACACCGTTTGGGCTTCCGTATTAGCAGAAACTTTGCAGCGGTTGGGATTAACTACAGCCGTGATTTGTCCCGGTTCGCGATCGGCACCGCTAACAATAGCCTTTGCTCAAAACAAAAAACTAGAAACTATTCCCATACTCGACGAACGTTCAGCCAGTTTTTTTGCATTAGGAATTGCCAAAAAATCCGGTTTACCAACCGCACTAATTTGCACATCGGGAACCGCCGCTGCCAACTTTTATCCTGCTATAATAGAAGCCAGAGAAAGTCGAATTCCACTGCTAATATTCACCGCCGATCGACCTCCGGAACTGCGGGACTGTCACGCCGGACAAGCGATCGACCAAGTGAAAATATACGGCAATTATCCCAACTGGCAAGCCGAATTAGCGATCCCTTCTGCGTCCAGAGGAATGCTAGACTATCTGCGGCAGACGATCGTGTATGCTTGGGAGCGATCGCAATTTCCAACGAAGGGCCCCGTTCACCTCAACATCCCCTTTCGCGACCCGCTTGTACCCGTTCCAGACATAGCCGTAGAAGCTTTAGAAACAGAATTTAATCCCGAAGATTTCTTTGCAGGATTAGAACCCATTTTCGGAGGAGAAAGCTCTACCCCCCCCAGCCCCCCGTTGTTAAGGGGGGGAGAAGAAAGTACCATGCAACAGTGGCAAAAGTGCAGCAAAGGGATTATTATTGCAGGCGTTGCACAGCCTCAATTTGCCGAAAAATACTGTAGTGCGATCGCCCAAATTTCTAAATCCTTAAACTGGCCAGTTTTAGCAGAAGGACTATCCCCAGTCAGAAACTACGCCCAACTAAAAAACCCCCATCTAATTTGCACCTACGATTTAATCCTGCGAAACCGCGAACTAGCAGATAAATTAACCCCAGAAATCGCCATTCAAATCGGAGACTTACCCACAAGCAAAGAACTGCGAAACTGGCTAGACAAAACCCAACCAAAACGCTACATAATCGACCCCAGCCACCACAATTTCGATCCCCTACACGGCCAAACAATTCACCTGCGAACCTCCGTCGAACATCTCGCAACTAATCTCGCAACTATATTAACTCTTGTCCCCCCCCTTAACAAGGGGGGGTTAGGGGGGGTTCAAACCTCTCCATCAAACGAATACCTCCAACTTTGGCGCAACACCGAAACCCAAGTCAGACAAACAATAGACCAAAAAATATCAGCAATTAACAACATAATCGAACCCAAAGTTTCCTGGCTGCTTTCCCAAATTTTGCCGCCCGCCACACCGATATTTATTGCCAACAGTATGCCCGTCCGAGATGTAGAGTTTTTCTGGAAGCCAAACCACTTAGAAATAAAACCTTTTGTCAATCGCGGCGCTAACGGTATAGACGGCACATTATCAACAGCTTTGGGAGTAGCTCACCGCAATCAAAGCAGCATCATGCTAACAGGCGATTTAACACTTTTGCACGATACAAACGGTTTTTTAATTAAAAATAAATTTGTCGGTCATTTGACAATCATATTAATTAATAACAACGGTGGCGGAATTTTTGAAATGTTGCCCGTTGCCAAATTTGACCCGCCCTTTGAAGAGTTTTTTGCCACGCCGCAGTATATCAACTTTGCTCAGTTGTGTGCAACTTACGGCGTGGAACACGAGATAATAGACGATTGGGAACAGTTCAAACAAAAATTAAGTTTTTTGCCAAATAGCGGGATTCGCGTCTTAGAATTGCAAACAGACAGGCGCGCTGATGCTAAATGGCGGCAAGATAATCTAAGTAAATTTGCCAAAGATTTGTAAATTGGTAGGTTGAGCAGGTGGAACGAAACCCAACCTACACTAATTTAAACTGCTGGTTGAGCTAGCAGCGGATCTAACTCTCCATCTGCATCGAGTTTGTGAATGTCATCGCAGCCGCCTACGTGTTGGTTATTAATGAAAATTTGGGGCACGCTGCGGCGTCCGTTAGCGCGCTCGGCCATTGCTTTTCTAGCGGCTTCGTCGCCATCAATTTTGTATTCCGTGAAATTTACGCCTTTCCACCACAGCAAAGTTTTGGCGCGGATGCAGTAGGGACAGGTTTGCCAAGTATAGATTTCGACATTGGCTTTGATGCGATCGGGCTTGCGGCCCAAAATGGGATTTAGAAAATCAAGCATTTTCGGTACTGGGGTAAAAATTAAACTGGTTGGGGGATTAACGATCATTTTAGCGAAATGCCGTCAGCCCCACGTCCTACCCAAAAATCGGCGCGGGATGGAATTGCCTGCAGCAACCTGTGACCCTGTGACCCAAGTCACAACTTTACTCTACTCGGATCACTTGCTGTCACCCTAGAGAATCACATTCGCGACCTTATTAATATCACCGATATTTAGAGGAAACCAGAAGATGATAGATATATCGAATTCAACCGCACTGCCATGCACCCCGTACAACTCCTCCCCGGCGCTATCTCTGAAATCCTCGCTTCTGTAACCGATACAGGCGTTTTGACTCTGGCGGATCGCTACGGTTTGATGGCCGCCACCTTCGACGACTCTCTGAATGACGAAGACAGAGGCTGTGTCAACCGCTTGTTGCGGGCGGTGCTCAGAGGCCGAGTGAAAGTGGTCAACGAACTTTCAGCAGCATTCTAATCGGGATTTGAAGTTTTGTTCTGAAGGCAAGGTGAGTCAGCGGTAGATGAAAATAGTGGAAACTCAGGCAGGAGTGGAAACAGCAGTAATTTGAATTCGATTTAAAAGTTTTCTCCTCTAACTCAACAACGGTTTATTTGTCAAAGCAGCCTTTACCGGCTGCTTTTTTTTTGATTTAATCGCGGATTTCCAGGTTGTACTGGCGGCAGAGGGCGATCAGTTTTTGTTGGAATCGATCGCGCACGCTGTCTGGAGACACAATGACGCAATCTTCGCCGTAACGGAATACCTCCCGAATCAGCCAAAAGGGATTAGAGACGCGCCGCACGACTTGGCGGACATCTCCGATGACTTGATCTTCCTCACTGATATCTTTTTGCCTGCGTTCGTAAGCTTTTACCATGCCACGATAAAAGTGTAAGTACACTTTTAAAAAATCTAACCCTTCCTCGCGCCACTGTCCGTCCATTGGCTCAATAGCCTTGATGCGATCGAACCGCAAACACCGATTGTGAACAAGTTCGGGATAGTCGGGATTTTTGAGATCGTTAGTCTCTTCGCACCAGATTTCCAAGTAAAAGCGCTTTTCTTCAAAGGAAATCTCCGCGTAGCGCACTGTAAACTCCAGTTCCTCGTCTTGAGCGTTCAGGTACAGCAGGCGGAAAGGTTGCTGGTTATTGATGTGTCGATCGACGTGAGTTCGCCATGCGACGCTAGGCTGATTAGCTAATTGCCAAAGCGATTGGCGCATCGGCGCTTCAAGCTCTCCTTGGTCTAAAAGCAGACTTAAAAGGGTTTGAGCTTGTCCGGCGTGACCTGAATCTGTCAGGATTTTAGTGGCTTGCAGTAGCGCTTCCACCTGAGTCGGTTTCAGGGTAAAGAGTTTGCGGACTTCCGGCGTTTGTTGGGCGATCGCGACGATCAACCCCGAAGGACTGGGACTTTTGCCCCAGAAAATGTTCAAGCGGCGAGCTAGCTCCTCTAGCTGCTCCTTGGTTCCCGGCGGAACTGACAGTGTAAGTGTTTCTTTTTTCCTAGACATCTGTAAAATATACTTGCATTATTCATAATAGTCTGCAATACTCTACTTATTGTACTTAAGAAAGCCTGACAGCTTAAGGCAGCCTGCCATGAAAGAAAGTCTTACTGATCGCCTACTGCAACTGATGTCCGATGGGCAGTGGCACTCAACAGAGGAACTGGTGGCAAAAATCAGTCATCGGTTTTCCGCAACGCAGCACGTTTTGAAGAAGCGGGGTTACAAGTTTGAGAAGCGCCGGATAGAAGGACAGCACCACGAATATCGGTTGGTGACCAGTCCGAAAGCGATCGCTTCTTAAATAAACTTTCTCCGATCTTGGGGGTAGTATCTACTACTCCTAATATTCAGCTAGCGGAGGTAAATGACTGTGAATTGGATGCAACTATCTTTGTTTGATGATTTGGATGAACAGCCTCAAAAAGCCTCAAATCAAGATGCTATAGATGAGATTACTAACTCTGACATCAGCATTCTTTTAAGTGCCTTAGCTGCTAAAGGTATTTCTGACGGTCAAAGGTCAGAAGTAATTACTAAATTAGCAAATCAGTCAGAGGCGGTAGCGATCGCACATTCTTTCAGCGACTCTAGTCTAGTTAGAGAACTCAGACTCAGGCGCAGTCAAGAAAAAACTCAGCTACCAAAACTAACTTTCACAGGCGATCGCGTTATCTATCAAAATCAAGATATTGGCAAAACTCAAATTTTGTACAAATCGCCGTTACCAGGAGAGTTACAGGCAAGATTATCTATTGAAAGCGCCATAGATAGATTTTTAGAGTATTTGCAGAAACAATATCAAATAGCGGTACTCCATGAAAGTGACTATCACGTACAGGTTTTTATTCCCCATCGAAAAGCAGCAGCCGACTTTAGTCAATATTGGCGAGAGTTTATCGAAAATATTGCTTTCTCAACTTATGGCGATACCAAGCGCAATTTACCAGGATTAGTACAAACATTCATTGTCATGCTCAATAGTGTCACTCTAGCCGGACGCGGTTTCAGTACCTTGGAAATTCCGATTTTGACACAAGAGCAATCTAATGTTTTAGCCGCTTGGTATTTGGCAGTTGTTAGGGAGGTAGAAAAGCGTCAAACAGAGCGTCAGAAGCAAATGAAGGCTCTCAAAACAGAAATAGATAATCCTGAGACAACTGATAAAGACCGCAAATCTTCAGAAAAAAAGTTGCTAGAAAAGGAGGAGATGCAGTTAAAAGAAGCGAAAAAGTACAACGAAGCTTTTCAAAAGTCCTTTGGTAAAGTCCTGGAGGAGCAACAGTCTATAGGGCAAGAGCTCAATCAACTTAAAAGTGAATTGGCCGACTCAAGGTTAACGAAAGCACAGAGGAATAAGTTACACAAACAGCAAGACAAGCTAGTTCCTAAAATTATTTTTACTCAAGAGTCTGTCCAGCAGAAAATTCGCTTGCTTGCAGAGTCTGATGGCGAACCTTTTAAGTTTATAGAGCGCGATTGCCAACAAAACCCCGCTCGGTTCAAAGACATTGTTAACATTTCTAAAAGTTTCACTAAAACTGCTACAGACCAGATCAATGCAACTCGTGGAGATATTTTTACTCAGTGTATTCTAGAGATGTATCGCCTTTTGGAAAATCCGCCAAGCGCTCCATTCCCTGAACCATTGCTGAGCGAACAGCCAAGTATCAAAGAAGTGCGATCGGCTGGAGATGACGGGAAAGATTTTTGCTATTCCTGTGGCGTTAATCTTGAAAATGCTAAATGGAAAGTAGCCAGATTTATGTTTGAGCGACCTTCCCAGCGTCGTCAATCGTCATCAAGCGAAGATCGACCTTATATTTGTGCTTCTTGTTCAGCTTTAGCATTTGCTTCACCCTTAAAAGTTACTGATGAAAGCATCATTTTGAAACTTGAACCAGTAAATCAAAGTGAACCTGCCAAACTCAGAGTTAAAGACTACCTTAGAATGTTAACCAATAAAGAGTTACATTTAAGTGCAGGTCGATATTTAGTCCTAGCCTCAGATCGAACTGGTGGGGGTGATTTAGCATCCCAGAAACTCGGTCAAGTTCAATATGCACTAGCAAAAGTAGCTTCAATTTTTGCCCTTGAGGTTTTAGCTGATTTTAAATTCTCGCTAATTATTCAGGGAAGTCAGCCAAAACACTTAGCCAGCAGATATCTAGTTTTCATAAAGGGATTGATCGACGGCTACAACCAATCAATTGTAATTACTGGCAAGGAAATTAATATGACTCTAGGCGATGCTGTTCGCTATATAGAGGGAGATTTACCCTTTCTTGCTGAATACGATGTGACGAAGGCTGCTGCTAAAGTCAACTCTTTGCAACTTGAGAAAGTCCGCCAACTCTACTGGCAAATCATTCAAGAAGACTTGAAATTACAAGGAGTAAATATGGGGTCATCAAACCAAATGGCTAAACGAGCCAAATTATACAAGGATGTCACTGCTTTGACTGGATTAACCTATGCCTTTGCTCAATCTTTAGAAAGTACAGCTAAAAAGGCAATGAAAACAGAAGATGCAGAAAGAGAAGTAAGTAAAATCATTGAAAAAGTGGATGATGCCGTTGCTTTTTGCTACTACGCCACCCTTGGGGATGAGAAAAAAACAAATGTCCAAGCAAGACTTTATTGCAACCCTGAAAACTACTTTGTTTATGAACAAACAAAGAATTTGTTGGAAGAATTAAAAATTACCAACAGAGAAGAAAAAGATGCAGAAAAACAGCAAATGTGGCTAACGCTCTACGCTGATGATGTCATGAGAGCTTATACCTACTTTGCTGAAAATGGCTACAGTCAAGACCGAGAGTGGAATGAGTTAACTTATAACTTAAAACTTTCTCTCTACACTCGTTTTCCTGAATTGGTTCGCAAAGTAAAATCTACCACGGATAAAAACTAATCATGGCTGCTAAAAAATTTCAAACAACTAATGATCAAACTGAAAATGGTTCTGAGACGGCTAAGGAATCCAAAGTAACCAGTGGATTACCCAGAACAGATGAAAAGAACCCTCGTATGCACTTTGATATTTATGCCATTCTTGAAGGTTCGCAGGAGCTTTATTTTGGGCATGAAGTACAAGTCAATGTCAACTTGGTGGAAATAGTTAAGCTCACTACTAAGGATGGGAAATCCATCGAAAAATGTTATATCTCTCCAACGAAACGGCGAGGTGTTGAGCGACGTTGCTTGCTTTGGGCACCTGTGAAAAGTGGGGAACTGCTAGGAGATAAACAACAGTGTGGCATTCCCAAAACTTGTGCTAAACCTGACTGTCCTATTTGCGCTCCCTATGGTGCTCTTGACCCAGGAAAAAGCACTTTAATTGGTCGCGTTACTCACGGTGGCGGTGTTGCTGTTCAAGATATTTACCCAGTAGAGAAGCAACGGGCAATGCACCCGGCACGTCTAGTAAATCAAAAAGATGAAACGCCGATACCATTTAAGCGTCAGTACAATCAGCCCGGTATCCTCTATCCAGTTTCTAACCATGCGTTGAGTGTTACTGATAAAGATTTTTCCTCTGTTGCCTATGCTTTTCTGGATTCCTTACCACGCATTGGTTCAGGAAATCCCAAGGGAATTGCGATCGCCGAATCCGAGAACCAAACCCCTCTGCTAGTTGTCGATCGCTACTTAGTACCCAGAGGAAAACGCCCGATTATTTCTCCATCTGTAACCGATCCAGAACAAGCGATCGCAGACTTTATGCGCCTTGCCCAATATCCAGAAGATAATACCGATCGCATCCAAGCAACTTACTTCGATCGCTGGATTGGAAATGCAGCATTAGAGAAATTACAAGAATACGCCGCGAACTTCGTTGAAACTGTTTTACAGGCGTGATCTATGTATTGCATAAAAGTCACCATCACACCTACGGCAGCAATGACATTCCGCATTCTGCCGGGGTCAATTCTCAATATTGCTACCTATCCTTTTGTACCGCCGACAACTCTATCAGGTTTCTTGCGAAGGTTAGGAATGCTCAGTGTCGGGTTAGAAATTCCTGAAACTCGAATCAACAAAGATGACCCGCCGTTTTATGCTTTACCCCGTCATTATGTAGCGCTAGGAGCTTATCCTAGCTTAAACAGTTGGCGAGGAGTGCATAAAACCTACCGCAAAGGAATGCGAGAGTTTAATCATGATGTATTTTCCCGATTGTATGTGGAAAAAGACAAAGCTAACTTTCAACTCCACACTTGGGAATATTTAATTGTTGAAGAACTAACGGGTTATGTGGTCAGCGAATCTTTACAAGGTTTAGAACATTTCCAAGACCTAGAAACCTACGGCTGCAAACTGGGTAAAGAAGGCTTTGCCGTTGTCACAGAAGTTTTTACACCCATTGAGTTAAAGCGCGAAACAGTTACAGCTTATCCATCAACAATTGTCCCGATGGAAGCACTGTTGCAGAGTTCTCAATTTGTGGGAGGTTGCGACATTTACAACTTGTACCGTTACAACTGGTCTGCGGGTTCTGAAATTGATTCAGAAACAGAGGGATTCTTAGATACAAATCGCACTCCTGTAGATGGGTTTATTCCTTTTGTCGCCGCTTACTACTCGAAAGTTGTTAACTCTGCACCTACCTTTGATTGCTACACCGACGGAGAAATTTATATCCCCGTTTCCCTGGTAAACCTGCTGAGAGATTAAATTTATGGCTAAGTCAGAACGTCAGCCTCCCTATAATTTTGGTCGTGTCTTTTTTCCTAGTGACCCCAATCCCAATCCGGCTATTCCCAATGAAATCCGTTTTCAACCTCTGGGTAATCATGTTAGCAATGTAGGAAAACTTGTAAAAAAATGGCAACCGAGTGATTTTCCTGACCATTACGAATCCTCATTCAAGCGAGTAATAAAAGCAGCCAACCTTCACGATATTGGCAAACCCCAGAAATTCGCTCTCCAAGTTGAGACTGACTCCCAACAAAAGTTTAAAAAATACATCTACTCATTTAGAGGGCATCGATTTCTAGCCGAATGCAAGGATAATATCTGGGTGGAAAAACTTGCTCAAGGACATCACGATTTTTCAGTAAAAGATATTAGCCGTGATGCTTATGTGTTAAATAAATATCCAGAGTACCAGAGCATTCTTGCTAAAGATCCCTTAGCTTATGCACGAGAACTTTACATTTTAGAAATGTGCGATCAAATTGAAGCTGAGTTAGCTTGTCGCGTAATTGGAGATGACGAGCAAGCCGAGTCGCGCACTTTCATGGATTATACCATTGCTAAGGATGATTCCGAGAAAAATGTTTATCGAGTTGACCCTTGGATTTTCTCGCCCGACCAAATTGAATTAACTTTTGACTATTGGTTGTTTTGTCTTTCTGAGGGTGACCAGGCTGAGTTGAAAAAATGTCGCACAGAAAATCGAGATGTTGACTTAGGGAAAAAGTTAGACGCAATTGCTAAACAATGGTGGCAAAATCAGCAAGGTCAGCCAGAAAAAGCAGAACCTCGAAAAGTCACGCTCAAACCTTATTCGTCAAACAAGCAGTTTCAAAACCGAGATTGTGAGTTTTGGTATCAGCAGTTAGCTGGCTTTGAACCTAACCCCATGCAAAAAAAGATTTTTGAGGTAATTGAAGAGACAGAAAATCCAGCTTTTTTGCTCAAATCTCCCACGGGTTCTGGAAAGTTTGAAGCGATTTTATTTCCGGCATTATCAAAAAATAGTCGTTTAATTTTGCCACTACCTGCTAGGAGTTTAATAGAAGACCAAAAACAGCGAATAGAAAAGTATTTAAAACGTTTTTCTGAACTGAATCCAGACCGTGAAATCTCTTTAGTCATCGATACGGGATCTCAAATGCAACGCTGGGTTTATCGCAATGGAAAAGAGGAATCTAAACCGAGAACTTACAATCCCAGACGGCATCTGTACAAGGCAGATGTCATTTTAACGACATTGGACAAATTTCTCTACCGCTATTTTGCCTTTGGGGACAAGCAAAAGTCTTTTGTATTTCCCTTGAGGATTCACCGGGACAAAACTGGTGATGAAAAAACTATCATCTGTTTTGATGAGGCTCACAGTTACGATGAGATAGCATTTACCAATTTTCAAAGTTTAGTAAAGTCACTTTATGAAGCTGGGCGATCGCTCATTTTGATGACAGCTACCATGCCACAGGAATATATCTCTCGCTTTGATTATTTAGAAACGATCGATTATATCGGTACTGCCGATGATTCGGTCAAAGCTGAACAGTTGATTAATTTCCAGAAACAACACTTACAACAGCCTTATCTCAATCGAAGAAGTTTTGAATGGATTAACGACATCGAGCGCAACTCTGAAAATCCTGAACCTTTTCAAAAACGGATTTGTGAAACGGTAACTAAAGAATGGCAATCTAAATCGAATTGCAAAATTATTACCGTGGTTCAAACTGTTAGAGATGCCGTTGCTATTTACGGGCAACTTTCAGATAAGTTGAAACTGACTGAAAATACAGAATATAAACAACTATACCTTTACCACGGTCGTCTAGACCATCGAGTCAGGCAAGAGGTCTATACCCAACTCAAACAACGAGATGATAAGGCTCAACCTTATATTCTTATTACCACCAGTGCAATTGAAGTTGGATGTGACTTGAATAGTGAGGTTCTTATTTCCGAAATTTGCCCACCTGAAAACTTAATTCAAAGAGCAGGGCGCTGTAATCGGAAAGGGAATTTTCCTGATGCTAAGGTAATTGTTCTCGGTAAAATTGAGGGCAGTCGTATCCCTTTTTATGCTCAAACTTTGGAGGAAGCTGAATGGCAAGACTATCAAGAAACTCTTCAGCAATTAGAAAGATTTGACAGCCATAAAATTGCCGAACATATCACCCGATCGCAACAAGTTGATGACTACCGAGTAGTCGAACTCTTCTCGATGCTCCATGACTATGTTTACAGTGCTGACTTAACTTGTCAACCCGCTCACGAAAAAGGGCTAGTCGTTACTCGGAGTTGGACACCATCCGCAACATTAGTTTATGACGATGGAACTCATGGCAACCAAATTGAAAATATGCCTCAAGTGACAGTGCCAATTGACCGTTTAACCATCAAAAAAGACAATATCAATCAGTATGCCAATACTCATGTTTGCGAACGCTACTATGACCAAGAAAATACATCCTGGGAAATGCGCGGTTTACGCTGGGGCTTTGCCTATCAAAAAGAAATTGTCATCAAAATAAATCAAACCAATGATGGTGCATTTATGCCAGATGCCAATCCCGAATATTCCTATAACCCAGAACTAGGTTTTGTAGAACTGCCGGGAGTTTTCATCAAGCTGAGAACAAATGGGTTTGATGAAAAATTATTATATCAGTATGGCAACACGGGTCAGAAAAAATCAGTAATTATTACATACACCAAGGCATTAGAGGAGACGACTTAACAGCGATCGCACCCTACTAAACACAACCAACTTCTCACAACCACAACCAATATGCCGCACAGCCTCATCCTCAACATCCTCCCCCTGGCCCCAATTCCCCCCGGATACCTCACCGGAAGACACCTGCACGCCCTCTTCCTCACCCTCGTGAGCTCTGTTGACAAAAAACTCGGCGATCGCCTCCACGATGCCACCGCCCAAAAATCCTTCACCCTCAGCCCTTTGCAAACTAAAAAATGCCCTTTCAAAAAACACCATTTCCTGCAATGGGAACATACAGAACCGATTCCAGAACATACCCTCTGTTGGTGGCGGATTACTCTGCTTGATGACACTCTATTCGGCAAATTAACTAATCTTTGGCTGAATCTAAATCCCTCGAAGCCGTGGCATTTGGGCCCGGCGGATTTGATGATTACTAAGATTCTGGGAACGCCCCAAGTAGATCAGCCTTGGGCTAATGCTTGCGATTACTCTCAATTGTACGATCGCGCTTCGGAAACTAATCGCTTAATTGCCTTCAGTTTTGCAACTCCTACTACCTTTCGACAGGGAAAATTTGATTCGGTGATTCCTACTAGAGACTGCGTTTTTAACAGTCTCCTCAGTCGGTGGAATAAGTACAGCCCGATCGCAATTCCCGATCAGTCATTCGATGCACTTTTTTCGACATTTGTCAATATCCGAAGTGAAAGACTGACTAACTATCAAAGCGATTTTGTCGGCATGGTTGGGGAGGTTAGTTATCGGATTTTGGGAGATGTGGAGCCTTTAGTGATTAAGCAAATTAACGCTTTGGCGGATTTTGCTGTTTACTGCGGGGTGGGGAGGAAAACTCCGATGGGTATGGGAATGACTCGGCGGATTGTTGTTAATAAGAGTTAAACGGATTTTGAGGGCGGGCAAGATGCCGGAATTCCAGGGCGGGCAAGATGCCCACCCCACAATCACACTAAACTCTTGTGGAACAGGCCCGAAAGCCTGTTGCTAATTCCAATTACTAATCTCCTACCAAACATCAAAATTATGAACGATTTTGATTACATTTCGATCGCATCTCTCAACCAGTATTCTTACTGTCCTCACCGCTGCTGGCGGATGTCTTGCGCGGGAGAATTCACCGATAATCAGTATACCATTGAAGGGACAAGTTTGCACGATCGCGTTCACACGATGGGCGAGATAAACCGCGATGAAACTTGGCAGGTTCGGGCGATTTGGCTGAAATCTGAGCGCTACAAACTGATTGGGAAATCGGATTTGATTGAGGCGGCTGAGGGTGAGATTTATCCGGTGGAATACAAGCGCGGACGCAAGGGGGAATGGGATAACGACGAGTTGCAAGTTTGCGCCCAAGCGCTTTGTTTGGAGGAGATGACGGGGAAAACTATTGCGACTGGATATGTGTATTACGCGCAGTCGCATCAGCGGCAATTAGTCGAGATTTCTGAGGGTTTGAGACAGGATGCGATCGCAACTATTGAAAAAATCGGTGCTCTTTGGCGATCGGGAAATATCCCTTTACCAGTTTACACCGCTCGGTGTAAGGGATGCAGTCTTTTTCCCCAATGTCTGCCCCAAGCTGCGGCAAAAGTCAACCGCTATCAAGAAGCAAGTTAACCTGCAAATAGGAGATTTCACAATGGGAACTGTTTACATTACTCAAGAAGATGCTTTTATTGGCAAAGTGGATGAACGTCTAATACCAATTTAATATGAAGCTGCATAGAATAGGGCTTCAAGAATAAAATTGTAAGATGACAACGAACAGATTTG
>NZ_JAUBQX010000040.1:0-61428 GCF_036701505.1 Microcoleus sp. Pol11C2
AAATCTGTTCGTTGTCATCTTACAATTTTATTCTTGAAGCCCTATTCTATGCAGCTTCATATTAAATTGGTATAACACTCGCAGCTAATGCCCGCATCCCTCGATTCGTACCAGTCATAACTCGCAACAACTGCAAACTTCGCACAGCCCGTGCTGTTTTGAATGCTCGCACAACTCGTACAATCCTCAAGGTACGCAAAGCAGGCAACAGCAGAGACAAAGCCGTTATCCAATGGCTTTTGATATAGGAAATTTTGCGGGGAGCCAAGGCAAATTTAACTAGAAAATCTGCAATAAAGATAATCCAAATAGTAGTGCTAACGACTTCTAGCACTGGGCTTAATCCCCAAATTAATTCAATAGTAAAGAGGGCTAGCCACACAAAGGCCAGCACCAGCATGGGAGCTTCCAGCCAATCTTCTAGCTGTTGGAAAATCTCGCTTTGCTCTTGTTCTATGGCTTGTTTTTCTGCCAGGTTGGGGGTCTTCATCTACCTACCAAATCATTAGAAGTTGTCTTTTACGCTGCATTTTAGCATAAGCTTTCGCCAACGGCACAGCAGTAAAGCCGTGGGCGATTATTGACGCGCAAATAATTAGGCTACTAATGACCCAAGCTGACTCTAATCCGGTTTTACGTAGCGCCAGCATGGCATAGAAAATCGCTGCCCCACCGATAGGACCAAACCCTCCTAAAAACAAAGTATCTTGCCAGCTTTTTAGCTGACCCAGCTCATGTGGGCGAAGACAGCGCAATTAACTACAAACCCTTGTTTAATTCATTCGCACTCTAACGCCCTTCCCTCTTCACGTCCAACTCTTCACGGCGCAGTGTTTCCGTTGCTTCAACAATCTCCGTTTCAACTTCTTTCCTGATGTTAACTTCTTCGCGCACGAAAGCTTCTTTTTTGAGATCAGCAGTTTCTTCGTAAACTTCCATACGCATCACCTTTTCCTGCTTGAAAGGAGTATCCCGATTTACGGGCGCACCTGCGTTTGTGGGAGTCATACTCTCAATTACAACTCGCTCTTTTTCTGTGGGAATTGAAACTCGTGCCGTGTCGGTTTCTACTCGCTTGCCAATTGCTACCTCGCCAGTTTTGTGACGGCTTTTATCTGCAACCAGTCGTTCTTCGTAGAGTCGGAATTTGTGATGCTCGCGCTCGTTCATCTGATACAATTGAGGCTCTTGTTCGTAAGTGTAGGTGTTGCGGTCATAACCAGCACCCCTAGCTTGGTTAGAGACTGAACGTGGCATAGAAACTGGTGCAGATGCCTCTAAAGGCAAGGATGCTTCTACAGGTGCAGACCCTTCTACAGTTAGAGTACGATAAACACCCCGCACTTGTTCTTCATAATCGTAATCAACTACCATCCCATCCTCATACCTGGGTAGTGTTTCTGCTTGGTCTTTACTCCTCAAACCCGTCGCGTAGATGCGTTCTGCACCAATATCCACTCGACAAAGAGCAACTGGAACTAATACCTTTTTGCCAAATATCCAGAAACCCGTGTCAACCACAAAATATCGGAAACGCCCTGTCTCATCAACTAGCGCGGTATCGATGGAGCCAATCTTCTCATCTGTATTTCCAGCATAGATATCCAGACCTTTGATATCTTCGCCATTAAAAGCAGCTTCGCGGTAGTTGGGATTAAAATCTTCAATTTTGTAAAGTAACATAGGAGTCCTTCCGTTTCTATCTACATCAACTTATGCCCCCATTTTAGATAAAACTCAACTTTGAGGCTTCCTTCTTATGAAGGATTAAATGAAACAGAATAATACGATGAGTATATGAATTTTAATTTTTTTATCTCTTGGGATAGATGAATTTTCATCTTTTCTCCAACTTCGGCATCCTCAAGTTTCACAATTTGAACTTTGAACAACTTTGCTTTGATTATGTTACTCCCTATGTTTAAATATCATTATAAATATATGATGCAATCCTGCCTCTTTAGCAAGAAATTTTCCATAACTGATGACTAATGACTAATGACTAATAAAAACAAATTCCCCGGCCTAACCGGGGAAGGAAAAATATTAAAAAAAGTAATGTTGTTTTAATAAATTGAATTTGCCAAAAAGCGGCGATAAATTAGTAGCAGCGCTTGTTGATTTGAGAGCGGACGCCGGGGCGGGCATTCCTGTGCAGATGCCGCACCCGATCGCATTTTCCAGTCTCAAGAAAACAGTTGCATTCATATTTGAGCACCAATTAAGCTTGGCTGCTGTTGCGAGTCTGGCTAGCCAGCTCCAACAGTTGCGCCCAGCGTTTTTGGACTTGTTTGGGAGTGCATTTGAGCGCGGTGGCGATCGCCTTGTCGCTTTCTTGATTCCGCTTCATTTCTAACAGTTGCTGCATTTCGGGCGCAAGTTGAGCGCGAAATGCTTCCCATTTGTCCGAAGTCATTCCCAGCTTTTGATCGACATCAGCGCCCAGCCATTCGTGAACGAGTTTCCAATTTTGAGTGCGGGCAAATTTTTCGACGTGGTACTTAAACCGCTGTTGCAAGTAGTCGCGCTGCCGGGAAGACAAACCGAGCACGCGGTCAATTTCCGAAGCCGAAAGGTCTTGCAATTTTAAAGTTAAGTAATTTACGCATTCTGGCTGATTTTGGGCTTCCAGATAGGCGATCAATTCCGAGACTACTCGATCACGCAGCACAGCATCAGCCGGATCGACAGTTTCCGATACCATTTGCTCACGCACTTGTTGCAGCGCCGGAGAGCGGCTGTACATTTCCGCTTCTTCTCCCTTGCCGGATTCTACAGCCATTTCAATGTCGATCGCAGTTTCAGGAGGTTGACCCTTGGCAAATCCTTGAGCGCGCAACACGATCAGGCGTTGGCGGTTGCGGCCGGGCAAACCAATTTGGCGCTTGGCGTAGTGTTCGGTGAAAGCCATGTACTCAGCTAATTCTAACTGCGTGCGGGGCTGGTAGGTGGCATCGAGTTGGTGTTCGCGGCGGAAAGCTCGCAGAGATTCGATGTAAAAGCCTTGCAAAAAGTCTTCAATCATGTTGTAGCGAGCTTGGAAGTTCAAGTTCGATCGGAAAGAAGCAACATGGCGATAAATCATAGCCGCGAGGTGGGAGTGCAGTTCGACGCGGCCTTGTTTGGAACCGAGGTGGTAGTATTGCAGGATTTTTTGCAACCTGTGCTCGGCCAAGGTGATTTGCCAAGCTTCAACTTCGCCGGAAATTTGGATGCGATCGCTTTTTTGGCAAATCCGTTCGACTTCCTTAGCAATCCGCATCGCCACTGCTTGAGCGCTGCGGCTGGAAGTTTTCATTTCCGCTTGCAATTCTTTGAGGGCGAAGTTAGCCAAAGCGAGGATATCGATGCTTGGAAGAGAATTGATTTCGGCGGTTTGTTCGCTGGATGCAGCCGGAATGCTGTTGATGTCAGAAGCGGTGTTGCAGTTGACGGTGTTGGTGGCAGTTTTGAGAGTCATGGCGTTTATAGGCTGGTAGGGCACAGCGGGTGTGCGAGGACATTTGTCAGAGAGTGAGGTGGCAGTTGCTGGCAGTTTCGCTTGCTGTGCTGATTCAACTCTCTATACATTGAATGTTACGGAAGTAGAGATAACCGCAGTGATGCCAGTGTTCCACTCTCTCATCCAACAGTTTTTGGCTGCTGAATCTGATTCTAAGCGCTGGCTGTGGAAGATTGGTTTTATTGCCGTTAAAGCCTTACTGTACAAGCATTCTGAGCTGTTAGTCGGGTAGGGCGATCGCGAGGAAAATTGAGGGTGCTGCCAGGCCGCTGAGTGGACAATCTAATAACTGGCTATTTGAGGCGGTTTTGGCCGTTAGAGATTGTGGAATCGAGACTCGGCAGAGTGTAGCTAACTGCAATGTATTCTGAAGCTACGGCACAGTAATTCGGAAACCCGGTTAATCTGGAAATTTGATCTTATCCAAGAAGGAAGAAGGAATAAGAAAGAAGCACAGAGAGCTTTGTTGGCAAACAATTCACCCAGATTCTTTCTCTAATACCAAAGTCACCGGTCCGTCATTCTCGATCGAGACTTGCATCTTCGCTCCAAACAAGCCTGTTTCGACTTTTAAGCCGCTCTGGCGCAACTTTTCGACAAATTTATCATAAAAAATTTCCGCTCTTTCAGGAGCCGCTGCTTTGTCAAAGGAAGGTCGCCGACCTTTGCGGCAGTCCCCGTAGAGCGTAAACTGACTCACA
Source organism: Microcoleus sp. Pol11C2 (assembly GCF_036701505.1). Taxonomy (NCBI): domain Bacteria; kingdom Bacillati; phylum Cyanobacteriota; class Cyanophyceae; order Oscillatoriales; family Microcoleaceae; genus Microcoleus; species Microcoleus sp. Pol11C2. The sequence goes on from NZ_JAUBQX010000040.1 coordinate 4,204, forward strand.
ACCAGCAACTCGCCGCCGATGTCTTGTACGGACTTGTCCCAGCGCCCGGTATCCGTTGCCGAGTCGGGAAACAAACGCAATTCCATACATTTGCGAGCCATCCAATCGAGTTCTGCTTCGGTGTCGGTGTCTGCAATACCTACAAGCAAGTTAAGTCCGCAGCCAATTTGGCCGACAATTTGACCGTCTATTTCGACTTGAGATGATTTGACTCGCTGGATGATGACTCGCATTGGAAATTAGAAATTCTTAAATTTAAAACTAAAAATCAAAAGGTAAACTTCCCTTTTTAAGAGGAATTATGAAAAAAAACCCGGTTTCTCGGATAAATCTTGGTTTTAACCGCGAAGTCTCGACGAAAAAACCGGGTTTCTAGCCAGCGCACGTCTGTTCTGTTTAATTTTCAATCTTTAGTTTTTCCCAAAACCTTTGCCGCGATTGGTTGAAGGCATACAAAGACAGTTTTCGAGTTGCGATCGTAAAGTCTCGGTATCCAAACCCTGACCAATGAGAACAAGCTGGTTTTTGCGATCGCCTTTCCACTCGTCGTCATCCATTGAAAATCGCTTACCGCTCAAGTGAAAAATATGCCGTTTGGGACTTTCTTCAAACCACATAATCCCTTTCGCGCGAAACACATTTGTTGGCAGTTGTTTGTCTAAGAAATATTGAAATTTTCTCAGAGAAAACGGCTTGTCGCTTTGGAAAGAAATTGAGGTAAATCCGTCATTTTCTAAATGGTCGGAGTGGTCGTGATGGCTGTGGTCGTGATGGTCGTGATGGCTGTGGTCGTGATGGCTGTGGTCGTGATGGTCGTGATGGTCGTGATGGTTGTGATGGTCGTGACTGCTAGCAGTTTTTTCCGATTGGAAATATTTGTCCGATTCAAACAATCCGACGCTGAGGACTAGCGGCAGGGGAACTTGCGATTTTACTGTTCGCAGAATTCGAGCACCTTCTTTGACATCGCGAATCTTAACTTCTAACAAATCTAAATCTGCTTCTTCAACCAAATCTGTTTTGTTGAGGATAATTATATCGCCGTAAGCTATTTGACTGTAAGCTGCTTGAGAGTTGAACAAATCTAAGCTGTAGTTAGCTGCGTCTACTACGGTCACTATCGAATCGAGACGAGTTAGGTCGCGCAGTTCTGTGCCTAAAAAAGTCATCGCTACTGGCAGCGGGTCGGCGAGTCCGGTTGTTTCGACTACCAGATAATCGAGATTTTCTTGACGTTCCAGAACTTTGTAAACTGCATTAACTAAATCTTCATTAATTGTGCAGCAGATGCAGCCGTTGTTCAGCTCAACCATGTTGTCGTCGGTGGTGACAATCAGTTCGTTGTCGATGCCGATTTCGCCAAATTCATTTACCAAAACTGCTGTTTTCAAACCCTGCTGATTGGTCAGGATGTGGTTGAGCAGGGTTGTTTTGCCGCTGCCGAGAAATCCTGTAATGATTGTAACGGGCAATCCGTGTTTGGGAGCGTCCATCGCCAGTTCTGTCTCGGACTGAGTTGTAGATTGCATAGCTTGAATGTCAAATAATGTCGATCGCAATTTCTTTGTGGTTCTTATTGTATCTTAATTAGGACAAGGCCTCGTAAACCCAGTGTCTCGGAGAAATGTTGGGTTTGATGGCATGGTATCTACGCATCAAACGGCAACCAGCCCGAGAGTGCAAAATAAGTGCGCCGCTAATTATCGGCAATTGCTAACGCGGTCGATCGCACTTTTTTATTTTTTGGATAATTTTTTTGTTCAGAGTACCTGTGGCAGTTTGCCTGCAACCAGTTTTCCCGGTAAACTCAGCAGCGACAAATTTGGGACAGACTCAAGCTGAGTGCGATCGGCAAATCCCGCTAATCTATAGAACCCATTTGAGATCTTTTTACGCGGTGGCTCGTCTTCTAAGCATCAGTCTGATAAAGCAAAGCTTGAGTTTGGCATTTGAACGAGCGAGTGTGCGATCAAAGTTTTTGACGCCAGCTTTTGCATCTTTCCACCCAAGCGTTGGAACCTTCTCTTCCCCCATCTAGCCGCCGAGGGCACAAATTCAGATTGCCGTTTAGCGTACTTTTCGGCTTTTGATGGCGGGGCTGCGAGTTCAAATTTAATCTTAGCCATAATCTGAGGAGAAATCTCCTCCAAGGCAAGAGTTGCGTTTCTCAGGGTGGTACCCGTTGTCTAACAAGATGGTAGTTTTGGGAAGTTCGGCAGGTTGAGATGTGAAGTAATCGATGTTTTGAGAAAGAATTTCAATCAGCTTGCAGATCATCAGATAAGCTAGCTTTGGTACAGTGGGTAAATAAGGGAAAGCCAAGTATATCGACAGCTAGATGTCTTTTGATGTTAAAGGGTGCATTTGTAGAAACAAAACCCTTTAGACTCCTCACTAGCGTAGAAGCGTGTTTTTCTCGCATGAGTGAGTCAATCATTATTAGGGTGGTCCACTGCGGTTTTTTTGGACTTGTTAGCGCAGCTTACTATGTAACTCGGTCATAATCCGATCAAGTACACAGTCCTCACACCAATTTAGGTAATGCCAGAAGATAGTAGAATATTGTGGTAGAGCTCTGGGAAAGTCTGACGAATTACAACCGTTCTTGAGTTGATAAAATATCCCCGAAAAGGATTGGCCGCGCAAGTCCACACCGGAGGTTGGGTTTTCTTCTTTTGGAACAGTAAGGGCTCAATAATTTCCCACTCTTTGTCGCTGACATCGCTGGAATAACCCATTTTAAACCCCAATCTGATTAAATTTACCTCTTTTTGTCCATTTTACTCGATAGCCCCGGGAGCATCCCACTGTTGCAGCCAAGCTAGAAATTGGAGTTTGGAGGCCACAGACTGTCAGGCGCGAGGCTGCGAGGAAAGAGGAAGAAAGAAGGAGCCATTGGAGGCAGGAGGCAGGAGACAGGAGGAAAGAGGAAGAAGGAGGAAGAAAGAAGGAGCCAGAAGAAGTGTTTTTACAAATATGAGATGCTCCCCTCGCCCAAAAGATGTCAAGTTGATTCTATAAGCGGTAGTCTTCGATTGTAATGGGGTTGAGATATTTTTGGTGGAGTGTGTGCGATCGCCTTTAAATTTGAGCCAGAACGATCGCCCGATCTACTAAATACAACAGTCTGTTAACAGATCCGAGGTGATAACAGCCTCCCTGCCACTCCACCAACCAACGCCACATCTAACTCAGCCATTGTTGCTCTCCGTGAAAAAGAGAAAGTGACTCGCAACTTGCTAATGCGACTGGTCGTTGGAGGTAGGACATTAATTGTTAGCGTTGGTGTCGATTTCCGCTACCAAGTGGTGCGGGATTTGACGCTATAAAACTTGAACCGCAATGCTTTTTTAGAAGTCCAACCGAAGCCGATATTTTTCCTGTTTATTGCAGATAAAATCTGGTGCCTCTAAACCAAGTTTGGGAACTCTCAGGCCTGTACCCTATCTTTACTGTTTTGAACGCTATGCTGTCGAAGTCCACAATTGCTGCGCCTAAAGGCTTTAGTAAGGTTCCCCTGCGAACTGGTCTGGTTGTTCCATTCATCCTGCAAATCTTCGCGGCCGTAGGATTAACAGGGTATCTGTCGCTGCGAAATGGACAAAAAGCAGTGAATGAACTAGCGACTAACTTACAAACGGAGGTGAGTAACCGTGTGGATCAGCACCTCGACAGCTATGCCGCTGCAACCCGCTATTTGACGCAAATCAACGGCGAGCAAATTGACCTGGGATTGCTGAACTTACAGGATGCCGATCGCCTGGCTCAATTCTTTGCAAAGCAGGTAAAAACCTACAAAGTTGGCTATATCCTTTACGGGTCTAAAACGGGGGACTTTATCGCTTCGGGATATTACCGCGAGTCAACCATTCCGAACCACGGCAATCCTGACATTAGCCTGGTGCTACCGAAGCGGTACGGCAATCCTGATTTGTACAACTACATTACGAATGACCAAAGCCAGCCAACTAAAATGTTTGAAATCACCAAAGCGTATCAGTTCCAGAAAGAAGGCTGGTACGCCAAAGGTGTCGAGACGGGCAAGCCCGGGTGGAGCGAGATATATCAATGGGAGACTAATAACTACCCGTTGTCGATCGCCACGAGTCGCCCCATCTATGACAAGAATGGTCAGTTGATGGGCAGCGTGGGGGTCGAGCAGCGCCTTTCGCAAATTAGTGACTTTTTACGTGAAATTAAGGTTAGTCAATCCAGCAAGGTATTCATTCTAGAGCGCAACGGATTAATCGTTGCCAGCTCTAGCGATGCGCCGGTGTTTTCAGTGACCAACGGCAAACCTCAGCGACTGCGGGGCTTTGAGAGTAAGGACGCCCTAATTCAAGCCACGTCCAAGTATCTCGGCGATCGCTTCGGCGATCTGAAAACCATTCAAACCATCCAGCGCCTAGACTTTGAGATCCAGGGTGAACGGGAGTTTGTTCAAGTAACTCCCTGGCAGGACGAATGGGGATTGGACTGGCTCGTAGTCGTCGCCATGCCGGAATCAGATTTCATGGGACGAATTAATGCCAATACAGTCAACACGATTTGGCTGTGTTTAGGCGCATTAGGACTGGCAACCGTTTTGGGTATCTACACCTCGCGCTGGATTGCTCGACCCATTTTGCTGCTGAGTCACGCATCGGAAGCGATCGCCGAAGGAAAACTCGACCAAAACGTCGAAACCTCTGGCGTTAAAGAACTGGGTGTACTGGCTCAATCTTTTAACCGAATGGCGCAGCAGTTGCGCGATTCCTTCACCGCCCTAGAGCAAACTAACCAGCAGCTTGAACAGCGAGTTGAAAAACGCACCGCCGAACTCAAGTATGCAAAGGAAGCTGCAGACAATGCCAACAAAGCAAAAAGCGAATTTCTCGCCAACATGAGCCACGAACTTCGCACTCCTCTCAACGGTATTTTGGGCTATGCTCAAATCCTCAACCGCAGCAGCGCATTGCCAGCGAAAGAACGTCATGGGGTAGAAATCATTCACCAGTGTGGTTCTCATTTGCTGACGCTGATTAACGATGTGTTGGACTTGTCCAAAATTGAAGCCGGCAAATTAGAACTCACACCTAAAGGGATTCACTTTCCCTCATTCCTCCAAGGTGTCGCTGAAATCTGCGGCATTCGTGCCGACCAAAAAGGCATTAACTTCTTTTACCAGCCCGATCCGCAGTTGCCTGAAGGGATTTTTGCCGATGAAAAACGGCTGCGTCAGGTGTTACTCAACTTGGTGGGAAATGCGATTAAATTCACCGACAAAGGTTGTGTCACGCTCAAGGTTGCCGTAGTTGAGAATCATCCCAATCCGTCCACTCACTCTTTCAAATTTCAAGTTGAGGATACGGGCGTAGGAATTGCGCCCGATCATTTGGATAAAATTTTTCAGGCTTTTGAACAAGTGGGCGATCGCCAGCGCCAAGTAGAGGGTACGGGTTTAGGATTGGCGATCAGCCAAAGGATTGTCCAACTTATGAACGGAAAAATCCAAGTTAAGAGCCAACCCGGAGTCGGCAGTGAGTTCTTTTTTGAGGTGGAAATGGCGATCGCCACCGATTGGGCCGAGCAAAACTCTCTCACAACAGGAAAACAAATTATTGGTTACGAAGGACAACGACGCAGCATTCTTGTTGTAGACGATCGTTGGGAAAACCGAGCCGTTCTCGTCAACTTGTTATATCCACTAGGATTCCAACTTACTGAGGCCGAAAATGGACAAGAAGGATTGGAAAAAATACGACAGTCTCAACCTGACTTAGTGATTACAGACTTGGCCATGCCAGTCATGGATGGCTTTGAACTGCTCAAACAGGTTCGCAGTGCAAATGAGTTGCAACACCAGAAGATCCTTGTCTCTTCTGCATCAGTATCACAAGCCTATCAACAGATGAGTTTAGATGCAGGGGGAAATGATTTCCTGGCCAAGCCAGTGGAAGTCAGTGAATTATTTAACCTCTTAGCCACTCATTTGGAATTAAAGTGGAAATATGAAATGACAGCCTCAAACGACTCTGGGGCATCCACTCTAACGACTGCATTAGATAAGCCTGAAGGGATTATTCCTTCGACTTTAGAGTTAAGGGCGTTACTACAACTGGCAGAGCAAGGCAACTTAAAACGGCTACGAGAACACACAGAGCATCTTGCTCACTCTAACCCTCGCTACGCTGATTTTGCATCACAAATTCTTCAGCTTGCCAAGCAATTTAAAGACGAAGAAATTGAAGAGTTGCTACAACAACACCTCACAGAGAAAAAAGCCGATGTCTAGTCCTGAATTAATTCTGGTGGTGGATGATACCCCTGCAAACTTAGAAGTGGTTTGTGAAACCTTAAGTGATGCGGGGTACGAAGTAGCAACCGCAATCAACGGCGATCGCGCTCTAAAGCGAGTCCAAGTTTATCCTCCCGATCTGATCTTGCTCGATGTTCAAATGCCAGGAATTGACGGCTTTGAAACCTGCCAACGTCTGAAGGCAGATCCCAGGACAGCCAGCATTCCGATCATTTTTATGACCGCTGTCTCCGATGCCGATAGTAAGGAGAAAGGATTTGACTTGGGTGCTGTGGACTACATCACAAAACCCTTTCAAGAAAAGGAGATGCTAGCACGGATAAAAACTCATTTGCAGCTACGGCAGTTAACGAAAAATCTCGAACAGCGTGTAGCTGAGCAAACGGCTGATTTAGAAGCCGCCTTCACACAACTGCAACAGTCTCAGTGTCACTTAGTCCACACCGAAAAGATGTCTGCTTTGGGCAATTTAGTGGCGGGTGTCGCGCACGAGATTAATAACCCGCTTGGCTTTATTGCGGGCAATCTGAATCCTGCTCAGGACTATATTAAAGACCTCTTTAAACTGATCGCTCTCTACCAAAAAGAACTCCCTTATCCAAGTAGCACGCTTCAGGCATTCGTGGAGGAAATAGACTTGGAATACTTACAAGAGGATCTACCCAAATTAATCGATTCGATGCAAGAAGGAGTCGATCGCATTCGCACAATTAGCACCAGTTTAAGAACCTTCTCGCGTTCGGATTGCGAACTCCCAATTACTTGCAATATCCACGACGGCATTGACAGCACGCTGTTGATTCTCAAGCATCGCCTCAAAGCCAACGAATGTCGCCCGGAAATTCAAGTCATCACAGACTATGGCGATCTGCCAGAGGTAGAATGCTTTGCCGGACAATTGAATCAGGTATTTATGAATGTGCTGGCAAATGCGATCGATGCCCTTGAGGAATCAAATCAAGGACGCAGTTTTGCTCAGATCAAAGCCAAACCCAACCAGATTACTGTCAAAACCCAATTGTCGGAATCTCAGGTAGTGATCCGAATTCAGGATAATGGGATTGGGATGACGGATGCGGTGAAGCCAAAAATATTTGAGCATCTGTTTACCACTAAAGGCGTGGGGCAAGGAACAGGCCTAGGATTGGCGATCGCTCATCAAATCGTAGTCCAGAAACACTCTGGAACTTTAGAAGTCAACTCAACTTTAGGTGAAGGTACAGAGTTTGTGATTTCAATTCCGCTGAAGGCGATCGCGGTAAAAGACATTCAGGCAAAGATTTGCGTTGACGCAGTATAACAAATCTTTGCAGCGGTGGCATAAAGATGATTGATATAGCCCCTTCAAACCATCCAAACTATTGATATAGTAGTACGCGGTGCAAAAAACGGTAAACCATGACAGCCACAAATCTCGTCAATAAATTTGAGTACAAACCCCTATACAAGCCAAATCAATTAATTTGCGGAACGGGGCAAACAGCCATTGTCAGCGGCTGGACAGTAAAAAGTGCGATCGGCAAAAAATTACAACCCAATGAATTTGCTGTCATCGGACAACTATACTCTCCTACTCGCGGTATCAACTTCTTAATTAGAAACTTGCTGTGCAATCCCCACGTCCGCTTTTTAGTAATTCTCAACGCTACCAAAGAAGACCGCAACTCCGGTGCCGCAGCGTGCTTGATCGACTTTTTTCGCAACGGCTTTGAAGCCGGCAAAAGCGATACTGGTAGAGATTGCTGGTTAATTAAATCTTCAATATTTGGCTACATTGATATTGAAATAGCAGCAGAAGCCTTAGAACTATTGCGTCATTCCATCGAATGGAAAGAAGCCATAAATATAGCAGAAACAGTGAATTTTGTCAAGTCTTTTTCCGAAAAAGCAGTGGTTGAACCTTGGGGAGAAACCGTAACTTTTCCATTAGTTGAAATCGTCCCGACTGTACTTCCCGGCCAGAAATACGGACACAGAATCGAAGGCAAAACTATCGCCGAAACTTGGGTAAAAATCATCCACCGAATTAAGACCACCGGCACCTTACGGCCGACTGGTTACGACGGACAGTGGCAAGAATTAATCGACTTAATGGCAGTGATTACAGATGAACCTGCGGAGTTCTATTTTCCCGAACCGAATTACTTACCAATAGACCGTGATTTCCTCGAACAGTACAAACCGCAAATGCTGGAAGATGCCCCATATAGCGAAGGCATTAAATATACCTACGCACAGCGGATGCGGTCATGGTTTGGACGAGATCAAATTGAAGAAGTTATTGCCAAACTAATTAAGGAAATTGACGCAGCAAGTGCTGTAATTAGTCTGTGGGATGCGGGCGGAAATGTTAACAGAAGACCTGACGGTTCATCCGACCACCAGCACAGTGGCAGTCCTTGTTTAAATCACATTTGGGTGCGAGTTGTTGACGGTGAAATATCGCTAACCGCAACTCTCCGCAGTAACGATATGTTTGCGGCTTGGCCGGCAAATGCAATGGGTTTGCGGGCTTTGCAGCAGCACATTCGAGATGAAATTGCGAGGCGTTCCGATTATAATTTGACGATGGGCCCCTTGGTAACGCTGAGTCAATCTGCTCACTTGTATGACGATACCTTTGAAAATGCCGATCGACTCATTCAAACCCAATATGCTAAAATCTGCGAAGATCGAGACTTTTTCGATGCAGCAGGCAATTTTTTAGTTGAAGTAGCCGACAATCAAATAGTTGTCACGCAAACCACCCCGGGCAGCGGCGAAGTTGTCACCTGTTATTCTGGAAAAAACCCTCTCAAGTTAGTGCGAGAAATTTGTGCGGCTTCCCCTGCTATCCAACCCGAGCATATTGGTTATTTGGGAATAGAATTGCAAAAGGCGGCCGAGTGTCTGAAAACCAGCAACCAATACATTCAGGATAGAAAATGAATCTAGAAGAAGAAAGACCGAATTGGGACGAATACTTCTTAATGTTAGCAAAATTGGCCGCTACTCGCTCGACTTGTCTGGCTTTTCCTGTAGGCGCGGTGATAACTAAAAACAGGCAAGTTTTAGCAACGGGTTACAACGGTTCGCCGTCAGGTTCGGCACACTGTACTACTCAAGGCTTTTGCTATCCTGGTTTGAGTAGTTGCGACGCCAGCAAAACTTTGCCCTCAAGGGCGGTTCACGCGGAAGCAAATGCGATCGCCAAAGCTGCTAAACATGGTATATCTACTGCTGGGGCTAGTATTTACGTCACTTTAGAACCCTGCATCTATTGTTTGAAATTAGTTATTGCGGCTGGAATTAGAGAAGTGTTTTACGAAACGACTTTTAACAGCGGAGAAAAAGCTGCTTTGAGAGATACTTTTATCAGTGAAGGTATTGTTGAGTTAAAACAAATTCAGCTATCTGAAGATACAGCAAAAAAGGCAGCTTTGTTTTTGTTGCATCCTACATCTGTGACCAAAAATTTAGTATAGGATCAATCCTCTCCGTGGTTGTCGCAGCCACAGGAAATAACAGTGCTGTGTCGCTATAAATGATATTTATTTGCTGGCCACTTGTAGGATACGGCACTGCCGTATCCTAAATCCCGCGTGATACAAAGGATATTTATTGTACGTCTTGCAAAGACACAGCACTGCCATCTCCTTACAACAAATAGAGAGGGCAATTAACCAAAAACGGCCTGACCAATTGTGAATACCGTGTAGTTCAATCAATCAAACTCATTCACCGCTTGCAAATAGTCGATAGCCGCATCTATCCTCGAAGAATACTTAAAAGCAAACTGATCGAACCAATATCCCTCATCGGAATTTTTATCCAACTTTTTCAGCCAAACCTGAGCTTGCCTAACTTTCTGTCTGTGCGTTTGTACCTCCAACTGCGCCCCCGCGACTTTTTCTGCTGGCTGCGGTTGCTGTGAAGCTAATTCCTGAGCTTGATTTTGCGCTTCGTACTCAGCCTTAAGCGGTTGCTGTGAAGCCACTTCCTGAGCTTTATTTTGCGATTCGTACTCAGCCTTAATTTGAGCTAAATCCTTCTCCGAAGGACTAGCATACAAATTTATATCGGATGTTTTAAATGTTTGATTTGACGGTACTGCAGCTTGTGGCATAGGCGCTTGTGCTTGCACCGGTGTCTGACTTTTCAACTCAGCAATTTTTTGAGATGCTTGATACTCTGCCTTAAGTTCACCTAACAGGCGCTCGATCGATTCCATAACTTAAACCCCCTAAAAAATGCTGCTGGCCCAACTGGCCCCAATATAATCACGGAAACTTCGCCCGCCTCCTCAATCAGTTATTGCATTCAGCAATACCTCTGTCAGGGTCATTCCTTCAATATCATCCATCGTGACAGTATCAACGATATCGAATTTAGCCCCGGCGCTTTGTAGTTCGTCATCCAATATCTTAAGAAACTTAGTAGCTTCCGGCGCATTCCCTACTTGAATGAAAGAAATCGCCAACTCTTCATCTCGATCGAGCTTCCGGGAAGCCTCTATAATCATTTTCATCACTTCTTTGCGATCGTCCGGTTCCCCGTCCGTCACCACTAATATTGTTTCCCCATTTTGCTTGGTCTTACCGGATGCTTTGCGCTCAAAAAAACTGTTCAGAGCGTCTTGCAGCACTGCACCTAAATTCGTAGTTCCCGAAGGTTCGTTTTCTTGGAAAATTTGTACGACTTTAGCGGATGTTACGTTGTCGTAGCGCTTGAAGCGACCGGAAAACACATAAACTGTTATGCCATCAGGATCGAGTTCTTCGCATTTATTCGCCAATGCGATCGTCGATTCTTGCATGAGCGCCCACCGACTTTTACCGCCCATCTGGTCTTTTGTGTACATACTGCCGCTTTTGTCAATAATGATGGTATAATCGCGGTTCTGAAGCATAAGATTTTTCCTGTTAATTAAGTTTTTCCCCAAAATATCAAAACCAGCGAGCAGAAGCTGTTGAGCTTTAGTTGCTCGCTGGTTTTTTTAGTAGATTTGCGATCGAAAATAGCAGAATCTAAGCTGCAACTAAAGCATCTTTAAGTGGCTTCCAGCTAAAAGCTCGATCGCCCCCCATCTCCACTGCTATTTTAACTCGTGGTTCTAACGTCGGCAAAACAGTCAAATACTCAATCTCCTGACTCGACAAAATTTGCCCTTCAATAATCCACAGCACCAATCCTTTTGCTTTCGGTGGCAAATTGTCTAATTGAGTTTTCAACATCGGTGGCACGTAGTATGTATAACCAACCGCCCCTTCGTTGCCAGTAGTTTTCTTGCCCAAATGCGGCGGTCGTACCCCGTGAACCCCCGTTAAATACATCGCCAAATCGCCCAAACCCCGCGCCGAAATCGTGTACCCACCGTAGCCCGCGGCCCTCAGCCGGCGGAGGTAGCGCCCCTCAAATCCTCCCTCTAAAGGAACGTACAGGGCCAGCGACCCCGACTTTTCCAAATCCCGAATCAGATCAGATCCCGTCGTAATCAGTCCCATAAATTTGTGTTTCCTGCTGTATCAAAATTTGGTCGATCGCTGCTTGCGAGCTGGAAATATTATAAATCCTAAAGTTGAGGCGAAAAATTCTCATCGCGCCCTTGACAAACGGCAAACACTTCATGTACTATTGTGAATTGTCGCCGTAAAGGATACTGAGTAGTTTGCTGCTCAAGTCCTGGCACAAACAAGCAAGACCGAGACAAAACTCGGAGATAGAGTCGGTAAAAAGCCGCGAATCTCAACCCTTGCAAGACTTCCACAAGCTCGCTCCCAAATTTAAAACTCAAATTTTAAACACCGAGGAAGGCTGTTGGTTGATAACAGTTAATTGCAGGAACACTGAAATAAATGTTTCTGCACAAGAGCAAGCGGATTGACGTAAATTTCGCAATCCGAAACCTCTTGCGTAAATAAAAGGAAGAAAATCCGTGTCTGTAGGCATTCTTGGCACTAAACTAGGCATGACTCAAGTGTTTGACGCCGAAGGGAGAGCCATCCCCGTCACCGTCATACAAGCAGGGCCTTGTACAGTAACTCAAATCAAAACAAAACAAACTGACGGCTACGGTGCCGTTCAAGTTGGATACAACGAAGTCAAACCAAAGGCTCTCAACAAGCCAGAACTAGGACACCTTGCCAAGTCGGGGGCGAATCCACTGCGCCACTTGCAGGAATACCGATTGGAAGACACCAGTTCATTTGAATTAGGTCAACAACTAAAAGCAGATACTTTTACACCGGGACAAATAGTAGATGTCATCGGTACCAGCATAGGTAAAGGTTTTGCAGGTTTTCAAAAGCGCCACAACTTTAAACGAGGCCCCATGTCTCACGGTTCCAAGAACCACCGCGAGCCTGGATCGATCGGGCCTGGAACTACTCCGGGTCGCGTTTATCCTGGGAAAAGAATGGCAGGACGTATGGGCAACGTTCAAGTCACCGTCCGCAAACTAACAATTGTCCGGGTGGATACAGAGCAGAATTTACTGCTAATTAAGGGAGCAGTTCCCGGCAAAGCTGGCGCCTTAGTCAATGTTGTGCCTGAGAAAAAAGTAGGACGTTAGTCAGTAGTAAGTAGTCAGTAGTCAGCAGTCAGTAGATAGTGGTTGGCCGTTAGTAGCAAGCAATAACTAAGAACTAAAAGCTGAAAACTAAGAGCTGAAAACTAAGACCTGAGAACAGACAACAGACGACAGACAACAGACAACAGACAACTAACAACAGACAACTAACAACAGACAAAGGACAAAAGATATGGTTAATTGTGTAGTCCGAAATTGGCAAGGCGAAGAAGTTGGGGAAACAACTTTAGAACTGCGCGTGGCCAAAGAAGAAAATGCGTCTCACATCGTTCACAGAGCATTGACGCGGCAACTGAATAACGCTCGTCAAGGAAATGCTTGCACCAAAACTCGATCGGAAGTCAGAGGCGGCGGTCGCAAACCTTGGCGTCAAAAAGGCACCGGCCGAGCCAGAGCAGGTTCAATCCGTTCTCCGCTGTGGCGGGGCGGCGGTGTCATCTTCGGACCAAAACCGAGAGACTTTGAAGTCAAAATGAACAAAAAGGAACGCCGTCTCGCTTTGCGGACAGCATTCCAAAGTCGCACCGAAGACATCATTGTGGTTGAAGAATTTGCAGAGCAATTTCCGAGACCGAAAAGCAAAGAATTGCTGAGTGCGATCGCCCGCTGGGGCATCGAACCCGATACAAAAGTTCTGTTAATCTTGCCAGAACCGCAACCAAACGTCTACTTATCAGGACGCAACATCGAATTAGTAAACGTCATCTTGGCAACCTCCCTGAATGTTTACGACGTTCTCGCGGCTGACAAAATTATCGTCACATCTACAGCCATAGCTAAAATTCAGGAGATTTACGGTGAGTAAAATCGACCCCCGCGACTACGCAGATTTGATCCAGCGTCCGATTCTCACCGAGAAAGCTACCCGAATGATGGAATTAAATCAATTCACATTCGACGTAGCCCCCAAAGCGACAAAGCCTCAAATCAAAGCTGCAATCGAAGAACTATTTAAGGTCAAAGTCATCGGCGTCAACACCCAAAACCCGCCGCGTAAAAAGCGTAGAGTTGGCAAATTCGTCGGCTTTAAACCTTGTTACAAGCGAGCCACCGTAACTCTGACCGACGGAGACTCGATCCGCAAACTCCTATTCCCAGAAGTTTAGCCAATTTTGGATTTTAGATTTTAGATTTTAGATTGCGGTTAACTGGTGAAAATACCAAACCCAGAAAGTTACCAAGTTAACTGATAATCCCAAATCTAAAATCCAAAACCGCCAAGTCCTTGCATCCCAAATCTAAAATCTAAAATCTAAAATCGATTATGGGCATCCGTTCTTACCGACCTTATACCTCCAGCACCCGAGAACAAACCGTCTCGGATTTTGCTGAAATTACCAAAGCAGAGCCAGAAAAGTCTCTAACCAGTAATAAGCACACCAAACAAGGCCGCAACAACCGAGGCGTCATCACCTGTCGCCACCGGGGAGGCGGTCACAAACGGCTTTATAGAGACATCGACTTCCGCCGCGACAAACACAGCATTCCCGCTACCGTCAAGGCGATCGAATATGACCCCAATCGCAACGCCCGCATCGCCCTCCTGTTCTACAAAGACGGCGAAAAACGGTACATCCTGCACCCGCTCAACTTAAACGTCGGTACAGTAATTGTCTCAGGTCCAGACGCGCCGATCGAGATCGGCAACGCCCTCCCCCTGAAGAATATTCCCCTCGGTACCAGCATCCACAACGTCGAGCTAGTACCCGGAAAAGGCGGACAAATCGTTCGCTCCGCCGGCTCCAGCGCTCAGCTAATGGCAAAAGAAGGTAGCTACGTTACCCTCAAACTGCCATCCGGCGAACAGCGTAAAGTCCGCGCCGACTGCTATGCCACTATTGGTCAAGTCGGCAACACAGACGCCAGAAACATCAGCCTCGGCAAAGCAGGTCGCACCCGCTGGAAAGGTCGCAGACCCACCGTTCGCGGTAGTGTAATGAACCCGGTAGACCACCCCCACGGCGGTGGCGAAGGCAGAGCTCCCATCGGACGTCCGGGGCCTGTCACTCCTTGGGGTAAACCAGCATTGGGTGCAAAAACTCGACGCAAAAACAAGCGCAGCGACGCTTTAATCGTCCGCCGCCGCCGCAAATCTTCCAAGCGTGGCAAGGGCGGTAGACAAAGTTAAGGAAGAAGGAAGAAGGAAGAAGGAAGAAGGAAGAAGGAAGAAGGAACAACAAAAAAGTTTTCCGCGCTCTTTTATTCCTTCGACTTTCTTCCCAATTCAATTCCAACTGCTAATTATTAATTACCAAAATCATGTCTCGATCGCTAAAAAAAGGGCCTTTTGTCGCAGATGCTCTGATGACAAAAATCGAAAAACTCAACGCCGCAGGCCAAAAACAAGTAATTAAAACTTGGTCGCGCTCTTCCACAATCCTGCCCCAAATGGTAGGTCACACGATCGCCGTTCACAACGGCAGACAGCACGTACCCGTCTACCTCACCGACCAAATGGTAGGTCACAAACTCGGAGAATTTTCCCCCACTCGCACCTTTAGAGGTCACGCGAAAAGTGGTGATAAAAAGGCAAAAAGATAGCCGAATTAGGTGACAGGTAATAGGTAATCGGACAAACTTTTTCCCAATTACCAATTACCTTTTTCCCAATTACCAATTACCAATTACCAAAATCGAAATGGTTATAGATACCACATCCGAAATTAAGGCGATCGCCCGTTACATCCGGACATCCCCCTTCAAAGTGCGCCGAGTCCTCGACCAAATTCGCGGCAAAAGCTACCAAGAAGCGCTGATTTTACTCGAATTCATGCCCTACCGCGCCTGCGAACCAATCGTCAAGGTTTTGCGTTCGGCAGTAGCCAACGCCGAACACAACGCAGGATTGGATAAATCCAAGCTGGTAGTTTCTCAAGCTTACGCAGACCAAGGCCCAGTCCTCAAACGCTTTAGACCCCGCGCTCAAGGTCGCGCCTACCAAATCCGCAAGCCAACCTGTCACATTACCGTAGTAGTAGCTCCGCTCGTAGAAAACTAAACCAGGGAAAAACGTAATAGGTAATAAACAGCTTAAAGTTGAAAAAAATGGGTAATCACCAATTACCAATTACCAATTACCAATTACCAATTACCAATTAACTCATCAACTATTATGGGCCAAAAAATACATCCAATTGGTTTTCGTCTCGGCATTACCCAAGAGCACCGCTCTCGCTGGTTTGCCGATCCCAAAAACTATCCAGAACTCTTGCAAGAAGACTATAAAATTCGCAAGTACGTTCGTAAAACGCTCAACAATGCGGGTATTTCCTCGGTCAAAATTGAGCGTAAAGCCGATCAAATTGACCTAGAAGTGTTCACCGCCAGACCAGGCGTTGTCGTAGGTCGCGGCGGAGCAGGCATCGAAACCTTGCGCGTCGGTTTGCAGCAGCAACTCGGTAGCAACCGCCAAATTCGCATCAACGTCGTCGAAGTTCAGCGAGTAGACGCCGATGCCACACTGATCGCAGAATACATCGCTCAGCAACTAGAACGGCGCGTATCCTTCCGCCGAGTCGTCCGCCAAGCAATCACCCGCGCTCAAAAAGTCGGCATCCAAGGCATCAAAATTCAAGTCAGCGGACGCCTCAACGGCGCAGAAATCGCTCGTACCGAATGGACACGCGAAGGAAGAGTCCCGTTGCACACGCTCCGGGCCGACATCGACTACTCCTACTGCACTGCTCAAACCATCTACGGTATTCTCGGCATTAAAGTTTGGGTTTTCAAAGGCGAAATTATTCCCGGACAAGAACAAGAAGCTGCACCAAATGCAGCAGTGCCCCGGACTAAACAAAAGCGCCGTCGCCAGAACTTTGAAGATCGATCGAACGAAGGCTAGCTAATTGTTAACTGTTAGTTGTCATTTGTTAAGTGTGAGTTGTTCCAAACCAATTAGCAATTAGCAATCACCAATTACCAATTACCAATTACCAATTACCCAACTCCCAAAGCCATGTTAAGCCCTAAAAGAACGAAATTCCGCAAACAACAGCGCGGACGAATGAGCGGTATTGCCACCCGCGGCAATACAGTTAGCTTTGGCGACTTCGCGCTCCAAGCTATCGAACCCGCCTGGATTACTTCCCGCCAAATAGAAGCCGGACGGCGCGCCATGACCCGCTATATCCGCCGGGGCGGCAAAATCTGGATTCGCATTTTTCCCGACAAACCAGTCACCGAGCGCGCAGCAGAAACCCGGATGGGTTCTGGTAAAGGCTCACCAGAGTTTTGGGTTGCCGTGGTCAAACCGGGCCGGGTAATGTTTGAAATTGGCGGCGTAAGTGAAGAAACTGCCCGCGAAGCAATGCGTTTGGCATCTTTCAAATTACCAATTAAAACCAAGTTCATCACTCGCGAAGAAGACCAGTCATAGCGAAGAGCGAAGGTAGAATTAGGTCTGTATTAATCAGCATTTTAAACGGCTACAGCATTTTAAAATCTGGCTTTCATAACTTTTCTTTCCTTCGACCTTCAGCCTAAGAGACAATTCTGTCTTCTGTCATACCGCTCGCTAACGAGAAAGCACACAATTATGTCTTTGACCAAGATTAAAGAAGCTAGAGAATTAAGCGATGCTGCAGTAGCAGAGCAAATTTTAGCCGTCAAGCGCCAACTAATGGAATTGCGGCTCCAGCAAGCTACCGGCCGCATGGAAAAGCCTCACCTGTTCAAGCACGCCAAACACCGGCTAGCTCAATTGATGACAGTTGAACGCGAGCGCCAAATCGTTGCTGAGAAAGAAGCTGCAGAAAAATCAGCCGCAGCTCAAGAAGCCGCAGGTTCGGCTCCAAGCCCAGAAGTCAGCCAAGAGTAAGCAGCAACCTAGCCTCGGCTCGGACAGTAGCTAAAAAAGTCAATTGCACAACAAAAATAGGTAGCTATGGCAATTAAAGAACGAGTTGGCGTAGTAGTCAGCGACAAGATGGATAAAACCGTCGTGGTAGCAATCGAAAACCGCTCCTCCCACACCAAATACGGCAAAATCGTAGTCCGCACCAAGCGGTACAAAGCTCACGACGAAGAAAATCAGTGCAAATCGGGCGATCGCGTCCGCATCACTGAAACTCGCCCACTGAGCAAAACCAAACGTTGGACGGTTGCTGAGATTTTCGGTGCAAAAAATGGCTAACAGTTAATTCTTAATTGCTTTGAAGTGTGCGATCTTCTAATCAATCGATCGACTCTGTGATTACCCATCAATTAGCAATTAGCAGTTAGCAGTTAGCAAGCATCAAATTACTTTTTCCCCAATCACCATGATTCAACCCCAGACATACCTCAATGTCGCCGACAATAGCGGAGCCCGCAAACTGATGTGCATCCGCGTATTGGGAGGCGGCAACCGTCGCTACGGCGGAGTCGGCGATGTCATCATTGCCGTCGTCAAAGACGCCATCCCCAATATGGCTGTCAAAAAATCAGATGTCGTTCGGGCTGTCATTGTCAGAACCCGCAAAGGTCTGCGCCGCGACAGTGGCATGAGCATTCGTTTTGACGATAACGCCGCCGTTATTATCAACGTAGACGGCAACCCCAAAGGCACCCGCGTCTTCGGCCCCGTTGCCCGCGAATTGCGCGACAAAAACTTTACTAAAATCGTTTCCTTAGCCCCGGAGGTACTTTAAAATGTACGGAAAAAAGGGTAAACCAACTAGCGAGCCGCAGCGCTACAGAATGCACGTCAAAGCGGGCGACACCGTGCAAATAATTACTGGCAAAGAGAAAGGAAAAGTCGGAGAAATCTTAAAGACATATCCTAAAGTCAGCAAAGTAATTGTTAAAGGTGTAAACATCAGAACAAAGCACGTCAAGCCCCAGCAAGAGGGAGAGTCCGGGAAAATACTCACATTTGAGGCTCCCATTCACAGCTCAAATGTCATGCACTATTCTGAAAAAGAAAAAATAGCTAGCCGCGTTTGCTATACATTTAGCGAAGACGGTCGGAAACTGCGACAGCTCAAAAAAACTGGAGAAATCATCGATCAATAGTGATTTGTTATCAGTCATTGGTCATTAGTCCGCCTTCTGACAAGTGACTTTTCAACTCATAACTAACAGCTAACATCGGTGGGACGGACAATCGACAAATTCCCTGACCAAGCCCAGGGACAGTTAACGAAACACAAAAACTATGCCGGACAAACTCAAAGTTCTTTATCAAGGAAAAATCGTTCCCACACTGATGGATCAGTTTAAATATACTAATATCCATCAGGTTCCCAAACTCGTCAAAGTCACAGTGAACCGCGGTTTGGGAGAAGCATCTCAAAACGCTAAGGCACTTGATTCGTCGATCAACGAAATTGGCATCATCACCGGTCAAAAACCAGTGGTGACGCGGGCGAAAAAAGCGATTGCAGGCTTCAAAATCCGCAAAGGAGTACCCGTCGGCGTTATGGTGACGCTGCGCGGCGATCGGATGTACGATTTTCTCGATCGGCTGATCAACCTCGCACTCCCCCGAATCCGCGACTTCCGTGGCATCAGCCCCAAAAGCTTCGACGGGCGCGGCAACTACAGCTTGGGTCTGAGAGAACAGCTAATTTTTCCAGAAATAGAATATGACAGCATCGATCAAATTCGAGGCATGGACATTTCAATTATCACCACAGCAAACACCGACGAAGAAGGACGCGCCTTGCTTAAAGAAATGGGAATGCCGTTCCGGGACAACTAAGCACTAGAGTAAGAAGCAAAAGATGGCAGCTAACGATACCATAGCAGATATGTTGACGCGCATTCGCAATTCTTGCATGGCGCGCCACCAAACAACGCAAATTCCAGCTACAAAAATGACCCGCAGCATCGCCCAAGTCCTCAAAAGTGAAGGCTTCATCGGCGAATTTGAAGAAGCAGAAGCAGAAGGGGTCAAGCGACATTTAGTGCTTTCTCTAAAGTACAAAGGTAAAACTCGCAAGCCCATTATCACGGCACTTAAGCGAGTCAGCAAACCAGGACTGCGCGTTTACTCGAACCGTAAAGAATTGCCCAGAGTGTTAGGCGGAATTGGCATTGCCATTATTTCCACCTCCAGCGGCATTATGACGGATAGAGAAGCTCGACGCCAAGGTTTGGGCGGTGAAGTGCTTTGTTATGTTTGGTAGTCATTAGTCATTAGTCATTAGTCACTGGTCGTTGGCAACCGACTCAAAAATCAATCACTAAGGACTAATAACTAAGCACTAATAATCAAGGACTAATAACTAAAAACAAAGGACAAAAAACTATGTCGCGAATTGGCAAGCGTCCGATTAGCATCCCCACGAAAGTCACCGTCACCCTAGACGGTCAAAAAGTAGCCGTCAAAGGCCCTAAAGGTGAACTTTCCCGAGTTATCCCAGCCGAAATCCTCATGGGAATTGAAGGCGAGACTTTACTCGTTACTCGCCGAGACGAATCTCGCGTCGCCAGACAACTGCACGGCTTGTGTCGCACTCTAGTCGCCAACATGGTCGAAGGTGTATCTCAAGGTTTTCAGCGGCGTCTCGAAATTATCGGCACAGGTTATCGGGCACAGGTTCAAGGACGGAACCTGATTTTAAACGTCGGTTACAGCAAACCCGTTGAAATGCCCCCTCCAGAAGGCATCACAATGGCAGTTGAAGGCAATACCAACGTCATTGTCTCCGGCATTGACAAAGAACTCGTAGGCAATACAGCAGCCCGCATCCGCGCAGTGCGTCCGCCCGAAGTCTACAAAGGCAAAGGCATTCGCTACAGCGGCGAAGTCGTCCGGCGCAAAGCTGGTAAAACAGGCAAAACAGGTAAGAAGTAACAATGAAGCTTACTCGCAAAGAATCAGTCCAGCGCAGACACCGCCGTGTTCGGCGCAAGGTGTTCGGCACCGCCGAACGTCCCAGACTAGCGGTATTTCGTTCAGAGCAGCACATCTACGCTCAAGTAATCGACGACACCGCCCAGCACACTTTGGCCGCCGCGTCAACCCTCGATCCCGAATTGAAGTCAACTCTCAGTTCTGGCGGCAACTGCTCCGCAAGTGTCCAAGTCGGTCAGTTGATTGCCAAACGCTGTTCCAGCGCTGGCATAGTCAAAGTCGTATTCGATCGGGGGGGCAACCTCTATCACGGTCGTGTCAAAGCCCTCGCAGAAGCAGCTCGCGAAGCGGGGTTAGACTTCTAGAGGGGGTAATGGGTAGCGGGTAATGAGTAATTAAAAAGTAAAAAGTCAAAAGTTGAAAGTTAAAAGGCAAAATCCAGATTTCTTCTATTTTTACTTTTTACTCAAACAATTACCACTTGCCGATCGCCTTTCACCAATTACTAATTCCCACAGGACAAAACTATGGCAGAACAAAAAGAACAGCGCAACAAGAAAAAAAGCAGCAGCAACAACAAAGGGCGCGAAAAAGAATCTGAATGGCAAGAACGGGTTGTTCAGATTCGGCGCGTTACCAAAGTAGTCAAAGGTGGTAAAAAACTCAGCTTCCGCGCCATAGTCATTATCGGCAACGAACGCGGTCAAGTTGGAGTAGGAGTCGGCAAAGCTAGCGACGTAATCGGTGCCGTTAAAAAAGGCGTCGCTGACGGCAAAAAGCACCTAATTGAAGTCCCCCTCACCAAATCTAACTCCATCCCTCACCCCATCAACGGTGACGGTGGCGGAGCTAAAGTGATGATGCGGCCAGCCGCTCCGGGAACCGGGGTAATTGCAGGGGGAGCAGTGCGAACTGTTCTCGAACTAGCAGGAGTCCGCAACATCTTAGCCAAACAGCTAGGTTCTGGAAATCCCTTAAACAACGCCCGAGCCGCAGTCAATGCCCTCTCCACCCTCCGCACCTTGTCCGAAGTTGCTCAAGAGCGCGGAATTCCAGTAGAAAATCTCTACGGTTAGGGCACGCGAGAATGGGAAACTGTAAGTTTTGAGTGTTAAGTGCTTGCGGTGAAAATAAAAAAATCCGCAACTTAAAACTCACGCACTCAAAACTACTGCGTACCCCCTCTCTACATACCAATTACCAATTACCAATTACTAAAACTATGAGATTGCAAGACGCCCGACCCAAAGCAGGCTCCCAAAAGCGCCCCCGACGCTTGGGCAGAGGTATTTCTGCCGGTCAAGGCGCGAGCTCCGGCAAAGGGATGCGCGGTCAAAAATCTAGAGCCGGTAGCGGCACTAGACCCGGTTTTGAAGGAGGTCAAAATCCTCTCTACCGCCGTCTCCCCAAGTTGAAAAGCTTCCCTCTAGTGAACCGGAAAGAGTACACTACCATTAATGTAAGTAAATTAGCATCGCTGCCAGCAAACACCGAAGTTACTCTCACCTCTTTGATCCAAGCAAAAATTGTCACCACAGACGACGGGCCGCTGAAAATCTTAGGAGATGGTGAACTGAATGTACCTTTGCAAGTGCGCGCCTCGGCTTTTACCGCAGGTGCTCGCACCAAAATTGAAGCTGCAGGCGGAAGTTGTGAATTAGTTGCGTGAAGATTTGAGGTTTGAGAGTCTGTCCAAATCTCAAATCCTCAAGCTTGCTATCAGAAAATGATTTAGTCGAAAATCCCAAATCTAAAATCCAAAATCGTAACTATGGACGTTAGTAGAGAGAAAGCGCCAACTGCACAAGAGACGTTCATGCAGATGGCTCAAGCTGCTGGTTTACGAGGCCGCATCCTCGTAACCGTTGGCTTACTGATTTTAGTACGCCTGGGTGTCCACTTGCCAGTCCCCGGCATTGATCGAGTCGCCTTTGCCCAAAACGTCCAAAATAGCCCTTTAATTGGCTTTCTGGACTTGTTCTCAGGAGGCGGCTTGTCAGCGTTGGGGATTTTCGCGTTGGGGATTTTGCCCTACATTAATGCTTCAATTATTGTGCAACTTCTAACTGCTGCTCTGCCAAGCTTAGAAGACTTGCAGAAAAATGAAGGAGAAGCGGGGCGACGCAAAATTTCTCAAATTACTCGCTACGTCTCTTTGGGCTGGGCAATTCTGCAAAGTATTGGCATTGCGATTTGGGTCAGCCCTTTTGCTCAGTCTCCATCGCCTTTATTCATAGCACAAACTGCTTTGGCTCTGACAGCCGGCTCCATGTTTGTGATGTGGATATCGGAAGTGGTGACGGAACGAGGTATCGGGAACGGAGCGTCGCTGCTGATTTTTATCAATATTGTGTCGGTATTGCCACGCTCTTTGGGACAAACTTTTGAATTGGCTCAAAGCGGGGACACGCAAGTTGTCGGCCGCGTAGTCGTTCTGCTACTGGTATTTTTGGTAACGATTGTCGGGATTGTTTTTGTTCAGGAAGGTACTCGCCGCATTCCGATTATTTCTGCCCGTCGCCAAGTCGGCCGCAAAGTTTATCGGGAGAGCCGGAGTTATCTGCCCCTGCGCTTGAATCAAGGCGGAGTGATGCCGATTATTTTTGCATCTTCGGTGTTGATTGTGCCTTCTTTCCTCGCTCAGTCTCTCAATAACCCGTTTTTGGTTCAAGTTGCTAATGTTTTGAGTCCGAACGGCCCTGCCCCTTGGGCTTATGCGCTGTTTTATCTAACTTTGATTCTGTTCTTCAGCTATTTCTACGCTTCGTTGATTGTAAACCCCGTAGATATGTCTCAGAATTTGAAGAAAATGGGCGCTAGCATTCCTGGAATTCGTCCGGGTCAGAAAACGAGTGATTATGTGGAGAAGGTTTTGAACCGTTTGACTTTCTTGGGAGCGATTTTTCTCGGTCTGGTGGCTATTGTACCAACTGCTGTAGAAAGCGCGATCGGTGTGCAAACTTTTAGAGGTTTTGGCGCCACTTCCCTACTGATTCTAGTAGGTGTGGCGATCGAAACTGCTAAGCAAATTCAAACTTACGTCATCTCCCAGCGATATGAAGGAATGGTGAAGTAATCGTAATGCAATTTATTTTCATGGGGCCTCCAGGGGCGGGAAAGGGAACTCAGGCTCAGATATTAGGCGCTCTCTGGAAAATACCCCACATTTCTACGGGCGAAATCCTACGCGCCTGCGTGGTGGCGAAAACTGCCTTGGGCTTAAAGGCGCAAGCTTACATGGACAGGGGTGAGTTGGTTCCCGACCAATTGCTGATGGATATCGTGCAGGAACGCTTGAATGAACCGGACGCGAATGCGGGCTGGATTCTCGACGGCTTTCCCCGCACTGTTGCCCAGGCAACTTTTTTAGACAAACTGCTGCAGGAGCTTAGCGGTGCCGAGGGGGGTACATCGAACCCCAAATGTGGTCTCAAAGCTGTTAATCTCGACGTGCCTGACGACATTTTGGTGTCTCGCCTGCTGTCGCGGGGCCGGCAGGATGACAATGAAGAGACGATCCGCCGTCGGTTGCAAGTTTATCGCGAGCAAACTGAGCCTTTGATTGATTTTTACAGCGGCCGTCAACAGTTAGTTGCGGTTGATGGCGATCGAGCAATGGAATTAGTCACCGCAGAACTGCAACAATCTCTCTCGATCGACTCTTGAACCCTCTCAATACAGCTTGTTACTCACAAGCTTTTGCTAAGATATGTTAACTAGGAGCTTTTTGTGCTATCAGGTTTTGTGAGGGTTGCTAGAGAGCGGATTGAACTCGATACTAATTGCCACAACTTTACTCAAGTAAAGCTAAAACAAGCGGTTGGTTGAGTATTAAAGTCTATCGAGTCGCCCTAATTATTGCCCCCCGTTCCCGTTTGACTCCTACCAGTAAATAGGTTTTGAGGCCAACGCCGGGACACTCCTAGTTAATCAAATGTAGAGTTGAGGTAAATACCAAATTGTCTAAGCAAGATTTAATTGAAATGGAAGGGACAGTGACGGAATCCCTGCCCAATGCGATGTTTCGCGTTGACCTAGATAATGGGTTTAACGTGCTGGCTCACATTTCTGGCAAGATCCGCCGCAACTACATCAAAATTCTGCCGGGCGATCGCGTCAAAGTCGAATTGACTCCCTATGACTTGACCAAAGGCAGGATTACTTATCGCCTTCGGAAAAAATAGGCTTAGATAAAACTTTCTAAAAACTAATTCTAAGTTTAATTTAGAGAGAATTTGGTAAAAAGCTTCAAATTTATGCTATAATGCTACGTTTGTAGTGTTGCCGAGAAGGGCGTCAACAACCTACCGGTGTACCGGGTTAAGTCATTGTTACACCGTAAAAGTATCGCTCGCCAACACTCTGGCGCAGGCGAACTTTACCCAGCAATGGGAGTGGGTGCAAGCGGGCTCCTTCATGAAACAACCCGCACTTTATACAATTTAATCGAGGAGAGGTCTACACCTTGCCCAGCCTCTCCTCCCACCGCTCTACGGGCAGTCCCAGCGTGCCTGTTCTCCGCTAGAGCGGGGTTCTCCAGGCAGGAAGAAAGATGAAAGTTCGAGCATCTGTCAAAAAAATTTGTGAGAAATGTCGCGTCATCCGCCGTCGCGGTCGAGTGATGGTGATATGCACTAACCCGAAACACAAACAGCGCCAAGGTTAGAAAAAACGAAGATTGGGCAATGCACGCAGGTGCATCCTAATTGAACATTGTAGCCAAACAGGAAAACTAGGGAGACAAAAAGTGTGGCACGGATTGCCGGGGTAGACCTTCCACGCGATAAGCGCGTCGAAATAGGTCTGACATACATTTACGGAATAGGCTTGTCGCGGGCCCAAAAAATTATCGCTGCAACAGGCGTCAATCCTGACACTCGCGTCAAGGATTTAACAGAGGCCGACGTGACAGCTCTGCGGGCTCATGTAGAAACCACATACCAAATCGAAGGAGACCTCCGGCGCTGGGAGTCAATGAACATCAAGCGCCTGATGGACATCGGAACTTATCGCGGTCGGCGTCACCGTTTGGGTCTGCCGGTGCGGGGACAACGAACCCGTACCAACGCCAGAACCCGTCGTGGCGTCCGCCGAACAGTTGCGGGCAAGAAAAAGGCACCTTCCAAGAAGTAACATCTTTTTTGGAAAAATACGCTGGGGGCTGCTGGCTCCTAGCGCTTCTGGACATTAGTTGAGAGAAACGTTAAAGAGACTAATATGGCGCGACCACAAACAGGCAAGAAATCTGGTGCAAAAAAGCAGAAACGGAATGTACCCAATGGGGTAGGCTACATCCAGTCTACCTTTAACAACACGATTGTAACTATTACCGACCTCAACGGTGAAGTGATATCCTGGGCATCGGCTGGTTCCAGCGGTTTTAAAGGAGCTAAAAAGGGAACTCCCTTTGCCGCTCAAACAGCAGCAGAAAGTGCTGCCCGCAGAGCCAACGACCAAGGAATGCGCCAAATAGAAGTAATGGTGAGCGGGCCCGGAGCAGGTAGAGAAACTGCAATCCGGGCGCTGCAAGGGGCGGGACTGGAAATCACCCTGATTAGAGATGTTACCCCAATTCCTCACAACGGCTGTCGCCCTCCCAAGCGGCGTAGAGTCTAAAACGATTTGAGATTTTAGATTTTAGATTTTGGATAATGGCTAACTGCTTAAAGTCAAAAACTAATGGTTCTAACTGTTGCCCCGTCCATCCAAAATCCGAAATCCGTTCAGGGGTATGCTCTGCAATCTAAAATCCAAAATCAAAAATCCAAAGTGGAAAAGGGAGGTCACTCCGTGGCGCAGTTTCAAATTGAATGTATAGAGTCTAACACTGACAAAGACCGCAGTCAGTACGGAAAATTTGTCCTGGAACCGCTCGATCGCGGTCAAGGAACAACTGTTGGGAATGCGCTTCGGCGAGTTCTGCTGTCAAATTTGGAAGGAACGGCAGTAACTTCAGTCCGAATCGCGGGCGTCAATCACGAGTTTGCCACGATCGAAGGGGTACGTGAGGATGTTCTAGAAATTCTCCTGAACATGAAAGAGGTGGTCCTCAAAACTCATTCTCAGCAGCCCCAAATCGGCAGGTTGCGGATTGAGGGGCCTGTCACAGTTACGGCCGATAGATTCGATTTGCCCTCAGAGGTGGAATTGATCGATCGCTCCCAGTACATTGCAACTCTCTCGCCCGGCTCAGTTCTGGAAATGGAATTCAGAATTGAAAAAGGCATCGGATACCGAGCAGTAGATCGCAGTCGCGATGATGGGTCGGCTTTGGATTTTCTCCAAATTGACGCTATCTTTATGCCGATTCGCAGAGTCAACTACAGCGTTGAAGATGCTAGGGTAGGCGGCACGGTCGAGAAAGACCGGCTGATTATGGAAATCTGGACTGATGGCAGCGTGACGCCTCAAGAAGCTTTGAGTCAATCTGCCCACATCCTGGTAGATCTATTTGCACCTCTCAAAGACATCACCCAAGATTCTCTCAAACCAGAGTATCCAGGTGAAGCAGATCCTACCAGCCAAATTCCGATCGAAGAATTGCAGTTGTCCGTCCGGGCTTACAACTGTCTCAAGCGGGCTCAGATCAACTCAGTCGCAGACTTATTGGATTATACCCAAGAAGACTTGCTCGAGATCAAGAACTTCGGGCAGAAGTCTGCCGAAGAAGTGATTGAAGCTTTACAAAAACGCTTGGGCATTACCTTGCCACAGGAAAAATCAGCTAAAAGTTAATCAACGGGTAACGGGTAAAAAAGTTCTGAATTTTAAGTAGGTGAGTTTTTAAGTTAAAGAAATCACCGCTCAAAACTCGCGGACTATCCCGGCACCCAATTACCAATTACCAATTACCAACTGCTATGCGTCACCGCTGTCGCGTTCCCCAACTCAACAAACCGGCTGACCAGCGCCGCGCCCTGCTGCGCTCGCTGACCACCGAATTAATCCGCCACGGTAAAATTACTACCACTCTTGCCCGCGCCAAAGCGCTGCGCCCAGAGGCTGACCGAATGATTACCCTGGCAAAAGATGGCTCATTGGCCGCTCGCCGCCAAGCTATGGGCTTTATCTACGACAAACAGTTAGTACACGCCTTGTTTGAAGCAGCCCAAGAACGTTACGGCTCGCGCAACGGCGGCTACACCCGCGTCGTGCGAACTGTCCCCCGTCAAGGAGACAATTCCGAAATGGCGATCGTTGAACTGGTTTAATTCCATTTTGGGTTGGAGATTTGTGATTTATGACTAACAATCCAAAATCCCCAATCGAAAATCCCCAATCGATACAGCGCGTTGCTTTGGTGATCCAATACCTCGGCACTAACTTTCACGGTTGGCAGCGACAGCCGAACCAGCGTACAGTACAAGAAGAAATTGAAACAGCAATATCGACTGTTCTGGAACGCCCGGTAACGCTGCACGCTGCTGGGAGAACCGATGCGGGAGTTCACGCCGCTGCTCAAGTAGCGCATTTTGATGCCCACGGCCCAATTCCGGCTCACCGCTGGGCAAGCGTTCTCAACTCTCGACTGGCAAAAGATATTTTAATTCGAGCTTCGGCAAAGGTGGAACCTACCTGGCACGCTCGGTTCTCAGCCAGTTGGCGGCGCTATCGCTACACCCTTTATACAGACCCGACCCCTAATTTGTTTGTGCGTCCTTTTGCTTGGCACTGCTATCACGCCCCTGTGGATGAATCTTTGATTCAGACAGCTTTGACACCGCTAATCGGGCGGCATCACCTGGCTGCTTTCCACCGTGCGGGTTCTGCCCGCCCCCATTCCTGGGTGGACGTACAAGCGGCAGAGTGTCACCGTTCTGGGCCTCTTATCTATATTGAGGTTCAGGCGAGCGGGTTTCTGTACGGAATGATGCGGCTGCTGGTGGGGTTGCTGGTGCAGGTGGGTCGCGGGGAAAGGCCGATCGACAATTTCACAGATATCTGGGTCAACGAACGCCGAGAAATGGTCAAATATGCCGCTCCCGCTCAAGGTTTGTGCCTGCTACGGGTTGGCTATTCAGAATTTCCCTTTCCCCCAGATGTCTGGTACGACACTCAGCCAAAATTAGTCATTAGTCATTAGTCATTAGTCATTAGTCATTAGTCATTAGGTAACTACTAATAAACAACTAAGGACAACTAACAATTAAAAACTGACAACTGACAACTGACAACTGACAACTAAGAACAGTTAACAGTTAATAGACAACTAACAACAAACAATGAACAAAACTTACGTCCCTACTCAAGACTCCCTAGAGCACAAGTGGTACGTGGTCGATGCCGCCGACCAGCGGCTGGGCCGTCTGGCAACTGAAGTTGCCATGTACCTCCGGGGGAAACACAAACCGACTTACACTCCTTCTATGGATACCGGCGACTTCGTAATAGTCATCAATGCTGACAAAATCGCTGTTACTGGCAAAAAACGCACCCAGAAAATCTACCGCCGCCATTCTGGAAGACCGGGCGGCATGAAAACAGAAACTTTTGCCAAATTGCAAGCACGTTTGCCAGAAAGAATTGTCGAAGAAGCTATACGGGGAATGCTGCCTCACACTTCTCTGGGCAGACAACTGTTTACTAAACTCAAGGTGTACGCTGGCCCTAACCACCCGCACCAAGCTCAAAAACCAGAAGAATTAATTGTTCACACGATTCCGGGAGGAAATGAGTAATGCAAGCAACAGATACATCCGGTCGCGCTGTGTACTGGGGAACCGGCCGCCGCAAGTGTTCCGTAGCGCGGGTGCGCTTGGTTCCCGGCACGGGCATACTGACAGTCAATGGTAAAGAGGGGGATTTGTACCTGCAATTCAACCCTACTTATTTGGCTCTCGCTAAGGCCCCTCTGGAAACTTTGGGTCTGGAAAATGAGTACGACATTTTGGTAAAAGTCGAAGGCGGTGGCTTGACAGGTCAGGCTGACTCGATTCGCTTGGGTGTGGCTAGAGCACTTTGTCAATTAGACCCGGACAACCGCAAGCCTCTGAAGACTGAGGGCTATTTGACTCGCGACCCCCGGGCCAAAGAACGGAAAAAGTACGGTTTGCGGAAAGCTCGCAAAGCTCCTCAATACTCGAAGCGGTAATCGAGGGAAGAAGGAAGAAGAAAAAGGCAAAAATTATCTATCCAGATTTTATCTGCCTTTTTTTGAAGTTTATTTCCGATTCCTGATTCCTGGTTCCAGCAGATATAAAGCAAAATTGGTGCTGTTGTTGGTGTACAAGTCCTGCGGCAGCTAAAATGGTTGTAAAGTCAAAAATTAGAGAGTAAAAAACAATGGCAAAAGATGGCATTCACCCTGAGTGGTATCCCGAATCTCAGGTTTATTGCAACGGCGAACTGGTAATGACTGTTGGTTCCACTAGACCAAAGCTTCAAGTTGATGTCTGGTCGGGAAATCATCCTTTTTATACTGGCACTCAGAAGATTATTGATACAGAAGGTCGTGTGGAACGCTTTATGCGGAAATACGGCATGACGGAGGTAGAAATGCCGAAGGCAGATGCTTCCTCTGGGCCGCTGAAAATGGAAGACCCGAAAGCAGATGCTTCTAAGGCTGCTGGTAAAGGCAAAAAGAAGAAGTAGCCGGATTGTCATTTGTCCGCAGTTTGTTGAGAGTAGTTCTTTCTACTGGCAACTTACCGCCCTGGGATTTTAGATTTTAGATTGAAGACTTCCTACGGCTGGCAGTTGAGTTCAATCGAGTAGAGTTCGATGGACATTCTATCCTAACTGCTCTTGAGTTCTAAAATCTAAAATCTAAAATCTAAAATCGATCCGCCCTCGGATTGGAGAGTTTAGATTGAAGACTTGCTACGGCTGGCAGTTGAGTTCGATCGAGATTCTATCCCAACTGTTCTTCAAATCTAAAATCTAAAATCTAAAATCTAAAATCTAAAATCGATTGACAAAGGACAACTGACAATGGCTGAATCTTATTTGCTGGATAAATTGAAGTCGGTAGAGCAAACTTTTAATGAGTTGACTCGCCGCATGGCTGACCCGGATGTGGCTAGGGACAATCAAGAGTTTCAACGGGTAGCGAAAGCTCGATCGTCGTTGGAGGAAGTGGTCGATACTTTTGCTCTGTGGAAAACCACTCAGGAAGATTTGGTGGGCGCGCGACAGGTTCTTAAGGAAGCCGCGGGCGATCGAGATATGCAAGAAATGGCTGCGCTGGAAGTTCAGGAACTTGAGGCGAAGCTGGAGAATTTGGAAAGTCGTTTGAAGGTTTTGCTGCTCCCCCGCGACCCGAACGATGACAAGAATATTATGCTGGAAATTCGGGCGGGTACTGGCGGAGATGAAGCCAGTATTTGGGCTGGAGATTTGCTGCGGCTGTATTCCCGTTACGCTCAAACTCAAGGCTGGCAGGTGAAGTTGGTGAGCGAGTCGCTGGCGGAAATGGGCGGCTTTAAAGAGGTGATTCTGGAAATTACAGGCGACAGCGTTTACAGCAAGCTGAAGTTTGAGGCGGGAGTACACCGGGTGCAGCGAGTGCCTGTGACTGAGGCTGGCGGCCGGGTGCATACTTCGACGGCGACGGTGGCTGTGATGCCCGAGGTGGATGATGTGGAGATTCACATCGATCCGAAGGATATTGAGATGAGCACGGCTCGATCGGGCGGCGCTGGCGGTCAAAACGTGAACAAGGTGGAAACTGCTGCGGATTTGTTTCACAAGCCGACGGGAATTCGGATTTTCTGTACTGAGGAGCGCAGTCAGTTGCAGAATAAGGAGCGGGCGATGCAGATTTTGCGGGCTAAGCTCTATGAGATGAAGTTGCGGGAGCAGCAGGATGAAGTGAAGTCGCGGCGTTTGGCTCAGGTTGGTACTGGTTCGCGATCGGAGAAGATTCGCACTTACAACTATAAGGACAATCGGGCTACGGACCACCGTTTGGGGGAGAATTTCTCGCTCAATAGTGTTTTGGAAGGGGATATTGAGGGGATTATTCAAACTTGCATTTCTCAGGATCAGCAGGAACGTTTGGCTGAGTTGGCTGCTTCTACTAATTGATGGAGTGATGGGGGACTAGGCGCATTGTTTGATCAGCCTCAGTTCCCTTGTTACGCGGGAGATATGCTTGAGTAGGGCCTCCCAAATTGCGTCGGCGATCGCCACTGGATATTTGAAATGTTCGAGGTCGTATTGTACAATGACTTCTAGCGGTGCTAGGATTTGCTGGTTTCGACAATTGGCAATTGCTGCGATCGCCTTTTGTTCCCATCTGGCAAATAGTCTGTAGCGGAAAAAGGAACTGCATTTTTGTCCTTTCTTGTTCAGGTAAACGACTATTACTTTATGTTGTTTGGGGTAGACTTTTACTAGGCGGTTGACGGGCATTCTCAGGGCTTAGGCAGCTTCTATTTGGGAGATTTGCCAGCATTTGGGTTTGAGCCAACCGGAGGCTGTAAGGCTCTGGCGTGTATGGCTGGGCTTGTGAGTTTTTTGAGTCCGTCTCTTGGTCATTACTATTTCTCCCAAATAAATTAAAATTAAAATTAAAATTTTCAATATATTCAATATAAGTAAAATACTATCGGCTAAATCTTCTCCTGTCAAGCAAGACAGGTAAATTTGTTGGTACACAAGTAAGCTAGGAATTGTGGTTATCTCGTGGCTGATATTGTTAATGCAGAAGCTAAGAAAAAACTGAGTGAGTTTGTTAAATTAGCGCGCGGCTCGATTAATCTGACTGCTTTTGGCAAGCTGTTGGGAGTTTCTCCTGCTTCTGTCTTGTATTGGGAAAAGGGGCAGGTACTTCCAGATACGAAAAATTTGACTCAGATTGCGATAAGAGCAGGCTTTACGATGGAAGAGCTCATGGCTCATCTTGAAGACAAGCCGGTGCAGGAAGCCGTAGATATTAATGATCTGCTTAAAAAAATTCAATGTATACCAATTAGTGAGTTGGCAGTGATTGGTAGAGTTGTGATGGATAGACTCGCGGCGGCGGCTGGGTCGTCTGGGAAATATAATAGTTGATATATCAGTGGGCAAGTAGACTGCTATAAGTGGGCAAGTAGACTGCCATATACGCTCGCAGAGCTTTTAAGTCGTGAACATCAAAAATAGAAAAAAATTTAGTGAAATCATCAAAACTGCTCGCGCAACAATGAGTCAGAGAGCGTTTGGCAAGCTTTTGGGCGTTTCCGTTCAGGGGGCAACAATGAGGCTAAGGAATGAAAAATTAATAACTTGATTAATTCGTGAGTGGAGGTACCGCTCGATAATTCCATGTGGATAAATATTAATCAAAAACAATTTTCAGATTTTTTTTTAAACTGGAGTTTAGACTAAAAAGTACGCTCGCCCTCAAGCAAAAGCGCGCTCGCCATACCACACTCTTCGGGGTTAAAGAACCAACAACAGAGAAAAAAATACCGGGCCAGCTCTGTTGGAGTTGACCCGGATGCCGGAAGATAGGGAAGTATCACCAACCCCGATCGACCGCTATGAATGTTATCACGATGGTTGCAAGAGTTTCGTCAAGCCATCTACAAAAATCTATGTAAAGCGCAAGATGCTACTTTTGAATTAATGGATGCGCTCTTATTAACGAGAAAAGCTGAAAGTTTAGCCGATTTATCATTATCTCGCGTCTTTCGTCGCCAATGGTCGAGTGTTTACGAGGCGCTACAAGATACAAGACCCGATCGAGAAGAATTAATGAAGCTCTACATCCAACAAATCCCGCAATCAAAACGAATTGTTCTCGCAGGCGACCATACGAGTTGGTCAAGACCCTTTGCCAAAACCCTCAAAGAACGTACTTATGAACATTCTCCATCGCAACTGGGAGGTCGTCCGGTGACTGTGGGATACGGCTACAGTACCTTGGCATAGATACCTGAAGCAGAAGGGAGTTGGGCCTTGCCACTTTTACATGAACGAATTACCAGTTGGGAAAGTCCCATTTCTCAAGCAGTCCAGCAATTATCGAGTGTGAGTTCTCACTTGCCATCAAGAGCGCTATCGTTGTGGGACCGTGAATACGGTTGTGCGCCGTTTGTCAATCAAACCGCAGGACTTCCTGTAGATAAACTGATGCGCCTGCGCTCAAATTTATGTTTGTGAGGTGCACCTGGTGCCTACGGGGGGCGGGGTCGGCCCAAAGTTCACGGCGCTCGATTTAAACTTAATGACTCAACGACTTGGAGTTCCCCAGCACAACAAGTCGAGGCAGAAGACCCCGAATTAGGAAAAATGCGAGTTCGGGTTTGGCACAATTTGCATTTTCGTTTGTCCCCCGACAACTCGATGTCCGTTCTATTGGTAGAACGACTGACGAAAGATGGTGCGATCGCAGTTTCTAAGCCGATGTGGTTGGCATTTGTGGGATTATCTATGCCGACTGTCACAGAAGTTTGGCGACTCTATTTACGAAGGTTTGCCATCGACCACTGGTATCGCGCCAGCTAAAAATCGTCTTCATTGGACAGTTCCTGCGTTAAGTACACCCCTTCAATGCGATCGATGGAGCGATTTAATGCCCATCGTTACTTGGCAATTATGGTTTGCCCGCCAACTTGTCGCACAGCGCCCTCTACTGCAGGCAAAAATCTCAAGCCAAACTAACCCCTGGACGGGTAGCTCAATCATTTGGGAGAATTTTAGCTCTGTTAGGTACACCTGCTCCTCCTCCCAAACTTCGAGGTAAATCTCCTGGTTGGATTAGAGGGCGCAAGCGACGACCTAGAATTAGATATCCCACGGTCAAAAAAGGGTTTTCTCGCCCGAGAAAAACCGCCAAAAAGTCCCCTTAATCAGAAAGTTTCGATCGCTCATTTTTGAGTGCATTCAATCTACAGTAATGCACTTCTTTATTCTGTTTTAGTCTAAACTCCAGTAATTTATTGCTTGGGTGCAACGATTTAATTGATTCAATAAATCAATTCCAACCCTTTTATGTTTGAGCTAGCTTATTTTTTACTTCTTTAATTCGCAGAGTGACAGAACAGGGATATCAGGGTTTGGATCACGCGCTGACAGGGGCATTTTTTTTGCGGAATGGTATAACTACTCGGAATCCACAAATATGGCAATTTCTCAAGCGCTGGTGGGAGAGGGTAAATTAGTGTTAGGTAGAGAAAAATCTATAGGAAGTATCGAAGTGCCTGTGCCATTTGGCTTGCCAGCAGCAGGATCAGGCTGGTATAGTTGGATACGATCGCGCCCAAGTCGTTTAGCTTGATACAGCGCTTGGTCGGCTGTGGCAATCAGAATTTCGGCTCCCGATTCAGATGCAGGAACAATACTCGCTACGCCAAGACTGAGAGTGACGTATGGGCTGACTTGAGAACCAGCGTGAGGAAGCTGCAAAGCTGCGATTTTGAGCTGTATGTGTTTGGCTACCATCACGGCGCCTTGAATCGCGGTATTTGGCAAAATAACGGCAAATTCTTCGCCTCCGTAGCGAGCTACTAAATCGGCGGGGCGATTGACTGCATTGCCGATCGCCCCGGCGACTTGTCGCAAACATTCGTCTCCGCCTTGATGCCCGTAAGTATCGTTGTAACTTTTAAAAGAATCAATATCGCACAGAATTAGGGACATGGGCGTTTGTTCTCGGGCTTGTCTGCGCCACTCCATTTCTAAATACTGATCGAACCGGCGGCGGTTTGCTAGCTGTGTGAGTTCGTCTAAAGTTGCCAAGCGCTCTAACTTGAGGTTGGCTGCTTGCAACTGCTGGTAGAGTTCTGCTTGCTTGATAGCGATCGCCAACTGGGTGGCCAGAGAAGACAGCAACTCTACTTCCAACTGCATCCACTGCCGGGGACTGCACTGGTGGGCCATCAGCAGCCCCCACAACTCCTCTCCTTGCACTAAAGGCACAACCAAATAAGCTCTCACCGCGAATTGTGCGAGCAAGTCAATTTGATATTGCGGCAAATCCGCGGCCAAGACATCGGCGATCGGTCGGATCGCTCGATGTTGGTACGCTTCGAGATAGAACTGGTCAAAACAGAAATTTTCCAGGGTTTCCCCCAACATCGGCTGGCAGTTGGGAGCTACAGATTCGACTGTCACCGCCCCCGTCGCCGGACCGGCGCAGAGACTGCCGGTACAGGGGTTAAAGCGCACGATCATCACTCGATCGGCCTGAAGGAACTGACGCACTTCTGTCACTGTCGTGCTGAGCACTTCCCCCAAATCCAGAGACTGGCGGATGTGCTGAGTAATCGTCGCCATCAGCAGTTCTCGTTCGTTCTGCTGCCGCAGTGCCTCTTCTGCCCGCTTGTACTCGGTGATATCTTGAGCGGTGCCGAAAATTTGTTTGGGACAGCCGTCGGCTGTGCGAGCGAAAACTTGGTCGCGACAGCGAAACCAGCGCCATTCACCCGATCGATGTTTGAGGCGATATTCCAACTCCAAAATATGCCCGTCTTGGGTCGAGGGAAATTTTTGCTGGTGGGCTTTGAGCCTGGGCAAATCTTCTGGGTACACCAAACTGGAGTACAAAGCAGTTTGCATCTGTAAAATTTCTCGGGGAGTGTAGCCCAGCAATTTAGAAGCTTGACCGTTGACGTAGACGTTCCGCTGTTCGGTCAAATCGTAAATGTAGAGCAAATAAGGCGCCGCGTCAGCAATCTGCTGGATGAAATGCTGGCTCGATCGCAATTCTTCCTCCACCCGCTGACGCACTTGCACTTCTTCCAAA
Source organism: Microcoleus sp. Pol11C2 (assembly GCF_036701505.1). Classification (NCBI taxonomy): domain Bacteria; kingdom Bacillati; phylum Cyanobacteriota; class Cyanophyceae; order Oscillatoriales; family Microcoleaceae; genus Microcoleus; species Microcoleus sp. Pol11C2. The sequence continues at coordinate 40,517 of NZ_JAUBQX010000040.1, forward strand.
GCTTGATCCCGCATTGTGCGGTAAGCTTGGATGCGATGGGTGAGGTCGGTCACGTCTTGAATCACCAGCAGCGCATAGAACGATGGGGAATTTACCCCCGGCCATATTGATGACGAAACTGAGGGTGCAGATTCCCTAGACAAAAAAGCACTTCTTGGTGATCCGACTCCGACTGTACCGTCTGATGCCAACTCAAGAGTATGGAGAACCCAGTCTCTAATCTCCTGTTCTTCTATGCCAGCCTCTAGGGCCGGCACAGCAGTCACAGTAGTTTGCTGAATTCGCTGCTGGCCGTCTTGCCAAGTTGCCGGAATCAGGTGTTTGTGAATTTGAGAAGAAAAAATTGTTGGCGGGCCTCCTGCAAAGATTTGCTTGAAGCGAGTGGCGTACTTTAACTGAATCAGGTGAGGAAAATGGGTTGTGATCTTTGTTCCCAATATTTGGCTGCGGGGAATTTTAGTCCACTCTTCTAGACAAGTGTTCCAAAACAGCACCACAAAATCATCTTGCAGCAAGCAGGCGCCGACTGGTACGCTGTCGAGAACCCCAAACTTTTCCTTAATACTTTTGCTCTCCTCAATCATAGACCCCCGGCAAGTTGATTGATAGCAGTCAACAAGGTGTCAAAGGAATTAACATTGAAAATAAGAATGATATCTCCTTCAATGTGAAGCCTTTCAATCATGAAACTGGTCTGAGCTAATAAAACAACTGTATCAGTAGCTAAACCACCAGATACCAGCAAACTAGCAATCGTCCCTTCGCTATAAGTGGGAATTGAGTAGTTCAGGCGCTGCTGAAGTACGTTGCTGATTGCACCCATGACCCCATTAATTACAATATTTCCCACTTCACTCAGCGTACCAATTTTGACTGAATCGAGATCGTGAGTTCCTTCTTCCCCCGTGAGCATCGTCACCAGCAAAGCAGCGCTGTTGGTGGGAAAGACTAGCTGGGCAATGCCTCCAAAGGAGCCTGTGAATTTGAGCTGGACAGCGGCGATTTGCTCGCCGTTGAGGTGCTGCTCTAACTCTTCTTCCACGTCAATGGGAGTCAGTATTTGAAGATAGGGGATTTGCAAGCGAATCGGGGAGTCGATCATGTCGTTCAAAACCCCTGCGGCTTGACCGATACCGATGTTGACGAGTTCCTGCAAGGCATCGAGCTGTCGAGTGCTTAATTTCATTGGGTGCTCTCCTCGCTGACACTGAGAGCTTTTTTGATCCACCCGATCAGTTCATCTGAGTTGGGCATTTTGTGAATGACTGCCAGGGCTCCGAGTTCCATGCACTCGGAGCGGGTGCTTGCTTGGATGTCTGCGGTAATTACGATCACTGGAATTTTATATCCTCGATCGCGCATAGCTTGCAGGACTTCCCGACCTTCCATTTCTGGCATCAGCAGATCTAAGAGCATACAGTTTGGGGTTTTAGTGCCGAGCTGTTCTAGAGCTTCTGGGCCGCTGGATGCTTCCCAAGTCTCGTATCCTTCTGCTCGCAAGATTTTGCAGATTACCCTGCGAGTCAACCACGAATCTTCGACAACGAGAATTGATGTCACTACGTTCTCCTCCTTCTATTGTTTAGGACTGACCGGCGTTGCAGGTACTGCTTTTATCTTGACAGTAATTTAAAGTGCTGGGACGGTGTGTGATCGAGCTTCACTCGGAATTCCAGTTCTTAAAAACTAACGCATTAATGTGTGGGATAGTTTAGTATCTTGGACTATGTTAAGAAAAAACCCGGTTTCTGAATGAAACCAGGTTTGCGGGATCTCTATTGCTCTAACAAGGGCGCTCAATTATAGATTACCAAACGCTTCCGGAGGGACTCTACTCGCTGTTTTGCCGTGGTATTGTCTGGATGGCAGGCGAGAGCTTGTTCGTACATTTCCAAGGCTTGAGCTGTTAATTTCTTGCGCTCGTAGGCGTGACCCAGATTATTGAGAGATGTAACGTATTCGGGCTGCAACTTCAGGGCTTCTTTGTAGTGGCGGATTGCGATGTCGTACTGTTCTTGGCCAAAGTGTGCAAAACCGAGGGCGTTGTAAATAACAGCTTGATTGTCTTCGCCTTCTAAGTCTTTGGCTTTCAGGGCTTTTTGAAACAGTACGATCGCCTGGGAGTAAAGCTTCTTATCTAGATAGATACTTCCTAATTCGTAGTATTCCTGTGCTGTTCCTTTTTCTACTGTCAGCTTATTTTCTAAGCGTTCCAGAGACATTTCCAGCTTCCGAGTTTTGAGAATTTGGCGCACCACAAACCATGAAGTGCTGCCGAGTATAGCGAGCAGGACTGACAAGTAAACAATGAGTAAATTACTATCCATGTTTTTCTTAAATTTAGGTAGGTCTGTGGAAGGTTTTATTTATTTTAATGCGCTAGCAATCTCTGAGATTTGCCTCTGCAACTGTATAAAAAACAAGGAAATAGCGATCGACCGGCCCGATCGCGATTTCTGAAAAAGCAACAGCCCAGAAGTAAGAACAAAGAAGGAAAGTTGCTCTCAACCTCCTAAATTCATCAGGAGTTTTCCTTCTCTGGCAGACAGTTAAATCTTTCTTACTTCTGCTTTGTGCATTCTGAAAAGTAACCTAACTTTCAGGCTCCGGCTCGATTAGCCATTTCCACGACTTTACCGAATGTTGCAGGGTCAATAATCGCCATTTGTGCCAGCATTTTGCGGTTGATTTCGATGTTGGCTTTTTTCATGTTGCCGATCAGTCTGCTGTAGCTCGTGCCGTGCTGGCGCGATGCGGCATTGATCCGAGCAATCCACAGGCGACGGAAATCGCGTTTGCGTTTTTTGCGATCGCGATAACCGTTACGCAGGGCCTGCATCACCCGTTGGTTAGCTGTGCGGAACTGTTTCGACTGTGCGCCTCGGAAACCCTTGGCTAATTTGAGAATTTTTTTGCGGCGCGCTCTGGCGACATTACCGCGTTTTACCCGTGTCATCTTTAATTTCCGTTAAACTTTACAAGTATGGAAGCATTAACCGCACGTTAGCATCGTTGGTCTCGTCGATGACGACCAGCTTAGAGAGACGGCTTTTGCGAGCTGAACTTTTGTGCTGTAGCAAGTGGCTTTTGTAAGCTTTGCGGCGCACAATCTTACCGCTGCCGGTCGCTCTAAAGCGCTTTGCGGCTGCTTTGCGAGTTTTGAGTTTTGGCATGGACTGGTGTTATTTGGACACAAGCTTCTACCGTATCACGTTTGTGGTACTTTCTGCAAGGGAGATTTGCGGGTTGGGGTGGCGCTGCATTTGCTGCGATATACAGGATGGGCGATCGGGTAATCTTGCGGTAGTTTGCGGTAGTTTACACCTGGTATAAAATGTTATAGCGCAGTTGCAGTATAATTAAGGGTTAGATCTCGGGGTTATCCGCAGGGTTAATATTTGAAAGCTGCTGGTGAGGCACTATATAAATTAAATTGAAAATGCAACATTAATTATTGGTTATGGCGCTTAGAGACTCCCTTGAAAAAATTATTTTGGAATATCCATTGATCAGTAATCACAACTTCAAGGGATATTCCTTTGCTAGTTATGTCAGAAATGTAGTGCCGAAATCAATAATTGCTTCATTGGAATTAGCAGAAACCTATAGCGTAAAAGCTTCAGCAGAGAATGGTTCTTGGGTTCAAGTTCCTTAGATAGCAATATTTAACAAGCTTGTAAATGAGAGTGTCCAGTCGGGCTTTTACTGTGTTTATTTATTGCGCGCCGACTTCTCTGGCGTTTATCTTTCTGTCAATCAAGGAATAGCAGATAAAAGAAATAAGTTCGGACTTGGGAGGTCGAGGGACATGGTAAGGGATCAAGCACAACTATTTAAATATAAGCTTGGTTCTGACAAGCTCAGGGAATTTTCAGAACCTCTCGATATTCAGCTTGATTAGATATATTTTGCTATTTCTTGACTCCGAATTCTTAAGCCGAGGTGTTCGCCGACTTCTACAAGAATGGCTGTGCGTACTGCACCAATATCTATGAGTGCTTCTGCTTCGTAGACGTGCAACACAGGATTGAGCACTCCTCCACTCACGGAGGCTTGATCAATGGCATTCCTTAGCTTGACTTCGGCTCGAACTGTACCCATATTTTTGCTGGGTTAAATTAGATCGCGAGCGAGATTTATCATATCGCCTCTTTTCGTCTAGAAAGTCTACCTTTGATTCTAGCCCTAATTTATGCTTGTAAGGTTCGCAGTGCAAACCCTACATTTAGAGTTTGTACGTAAGTCTTACAGCGTATTTCTGGTTTAGTGAAGTGCAGTAGGGACAAAGGCTTTCGCCGTGTCCCTACGGGGTTCTATCACTCTTGTGGGGTGGGCATCCTGGCTGCCCTAAACATACAAGTTAAATGCACAACAGCTTACTCATCTTCTGCATAGATAAACCGATACAATTCGCTAGGATCTGGCTCAGCGCTTTTCTCAGCAAAATCGACTGCATCATCAATTACTGCTTGAACTTTATTATCGATCTCTTTCAATTCTTCAGCATTTGCCAAAGTTCGATCGATCAACTCAGCAGCCAACTTCTTAATCGGATCGCGGGGGAACCAATATTCCTTCTCTTCCTTAGAACGCAACTCATCAGGATCTGCCAAAGAATGCCCGCGAAAGCGATAAGTTAAAGCTTCAATCAAAGTCGGCCCCTCGCCGGCCCGCGCCCGCGCCACAGCTTCCTTGGCCACTTCCCGCACCGCCAAAACATCCATCCCGTCAACCTCAAAACCAGCCATGCCAAAAGCATGAGCTTTCTTGTAAATCAGCGGATCAGAAGTAGCTCGCTCGTGGGCCATCCCGATCGCCCATTTGTTGTTTTCCACAACATAAATAATCGGCAACTTCCACAAAGCCGCCATATTCAAACATTCAAAAAACTGCCCGTTATTTGCAGCGCCATCGCCAAAAAAACAAGCAGTTACGCCATCGGAACTCTCATCCCCCAAAGCTTCGCGGCGGTACTTCGATTGAAAAGCCGCCCCCGTAGCTACAGGAATCCCCTCAGCCACAAAAGCATAACCTCCCAACAGTCGGTGTTCGGCAGAAAACATATGCATCGAACCGCCGCGGCCCTTCGAGCAACCAGTTTCCTTCCCGAACAACTCCGCCATTACCTCCCGCGCCGGGACGCCCGCGCTCAAAGCGTGAACGTGATCGCGGTAGGTGCTGCTGACGTAATCAGTGTCATCCCGGCGCATCGATCGAATCACGCCAGTAGAGACAGCTTCCTGACCGTTGTACAAGTGGACAAAACCAAACATTTTGCCCCGGTAGTACATCTCAGCACACTTGTCCTCAAAATAGCGCCCCAAGACCATATCCTCGTAGAGCATCAAGCCCTCATCCCGAGAAATGGTTACGCTTTGCGCGTCAAAAACTGGTAAAGTCCGTTCCTGAACCATAAATAATTAATACCCGACGATCGGCTTCCTAGACATCTAAATTTAAACCGAGATGGGACACAACCGCAGCAGAAAAAGATCGAACGTTGTCTGTGTAACAGTTCACCAATTGTTAAAATGAGTTTGGCAGGCGGGGCGGATTGCCAGGAGTCCGAGATCCAAGTCCCATCTAAACCCGATGCAAACGAATGATATAATTCCATTACTCTCAAACCCGAAAATGCTCAAGAGTCAAACAACTCATTTAGCTGACGGGCAGTGGGGCTTTCCATTTTCCTCACTGTAAAAGGCTGTAGAAGGAAAAAAATCAGAGTATCTCTACGGCAAGTCCAACATACCGTGAATGGGGCGGTTGGAAGCCAATACCAGAATTTTTGATTTGGTTTGCGGGAGTATGTCACTTAAGATAGGCTAATTCAGTTGCTAGCGCTTTGGGGAAGTGGACGAGTGTTAATTCCACTAGATTACTACCGGATTTTGGGTCTACCGATTCAAGCTACTGCCGAACAGTTGCAGCAGGCTCACCGCGATCGAACTTTACAGCTTCCGCGCAGGGAGTATTCCGAAGTTGCGATCGTCGCCCGCAAACAACTGCTCGATGAAGCCTGCGCCGTTCTGTCAGACTCAGAGGGGCGCAAAGCTTACGATGCCAGTTTTTTAGTCAAAACTTACGATCGAGAGTCGGAAGCCGCACAGGAAGCCAAGCACCAGAGGTCAAAAACCTCAGCAGGCACGGCAACAGTCCTGCAAGACGCAGGAGAAACCGCTCCAGCAGAGTCCAAGGCTTTAGAGGCTGCTCCCGACCCCCACACTCCAAGTATTGAAATCGATGACAACCAATTCGTAGGAGCCCTGCTCATACTGCAAGAACTGGGGGAATACGAACTCGTACAGAAGCTGGGTCGCCCGTATCTTAACAATGGCAGCATCGCGATCGCAGAAGGTCGTTTCGGCGACCCCCAGCTCGTGAGGCCAGATATAGTTTTAACCGTCAGCCTTGCCTGTCTAGAACTCGGCCGCGAACAGTGGCAGCAAGGTCAGTACGAAAATGCCGCAAAATCATTAGAAGCAGGTCAAGAATTGCTGCTGCGCGAAAGCCTATTTGCAAGCGTGAGGGGTGAAATGCAAGCCGACATATACAAACTCCGTCCGTACAACATTTTAGAGCTATTATCACTCCCCGAAGAAAAAGTCGCCGAGCGTCGTCGGGGACTGCAAATCCTGCGAGAAATGCTTCAAGAACGAGGCGGTATCGACGGTTCGGGAGACGATCGATCGGGTTTAGGAATAGAAGACTTCCTCCGGTTCGTGCAGCAAATGCGTAAACACCTAACCAGCAGCGAGCAGCAGGCGCTATTTGAAGCCGAAGCCGGCCGCCCCTCCGCAGTCGCCACTTACCTCTCGGTCTACACCCTGTTAGCCCAAGGATTTGCCGCCAGACAGCCATCGATGATCCGTCGGGCCAAGCTGATGCTGATGCAGCTCGGTCGCCGCCAAGACGTTCACCTGGAAAAAGCCGTCTGTTCCCTGCTGCTGGGCCAGACAGAAGAAGCCAGCCGATCCCTCGAACTCAGTTCGGAAAAAGAACCCCTGGCCTTCATTCGCGAACATTCCCAAGATTCACCCGATTTGTTGCCCGGACTGTGCTTGTACGCCGAACACTGGCTACAAGAAGAAGTGTTTCCCCACTTCCGCGACTTGGCCAACGAGTCAGTGTCCTTGAAAGACTACTTTGCTGACCCGAAAGTACAAGCTTACCTAGAAGCTTTGCCACAAGACGCCGAAACCGCCAACGAATGGGTAGTGGTGCAGCCCCGCTCGGGCAAGCCCCCGGCGCGACTGCAACCAGCAGCAGGCCGATCACCCGCTGCCATACCCCCACAGCCACCCACAGCCAAGCAGGGAGCCAGTACCGTCACCTTGACCCCCGTAACGGGCGACGCTTCCAGCGCAGCCTCGGGCGCGAAATCTCCGACAACGGTGGGCGCGCCGAGCGCTGTTGCCCCCGTCTCTATCCCGATAGCTACAGTGCCACACCCAACAGAATCGACTTCCAAACATCGCAGACGCCAACATTCAGGGCACAGCGGAGCAAGTGGCAATGGGCTAAAGGGCGATTTGGTCGATCGAGCGCGCACCAAGGCCGCAGAACTTACCGCCCAAGTCAAGTCCATGCCTCCAAACAGGCTGGCTTTGTTTCTAGTCGCAGGTATCCTGAGCCTGTTACTCCTGTGGTTAATACTCAGTCTCTTGGCTAGCGCCATGCAAGCCCTATCGGGCCCATCTCTCCGAGGAGAGCAAGCCCTCGTCCGCCTGGAAGAACCGCCCCTAGAAATCCCCGCCTTGGCCGCGACCCCAGAGCCGAGCGCGGCAGGCGCAGTATCGGGAGAAATCACTGAGGAATCAGCGGAACAAATAGTTCAAGGCTGGCTGTCGGCGAAAGCAGCCGCTTTGGGCCCCAACCACACTGTCGAAGAATTAAAGCAAGTTCTGACAGAACCGGCTTTGTCTCGCTGGCAATTGATGGCAGAAGCTCAACAGCGAAACAACGCGCACCAGCGTTATGTACACAAGCTGGAAGTTACTGGAGTTAAGACGAATCCGACTAATCCCGATCGCGCCCAAGTAGAAGCCCAAGTTGGGGAAAAAGCCGAAGTGTTCGATCGTTCTCAGCTCGTTTCTTCCCGTAACGAAAACCTGCGGGTGCGCTACGACTTGATCCGTCAAGAGGGACAGTGGCGGATTATGGATTGGCAAGTGATTAAGTAAGGAATTGTTCAGTTGACAGTTGACAGTTGACAGTTGACAGTTGACAGTTGACCTGGGATACCGACATCTACCTAGAAGGAAGAGGATTGGAGTAATGAACAGTCTTCTTTTAATTTCTCCCGATCGGGGTTCTGGCTTTAAACCAATTCTTTCGGGTAATTGGTAATTGGTAATTAGTTATTTCTGCAGGGTAGTTACTAATTACCAATTGCTGATTATTAGGTTAATTTTTAATTCCAAAAGCGGGAGTTTTGAATTGCAGATTATTGTTGAAGGCTGGCGTTTTATTTATCATTCCTATTGCGTAGCCAATCAATTTCAACTGCTGGAAATGCTCGATCGCCCGCGAAGCCAAATTGAGCTTTTCCACCGCGATATGCCCTACATTGACGCAGCTTGGGAGACGAAAATTAGTTTGTTCGATCGCCCAAATGAAACCTTACTTCGCAGCATTAAGAGCCCTGCGGTAAATCAGTCAGCCGATGTTACCCTGCGAATGTACTGCCCGTGGGACTTCTCGGCTTCCAGCAGTGATCAAACTTGGGTATTTGCAGCCACAGAATGGGGGATTGTTACCAGTTCAGTATTACAGGCGATGGGTGTTAAGTCGATCGCCGAAACTCCGGTTAACTCGGAAACGAAAATTATTACACCTTCAGCTTGGTCAAAAGCTGGCTTAATTCGCAGCGGAGTTGAAGCCGATCGCATTGCCGTTGTACATTTGGGAGTCGATCCTCAGATTTATTATCCTGCTGCGGGCGATCGGCGTCAATCACTGCGCCAAAGTCTCGGCTGGTCAAACTATTTTATATTTTTAAACATCGGAGGACAAACCGATCGCAAAGGTATTCGCCCTTTATTAAAAGCCTTCGCTGCGGTAGTTGACAAATATCCAGATGCGAGATTAGTTTTAAAAGGTTCTGAACTGCTTTATCCGTCGAGAGACGAGATTGCTGAAGCCTGCCGAGTTGTGCTCAACGATGCGGAAAGAGCGAGGGTTTTACCGAGATTAATTTATACTGGTAGCCAGCTATCTTTTGCTCAAATAGCAGAGTTTTACCAAGCTGCAGATGCTTATGTTTCTCCCTATTTGGCAGAAGGTTTTAATCTGCCGGTGTTGGAAGCTGCGGCTTGCGGTTTGCCTGTTATTTGCACTGCGGGCGGCCCTACGGATGATTTTACGCGATCGAACTTTGCACAGCGGATTGAGAGTAAATTTACGGCTGTGGTGAGTGACGGCGAAAACTTATTTATCTTAGCTCCGGAGTGGGAACATTTGACTGATTTGATGCAAGGGGCGATCGAACAGCCTGGAATCGCTGCTAAAGCGAGGGTTGCAGGCCCGGCTTTTGTGGCCCAAAATTTTACTTGGAGGTGTGTAGTCGATCAATTGCTTGAGGTTATGGGAGGAGATAAAAAGAGAGAGGAGAAGTCTATTTTTGAGCCAATAATTTTGTAGTTTGGACGTTTCAAGCCCTAGATGGGGAAATAGGTTTTTTCCGGCAGTCTGGTAGCCGTTGGCTGTCAAAATGGCGTTGTTTCAATCCCTGATAGGGTTTTAGGTTTTTTCCGGCTTGGGACTTCTGTCGCAGAAAAAGCAATGCCTCGAAGGTTTCAATCCCTGATAGGGTTTTAGTTTTTTTCCGGCAGTTAATTCTGTCTTTACAGCCTTCCCTAAAGTTTGTTTCAATCCCTGATAGGGTTTTAGGTTTTTTCCGGCAGTGGTATGGCTCTGTTAATTTACCACCCGGCGAGTTTCAATCCCTGATAGGGTTTTAGGTTTTTTCCGGCTTTAAAGCCTAGCACCAAAAAACCCGCGAGTGTCGTTTCAATCCCTGATAGGGTTTTAGGTTTTTTCCGGCTCTAAATAATGAGCGCTATTAGATTTAGAATTGTGGTTTCAATCCCTGATAGGGTTTTAGGTTTTTTCCGGCTTCATCAAGTTTGGGGCAAGCGCCGATTGATCGGAAGTTTCAATCCCTGATAGGGTTTTAGGTTTTTTCCGGCATAGGGTTTTAGGTTGTTTCCGCCCAGTGGGAGTACCGCGTGTTTCAATCCCTGATAGGGTTTTAGGTTTTTTCCGGCTTGGCGCTTCCCTCGGCGGTATATTTCTAGGGGTCGTTTCAATCCCTGATAGGGTTTTAGGTTTTTTCCGGCTAACCCTTGAGAGGTAAACACAATGATATTATGTTTCAATCCCTGATAGGGTTTTAGGTTTTTTCCGGCCTGGCGCAAGATTGAAAATTCAGACGTGACTGTGGTTGTTTCAATCCCTGATAGGGTTTTAGGTTTTTTCCGGCGATTTAGTAAAGGTGCTTTTAGTGCCAATTGATTTGTGTTTCAATCCCTGATAGGGTTTTAGGTTTTTTCCGGCTTACGATCGGCTGATCATTAGTGTTCGGTGTGCCCCGTTTCAATCCCTGATAGGGTTTTAGGTTTTTTCCGGCGCTAACGCGCCATTAGTACAAGCAGGAATTGTGCTGTTTCAATCCCTGATAGGGTTTTAGGTTTTTTCCGGCCGGTCAAGGTGAGTCAGAAGAAACAGTCGGAGAAGATGTTTCAATCCCTGATAGGGTTTTAGGTTTTTTCCGGCCCACCTACCAGCAAGTAGGCGGTTTTTCTCATTAGTTTCAATCCCTGATAGGGTTTTAGGTTTTTTCCGGCTTTCTCAATTTGCTGATTTTTCTAAAAATTACTCTGTTTCAATCCCTGATAGGGTTTTAGGTTTTTTCCGGCTTCTGAGATTTACCCGCCGTTGGTGCAGGGTTCGTTTCAATCCCTGATAGGGTTTTAGGTTTTTTCCGGCATCGAATACACCAAGGGCTGCACATTGGTACAAGTTTCAATCCCTGATAGGGTTTTAGGTTTTTTCCGGCTTGAATCGGTACACCCCATCAACGGCAGCGGCCGATTTTGGGTTTCAATCCCTGATAGGGTTTTAGGTTTTTTCCGGCTGTATCTCTCAGCGTGAAAATGCAACCACTCAAAAGTTTCAATCCCTGATAGGGTTTTAGGTTTTTTCCGGCCAGCAGAATTATCTGCCACAATTTGTCTGAGCACAGTTTCAATCCCTGATAGGGTTTTAGGTTTTTTCCGGCACCCACATTGAACGCATAGCAGAAAAATGCGCGCGTTTCAATCCCTGATAGGGTTTTAGGTTTTTTCCGGCGTAATTTCAACATTCCACTTTTTATCTTTGCTCTTGTTTCAATCCCTGATAGGGTTTTAGGTTTTTTCCGGCATTGCGTCTATCTGTCTCTGAGGGCTTGGTTTTGTTTCAATCCCTGATAGGGTTTTAGGTTTTTTCCGGCATGGTGGTTTTGTTGGGGAATTGCAAATATTATCTTGTTTCAATCCCTGATAGGGTTTTAGGTTTTTTCCGGCGCCTGCATTAAAAGCTTCTGCAGGAAGTGTCCACGTTTCAATCCCTGATAGGGTTTTAGGTTTTTTCCGGCTTGGAATCTCACCGGGAACTGGGGAGAGTTTGGCAGTGTTTCAATCCCTGATAGGGTTTTAGGTTTTTTCCGGCTTCAGATTTAAAGTCTCGGTTGGGGTAGAAGTCAATGTTTCAATCCCTGATAGGGTTTTAGGTTTTTTCCGGCACTGATTGCTCGACCGTCTTTAGCGCGTGTTGAAGTTTCAATCCCTGATAGGGTTTTAGGTTTTTTCCGGCTGGGCGAGATATACTCGCGTCTAACGTCTAGCGCCTGTTTCAATCCCTGATAGGGTTTTAGGTTTTTTCCGGCAGGATATGAATCTTTCTGTGATGTATTGTTTTGTTTCAATCCCTGATAGGGTTTTAGGTTTTTTCCGGCGCGGTGGTGCAGTTAGTAAATTCCCAGGCATTGCTATTGGCGTTTCAATCCCTGATAGGGTTTTAGGTTTTTTCCGGCTACCGATCGCATCCTCCACCCCTCTTGGTTGTATTCGTTTCAATCCCTGATAGGGTTTTAGGTTTTTTCCGGCGTCAATATAGGTTTTTGTAAGTGTTGCGTACATAAGTTTCAATCCCTGATAGGGTTTTAGGTTTTTTCCGGCTTATTGCTGAGATTTTTTCCTTGGGTATAATATCGACGTTTCAATCCCTGATAGGGTTTTAGGTTTTTTCCGGCGAGGCGATCGCAACCTAGAAAGCAAGTAAAAAGTTTCAATCCCTGATAGGGTTTTAGGTTTTTTCCGGCAGTTGATGGAACGTGAACCCGTGCGCGATCGTATGTTGTTTCAATCCCTGATAGGGTTTTAGGTTTTTTCCGGCTCAGCCTCTGGAACATCAACACCCGCCGCGATGCCTGTTTCAATCCCTGATAGGGTTTTAGGTTTTTTCCGGCGTTAAGGGCGCGATCGCCCTTGATTGCTTACTATTTGTTTCAATCCCTGATAGGGTTTTAGGTTTTTTCCGGCTGCATCCGGATGATCCCCAACGGGTTCGGCGTTTATTGTTTCAATCCCTGATAGGGTTTTAGGTTTTTTCCGGCGCGATCGCTGAAAAAAGCTAGGCGCTCGCAGAAAAGTTTCAATCCCTGATAGGGTTTTAGGTTTTTTCCGGCCGCCCGTTCCAGAAGCCAGGGTGTATTTGGTTTTCAAGGTGCAGTTGCGTCGATCTAAAAGAAAAGTACCATTCCAGCCTTCGGCTTGTCAATACCCGAGTTTCCATACTCACTCCAAAACCTTATCCTGTAAAGCTTTCAGACTTTCCGTCAATCTTTTTTTCACACTAGGGGCATCAAACTCTTGCTGCACATGAGTTTGAGCCGAAAAATTTGATATTCGGATTTTAACACCTACCCCTTGACGCAAACTCAGCAAAAAATATTGTGCGCTCAACGGGCTCTACGCCACCAATACCTTCGATCTTAGTCTGACAGCAAGCGCACAGCGGAAAAAACCAAATACACTCTTCCTTGGGTTAGATGACTTTGTTCGGCGTGGCGATCGTAACTTAGATTGGAGTCCTAGCCTGCATCCATCTCCTCAACTGGTTTGATGACTTTCTGCGGCGTGGCGATCGTAACTTACCATACTCAGTCTCACTCTATTGAGCACAGTCAAACACACTGTACTACATCCACTGCCCATAAAGGGAAGCTCAAGGAAAAACCAACAACCTACCGCAATATAGCCCTAAAAGACTACTTAAAATTAGTAAAAAAAACACAACTATTCCGCCCACCAAAAAGCAAAGGGATTTAAAATCTACTCCGATATAGTAAAAAAAATCGCTCATATTTCACAGCTAATCGAGTTAGACACTTATCTAAAAAATATCACGAACAAGCCAGATAAAATGTTCTCAACCTTAGGCTTATCCAAATCTATGTTTGAGCCCATCACCGACCAAAATTTATATTTGACCGATATTTTATCCCAATGAATTGCTAGGAGCGATCGACCCAGACTTATTTAGCAAAACCTAGATTTTCAATAAATAGCAAATTTTTACCTGCCATATTTACGGTATTTGCACTTCGCGGTTCCGAAAAATATTAGGGGCGAATTGCCTAAAAATTCCCCAAATTAACTTAAAATCAGTAGAGTGGCATTTACCTTAAAACTACCTATGACAAAAGCCGAAATTAGCGCCAAAAACATCACAGTTCCTAACGGGGATTTACAAATAGCTGCATACCTAGCCCAGCCAACCTCCCCAGGGCAATTTCCCGCAGTTATCGTAATTCAAGAAATCTTTGGCGTCAACTCGCACATCCGCGAAGTTACTGAAAGAATAGCAAAAGAAGGATATGTGGCGATCGCCCCAGCCATTTACCAGCGTCAAGCCCCCGGCTTTGAAACCGGCTACACACCCGAAGCCATCCAACTCGGCAGAGAATACAAAGAAAAAACCACAGCTTCCGAACTTCTCGGCGATATCCAAGCCACCATCGATTACCTCAAAACTCTACCCTCTGTCAAACCAGAAGGTTTTGGCTGCATCGGTTTCTGCTTTGGAGGACACGTCGCCTACCTCGCCGCTACTTTGCCCGAAATCAAGGCTACAGCGTCGTTCTACGGCGCCGGTATCGCCACTCTCACCCCCGGGGGCGGAACCCCGACGATCGCCCGCACAGCAGACATTAAAGGCACTCTCTACGCCTTTTTTGGCACTCAAGACCCCAGCATTCCCTTAGAACAAGTTGACCAAATCGCCGCCGAATTGCAAAAACACAGTATTTCTCACCAAATTTTCCGCTACAATGCCGATCACGGCTTCTTCTGCGACCACCGCGGCAGTTACGACGCTACGGCAGCAGCCGACTCGTGGGTGCAGGTGAAGCAGCTATTTCATCAGCAACTTCAACCAGCTTAGAGAGTGGGAGATGGGAAGATAGGGAGATGGGGAGAGTGGGAAAATTTTTTCTACTGACGACTGCCAACTAAATTACTGACAACTGACAACTAAACTGACATGAATTCCAAATCTACAGGTTCTCAAAGCGCAAAAGCATCCTTTTCAATGGATGATTTTGCTAAAGCCCTCGAACAGCACAATTACGAGTTCCAGAAGGGACAAGTAGTGCGCGGCAAAGTGTTCGAGTACGACTCAAATGGCGCGTATGTTGATATCGGCGGCAAGTCTTCGGCTTTTTTGCCGATCGAAGAGGCTGCTTTGAGAACAGTAACGGATTTGTCGGAAGTGGTTCCGCTGGACGAGGAACGGGACTTTTTGATTATCCGCGAACAAGACGCAGATGGCCAAGTTACTTTGTCTCTGCGGCAGTTACAAATTCAGCAAGCTTGGGAAGATTTAATTGAATTGCAGGAAACCGGTAAAGTTCTTCAGGTGCGGGTTTCTGGGGCGAATAAGGGCGGCGTGACAGTAGATGTTCAGGGAATGCGCGGTTTTATTCCCCGATCGCACTTAGTGGAACGCGATAACCTAGAATCGCTGATCGGTCAATCTTTGAGCGTGAATTTTTTGGAGGTCGATCGCGAACGAGAAAAACTCGTACTTTCCCAGCGGATGGCCACTCAATCGAATGCCTTCAAGGATTTGCAAATTGGTCAGTTGGTCGAAGGAAAAGTCAGCAGCATCAAGCCTTTTGGCGTGTTTGTGGACTTGGAAGGAGTTAGCGGTTTGCTCCACATCAAGCAAGTTAGCCAAAAATATATTGATAACCTTGGAAAGGTGTTTGCTCCCGGTCAACCCCTGAAAGCGATCGTGGTTGACCTCGATGAAAGTCGCGGCCGGATTTCGCTTTCTACTCGGGTACTGGAAAATTATCCAGGGGAAATGGTGGATAAAATGGCGGATGTTATGGATACGGCAGAAGAGCGATCGGAACGTGCTAGAAAGACTCTTTCTTAAGTCTTGATCTAATGGCCACCCCGAATTCTTAAAGAAGTCGGGGTGGTAAGAGTGCGAGGGTTTTAGGTTTAATTAGGTTGATTTACTTATTTTGCATTTTATATCGGCTTCTTCTACCAGTTCCCAAAAATAATCCCACTATAGGCTAACTCCAAACCCCTATCCAGTAATCTAATACCTCTCGCTAACAAAAAAATCAAAATAGTCTTACTTCTTCCTTTGGCTATCTAACTTCATTTTAGCGTTAGTTATTTAACCCCATTAGCTACTACTCCCAATACTTTAAAATCGGCTACATTTAGTTGATCTAAAGCTTTGCTTACCAGACCCCGATCGGTTTTTTCTATTTTCACTATCAGCACTGTACCATCCGTTTGAGAAGCTAGTAAATGGCCGTCTGCTAAACCAATCAAAGGCGGCGTATCGTAAATGACTAAATCAAATAAGGCTAGGAATTGTTCCATTAAATAGTGCATCTTTCTCGAAGAAAGTAATTTAATTGGATCAGGGGGAATAGTACCTGCTGTAAGGACAAAAAGATTGTCATCATCTGGTAATCGCTGAATAGCCTCATTTAAGCTTAAATCAGAACTTAAAACATTACTTAAACCTTTCATATTTGATAAGCCAAGGTATGTGTGCAGTTGAGGCAAACGCATATTAGCATCCACTAATAATACCCGTTTACCAACAGCAGAAGCAGTTTTAGCTAAATAAAGTGCTACAGTTGACTTACCCTCACCTTTAATGGTAGAAGTGATGGTTAAAGAAGTTATTGGGTGTTCCGCATTTAATAATTGAATATTGGTGTATAAGTAGTGAAATGCCTCGACCACAGGAAAATCTTTGTAATTGGAAACTATTATTCGTTTTAAGCTTGCACTGTTAGTATTGGAACTTACGCTACTGAATTGAGCGGGAACCCTTTCACCTCTACGAGATTTAATTTTCATCGCTTTGGCGATCGGAATGACTCCCAAAAGAGGGCGCTTAGTTGCTGATTTAATTTCTTCGGGAGTATGGAAAACAGTATTTAAAACTTCTACTAGGAAACCTATAGCAATGCCTAGTAAAGTGCTAATAACGAGCGCGATCGCTAGGTGGCGACGGGTTGGTTTTTCTGTTACTGGGTAGAGATCACCTTTTTCGTTTGTGACTAATTGTGGTTTAGATATAATTTGCCAAGACCCATCTATTTGACCAGAATCTAGTTGCAAAGTTTTTTGTTTTTCGATGAACAGTTTGAGATTATCTTTAGCTAACTCTAGTTTTAATTGTATGTCATCATAGCGAAGTTGAGCTTGAGGCATTTGAGTGATTTTTGCTTGCAGTAAATTTTGGCTATTACTTATCAATCGCTCGCGAGCTTCCAACTGTTCGAGTTGTGTTTTCATCTGAAAAATGACAGACTCAGCTTCTTTTTTCATTAAATCGTGCAAACTTTGCTGCTTTTCCCGCAAAGATTGAATGGGAAGACTATTTTCATAAAATTGAGTAGAGCTTAAAGCTAATTGCGACTCTATTTCATTGACTTTGCTAATTAAATTTTCATAAGACTTGGGGCTAATATCAACAATCCAACGATAATCGCCTGTTAAAGCTCTTTTATTGTAGCTTTCATATTGGTGCCTACTTTCTGCTAGTTGTACTTGCACTTCTAGGCGACGATTAGTTAAATTATCTAGCTGATCTGATAGGCTGCGGCTGCGTACTTCTGGTTGATTAAAGTTATACTGAACTCTTAACATTTGTAATTCTTGTTGCAATTTATCAACTTTCTGCTGGAGTGGTGGCATTTGTCGAGCGATAAAGTCAATACTTTGTTTGTTAACTTTTAAACGCTCTTTATCCATATATTCTAGGTAATATTTGGCAGTTTCATCCAGGACATATTGGATGCGCTTGGGGTCTCGATCGCGATAGCTAATATCTAGGAGTTTAGTACCACCCTGCTTCCCATCTCGCAAGAAAGTAACACGTTGGATAACCAAGCGGCTACTGAGACTTTTATAGTCAAACTTTGGATATTTTGTTTGCAATTTATTAACTAATGGTAGTAACACTTCGGGGCTTTTTAAAACCCGCGATAAACTTTGATAATCCACCGAAGAACCTTCTTCTGCTGATGATTTAATTTTGTTCAAGTCGGTGATGCCTAAACTGTTATTTTGAGCTTGAACAAAGAGCTTTGATAGCCGATCCTCAGCCGTAATGGGTTCGGCTAAAACTGTAAATTTTCCTTCATACTCACTAATAGAGTTTTTGGCAGCCCTGAGCACGAAACTACCGCTTAAAGTAGCTATGCTGGCCGCTACTATGCCCATCACCAGAAGGCGACGTTTGACGACAGCTAGTACCCAATTCATATCAAGAACTTGGTCATCCTCTGCTGGGGTACTAGCTAGGTAATTAGCGGAGGGAACAGATAAATATTGACCATTAAGGTCATTCTTGAGGGAAGACAACAGTTTTTTATCCATAGCAAAAATGTATGTTATTTAATTCCTAATTTCCGAATAGTCTGAGTAGCTCTATCAGTCGGGTGGGAACGAGAATTCCACCAATAATATTATTAACTGGTGAGAGAACAGTGTTAATGTTGTCTACAAAGATAGCAGTCCTCGAACGTGCCACTATAATTATGTCATTATCTTGAATCAGTGGGTTGCTTTGAGCGTCAATTCCTTGATTCAAATTAATTGATACTTCCGAGCGGGATATAGTGCCATTAGGATTCAGCCTGATCAGTTCCACATATCTAGAGTTAGCGCGATTTGGTCTGAAACCCCCCGCACTCATAATTGCTTGATTTAAGGTAGTATTAGGAGGTAATTTGAGTCCACCCGGAGTATTGACTTCTCCGATAACACTCACTTGCACAGTCCCTGGAGCAAAGCTAGCAGTAGCTAGAACCGAAACTTCTCCGGGGTCGATTGCGGTCGCTGTCGGGACAAAGATGATATCCCCTTCTTGTAGAATAGTATCTTGAGAGGTATCTTGTTCTTGCAAATATTGCCAGAGGTTAATAGTTCTAACTTGTTGTTTCCCACTTCTAGTATAACGTTGGAGTTGGATTTGGCGAATATCAGCGATTGATGTGATTCCACCAGCTAGTTGTAGAGCACGAATAATTGTCGGCTGTCCGTTGCTTCTTTGACCATTTTGGGTATCACCACCAATCGCTACATATCTACCGGGACGCTTCACCTCTCCGAATACTGAGACAGTACGGGGTTGCTCTGCGGGTATAGAAAAATTAGATTCACTAAGTTGATTTGTTTCTGCTAAATTAATTGTTTCTTGAGGAGGAACCAAGATTTGATCTCCATCTCGCAACGTGATATCTTGGCTGGTCTGACCAGTTTGTAAATAATCCCACAGATTATAAGTGATAGTTATTTCTTTGTTAGCCGTGAGCCGACGCCGCACAACTACTCGTCGAATATCAGCGCTAGCTCGAATACCCCCAGCTTTTTCTAAAGCTTGAGGAAGCGTGGGAAACTGAATAGATGGTCTAGTTCCACCTCCATTAGCTAAGGGCAATAAGTAGGAGCCAGGACGACTTATTTCACCCGATAACCAAATATTAAGCGGGCGGGCAGCTTGTAAGCTGATTGTAACTAAAGGTTTTTTCACAACCTGGCCATAAGCTCTAGTGATAACTTGGGCTGCCTGTTCTAAAGTTAATCCTTGAAGGGAAATACTACCAATAATGGGGATTTGAATAGCTCCCCCAGCGGGAATTTGATACTCCCCACTAAGCTGAGGCAGATCGTAGATATCAATTCTAATATTGTCTCCACCACCTAGATAGTAGTCAGTATTAATACTTATTGCGGGGGCTGGCGACTGAGCGAGGTTGGTTTGAGGGTAGGAGAGAGTGACTACCAGCGCCAGCAGTGGCAGTTGTAAAGCACGTAGAGTAAGCCATTTCATAGGTAGTAACAAATTTATGATAGAGGTAAAGCCATGAAAGATATTTTAAGGGTGCCGATGTTTGCGTTGATGCTATTGTGTTTAACGCTTATCGTCTTTGTGACTATTTATATTTTAGCTGCACGCCATCCCAAATTGGGTGCCACATTAGAAAAGATTTTTGTGGGGATACTTTTTTTTACCATAACTGGTGGATCTGGTATCATCGCCATGCCCTTTACCAAACTCCATCCTAACGTTTTCTACAACTTAGAAACTACACCCCCAACGATGATTGCTCAAATTGCCATTTATGGGGCTATGATATTAATGCTATTTCCCCGTTTAACTAAAACTACCCAAAAAACTGTTTCTATGTGCATTAAGTGGATAGCAGGAGACATTTTTTTAGGTTTGTTTTTGTTAATTATGACTTTATCTGGCTTGTGGTCACAAACTCCTGAAATTACATTTAGGGCTATTGGTGCTATTTGGGGAATAACACTGGTTTCTATTTATGTAGGTAAAGTGTATAGTTGGTTAGAAATTTATGGATTATTGAGATGGCTAACTGGTTTATTAGCTTTATGGTTACTTGTGAAAACCAATGCAGCGCCGGACGGTTGTTGGACAGGAGTTTTAGGTCATAAAAACCCTTTTTCTTTTCAAATGGCTAATACAGCTTCTTTATGGATTTTATATGCTTTTAAGGATCGCAAGTATCGATATTTATCATTATTTATAACTTTAATAGCTTTAGTAGGATTGCAAAAAGGTTGTAGTGGTGCTAGTCGGATTTTGACCGTGGTATTAATCAGTTTGTGGAGTTATTTAGCCCTCTTAAAAAGATTACCTGTAAAATGGGCTTTTCTCTGCTTTATCTTATTTTTAGTCGGTAGTGTAGGTATAAGTATTTTGGTATTAAATAATTTAGAGGCTATTATTGTGGATGGTTTGAAAAAAGATATGACTTTAACCGGTAGAACCGAGTTTTGGCCTTTAATTATTGAGCGAATTAATCAAAATAATCCCATATTTGGTTATGGAATAAAAGGATTTTGGCAGTGGTGGCGTCGCTCGGAAAATCCCGCTTACGGAATTGTAGTAGCTAAAACTGGTTTTGTGCCACCCCACTCTCACAATGGTTTTATTGATATACTTTGCGAACTGGGTTGGGCCGGACTATTGTTGTTTATTGGGTCATTTTTTAATAATATATTTAGAGGTATAAAGTACCTAGTTAAAGGAAGTTTTCCAGAGTCCGGTTTGCCTTTGTATTTATTAACATTTATTCTAATGACCAATTTGACAGAGTCGGGACTATTGGGGGTTGGTACTTATTGGTGTTGGTATGTAGTTTTATCGGTAAAATTGAGCTTAGATAGGACAGCTAAGGAGAATCCACACTGATGAGGTCAGTATTTGGTCAGGCGTATTATAGCAATCCTAAATCATTATCATGAGTACGGTACAATTATATGCAATACTTGATTATGACAAAAAAAATGAAT
>NZ_JAUBQX010000041.1:0-57918 GCF_036701505.1 Microcoleus sp. Pol11C2
ATTGAACAATCAACAAATTTCTCTAACGGCTCAACAACAAGCAGTTGCTATTAAACAAGTAGTGGAGGCGATGAACAACCTCAACCTAGCGGCAAAAGAAACAGCTAGTGGTATTAGTCAAACCAAAGTAGGCACTCAACAATTGAACGATGCAGCCCACAATCTCAATTCAATTGTCTAAAGGGTGCTCAGTGTTTTGGACTAAGAGACTAGCAATTGATAGCATTGAGTCATGAATTGAGCTGGCAGTCCTCCCAGCTTGTCAAACCTGCGGCATCCAAGTCAAAACGATCGCAGGCGAGTGCATCGCCAAAGCCAGGGGGAGGGAATTTCTGCCCTTAAACAAATCCTCTTTTGTAACGGACGATCGAACTAACACCCGCCCCAACCCCATTCCCCAGGCTAACAGTACCGAACCCAGCACCAGCTTCACAAGTATTTCCGTCAACTCAAAATTTTGTTGCTTAAACTAGGGTTTTAACATTTATGCGATCGTCCGTGGGGAAGCGGAGGAGGAGGAGGAGAGTGGGAGAATGGCAGCATTTTTCTTTTGCCTCCTGCCTTCTTCCCTCTTTCTTCAACCACACATAAAATTGGCAAAATGTCAAGGGATTTTATCGACTTTCCCCCACTTTAGCCACCAAGTCCCAAACAAGATTTAGCACGGGAAAAAATCCCCAAAATCTCTTGCCACAAACGGCCACATCCGTTGTAATATAGATGTAAGTCACAGCCCGTTAAAGTAATCAACCAACAATTAAGCCGCTCAATATATTCACGCTCCAACGAGCGGTGAGTTGTATTGAGCGTGCCTATTAAGGAGCG
The DNA here is from genome assembly GCF_036701505.1 of Microcoleus sp. Pol11C2. NCBI lineage: Bacteria > Bacillati > Cyanobacteriota > Cyanophyceae > Oscillatoriales > Microcoleaceae > Microcoleus > Microcoleus sp. Pol11C2. The sequence goes on from NZ_JAUBQX010000041.1 coordinate 826, forward strand.
ATCAAAGCTCGTCAGACACCCCAAATATTCAGGAAGAATCATGCCATCAAGATCCGCCAACGATGTAGACGTAGCAGAGCAATATTGGCACTACCTAGAAATATCCAAGGTTGCAACTATCTTAGAAACCAACCTGGAAAGCGGTTTAGAACCGACAGAAGCCAACCATCGCCAACAGAAATTCGGGCCCAACGAACTAACGGTTAAAGCAGGGAAACCAGCCTGGTTAAAATTTATCCTGCAATTTAACCAACCCCTCCTGATCATCTTGCTGAGTGCAGGTTTAATCAAAGCAGTGATTGGAGAATGGCTAAACGCTAGCGTAATTTGGGGCGTAACAACCACCAACGCTACTATTAGTTTCATCCAAGAAGCTGGAGCCGAGAAAAAAATTGAAGCCCTAGCCCAAGCTGTCACCACCGAAGCCACAGTCATTCGGGGCGGCAAAAAATTAAGAATTCCCTCCAAAGAACTCGTAGTCGGCGACTTAGTAATCCTGACTTCCGGCGACAAAGTACCGGCAGACTTGCGCTTAGTGAAAGTGCGCGACTTGCAAATTGACGAATCGGGACTCACCGGGGAATCAGTAGCTGTCGAAAAAGAATTAGGACAATCTGGAGACATAGTTTTACCAAAAGAAACGCCGCTAGCAGAACGGGATAACATGGCCTATGCCGGCAGTTTTGTCACTTTTGGCCAAGCTAGCGGCATCGTAATTGCGATCGCCAATAAAACCGAAACCGGCAAAATCTCCCAACTATTAGATCGCCACATCGACCTCACCACCCCCTTAACCCGCAAATTCAACCAATTCAGTCAAAACTGGCTGTTATTCGTGTTGGGAATGGCAACCTTGACCTTCGCCGTCAGATTGGGGCGGCCAGTCCCTGCGGGGGTTTCAGCCTTTAAAGAAGCCGTCGAACCCGCTGTCGCCCTGATTGTCGGCGCAATTCCCGAAGGCTTACCCGCCGTCATCACAGTCACCCTAGCCGTAGGCGTTTCTCGGATGGCAAATCGCCACGCGATCGTCCGCAAATTGCCCGCAGTGGAAACCCTCGGCGGCGCTACAGTCATCTGTTCCGACAAAACCGGAACCTTGACGGAAAACCAAATGACGGTGCAAGAAATCTATTCTGGTGGCGAATCCTACTCGGTTACGGGTACGGGATACAGCCCCGAAGGTGAAATTCAACTCAACCAACTGCCAATTACTGTCAGCCAAACTCCAACTTTGCAAGAATGTTTGCAAGCTGGACTCCTTTGCAACGACTCTCACCTGGAATTCAAAGACGATAATTGGATTGTCGTCGGAGATCCGACAGAAGGAGCGTTAATTGCTGCAGGCAAAAAAGCTGATTTGAGCCAGCAAATTTTGTCCAAGTCAATGCAGCGGCTGGATTCAATTCCCTTTGAATCTCAGTTTCAATACATGGCGACGCTGCACCGAACTCCCAGTGGCAAAATTTTGTACGTCAAAGGTTCCGTAGAATCAATTCTCGGCCGCTGCGGTTCCAGTCTCGACACTCAAGGAAATCCGGTAGAAGTCGATCGCGCACAAATTCACCACCAAGTCGATGAAATGGCAAAGCAAGGCTTGCGCGTCTTGGCTTTAGCGAAAAAGGCAGTACCCCAAAACCAAAATTCCGTCGATCACTCGGATTTGGAGTCAGGCCTGGTTTTCTTGGGACTGCAAGGCATGATTGACCCGCCGCGGGCAGAAGCGATCGCAGCCGTCCAAGCTTGTCAAACCGCCGGCATCCAAGTCAAAATGATTACCGGCGACCACATCGCTACAGCCAAGGCGATCGCCCGCCGCATGGGATTCCGCAAAACTAAACACCACAGAGAACTTGTAGCCTACACCGGCGCTCAACTAGCCGAAATGAGCAAGCAGGAACTCGGCGAAGCCGTAGAAGCCGGCTCAGTTTTTGCCCGCGTCGCCCCAGAACAAAAACTCCGCCTCGTAGAAGCTTTGCAGCAAAAAGGCGAAATCGTGGCGATGACGGGAGACGGCGTTAACGACGCGCCAGCCCTCAAACAAGCGGATATCGGCATTGCGATGGGCAGCGGTACGGAGGTTTCTAAGGAAGCCGCCGACATGATTCTTACCGATGATAACTTTGCGTCGATCGAATCTGCGGTTGAAGAAGGGCGATCTGTTTACAAAAATCTGCTCAAAGCAATTAGCTTCATTCTCCCAGTCAACGGCGGAGAATCGATGACAATTTTGCTCAGCACGCTCCTAGGTCGAGAATTGCCGATTTTGTCGCTACAAATTCTCTGGCTGAATATGCTCAACTCGATCACCATGACAGTGCCTCTGGCTTTCGAGCCCAAGTCAGCGGGAGTCATGAAACAGCAGCCCCGACCGGTAAACGAAGCTTTCCTCACCGGAAATCGGATCAAGCGGATCATCGCTATTTCTCTTTACAACTGGACTCTGATTTTCGGAATGTTTGAATGGGTGCGCCAAGCGGATTGGGGAACTTTGGCACTGGCCCGCACGATGGCGATTCAAGCTTTGGTAATGGGGAGAATTTTTTACCTGTTGAGTCTCAGCCAGTTGTTGCCTTCTTTGATTGCTAAGTTTAGCGGTTCTAAGGAAGAAGTTAGTGGCGCTCCCGCCCTCGGTGTGGGAATTGTCCTGGCGGTGATTTTGCAGATAATCTTTGCTAATTCTCCGTTTGTCAATCGCATATTTGAGACGGCTCCAATGAACTTGGATCAGTGGCTGATTTGCTTCGGCGTAGCCCTACCGATGATCGGTGTTGCTCTCTGGGTCAACCGCTTTGACCCGCCCAACTAATCGAACTTGTAGGTACAGCCATTAGGCTGTTCAGAAACCCGGTTTCTTGAAGAAACCGGGTTTCTCTGTTTTACAGAAATCGAACCTGAAAGCCCACGTCATATCATATCCGGTAAATTACTTACGATTAAGTGCCAATTTTAGCCCACCAATCAAAACTACTTAACCTTTTTAAAACAGCAGTTTCGTAAAATGTTCATTATTTCTGTATAGTAGACTACAATTAACTTGAAAAAACAATATATATATTAACAAAGTAAATGTGTACTCACTGCGATGTTTGCAACTTATTGACAATAGATTTGAATTTCCGCCGATCACCATTCGCTACAACCTTTAACCAGCAAGTCTTGGATTGAACCAGTTTTGATAAGCAAACCCGATCGCTCTTCCCAACGGCTCCTTATCGAGAGCGCCGTCATAAAAGATTTACTTATCAATCGAATTTAATAATTGTTTTATAATTTCCGCAAGAGTACGGTAAGCTAATAACGAAGCCAAGGAAACGTGCGGCTCGCAAAAAGTGAGTTCATACAACTGGGCCGATCGAAATATCGATATTAATCAAACAAGTCAAATCAGCAGGGATAGTTTAAAGACTTATACTAGCGATAAATCTTTTTCTCCCTCCTGCCAACCTGCGCTCAAAACAGTTCGCTCAACCCAATTAGCGAACAGAAAAAAAGCGCATGGATAAACTTCAGTGAATGTTGTTACAGAAGATTATGAATTGCAGCGAGGCTAGGCTATGACAAGATTTTCAGATCAATTTTCTGCGCTTTCTCGGCGTAAATTTATCGTTACAGCAGGTGCATCTGCCCTGGGTTCAATACTGCTCAAAGGTTGTTTGGGAAATCCCCCAGAACCCGGTGCAACTGCCGGTGCTGACGGCGCGATACCCGCAGCTACCTCAGTAGTGGCTGTTGCCAACGAGAAAAGAGTCGAAGGAATTGAAAGCACTAAAATCACATTGGGATATATCCCGATCGTCGAAGCAGCACCTTTAATTATTGCCCAAGAAAAAGGCTTTTTTGCCAAATACGGCATGACCGAAGTCACGATTGCCAAGCAAGCCAACTGGGGTTCCGCTAGAGATAACCTAGAAATCGGATCAGCAGGCGGTGGCATTGACGGTGGCCAGTGGCAAATGCCCATGCCTTATCAAATTAGTCAAGGGTTGATTACCAAAAACAGCGTCCAAATCCCGATGTATGTTCTAGCGCAGTTGAACACTCAAGGAAATGGAATTGCGATCGCCGGAAAACACAAAGGCAAAGGCATCGGGCTCAAACTAGATCAAGCAGCCCAAGACTACATCAAAGGCCTCAAACAAGCAGGCACGCCCTTCAAAGCAGCCTACACCTTCCCCAAAGCCAATCAAGACTTGTGGATTCGCTACTGGCTAGCAGCTAACGGCATCAATCCCGACACAGAAGCCGAGTTGCTAACAGTACCGTCAGCGCAAACCGTCGCCAACATGAAAACCGGAAGCATGGACGGTTTCAGTACCGGCGACCCCTGGCCCCTGCGGATCGTCACAGAGGACATCGGCTTTATGTCCGCCCTCACGGGCCAAATCTGGAAAGATCACCCCGAGGAATATCTCGCTCTTCGTGGCGACTGGGTAGACAAACACCCGAAAGCCACCGAAGCCTTACTCGCAGGACTGATCGAAGCCCAGCAGTGGTGCGACAAACCTGAAAATCGCCCCGAATTAGTTGCCATTACTTCGGGCAGAAACTTCTTTGACGTACCTCCGGCAGTTTTGACACCTCCCTACCAGGGCAAGTACATGATGGGTGACGGTCAACCAGAGATCGACGATTTCAAGATGAGTCCGCTGTACTGGAAAGACGATCTCGGCAACGTTTCCTATCCTTATAAGAGTCACGATTTGTGGTTCTTAACCGAAAGCGTGCGCTGGGGTTTCCTGCCAACAAAAACCGTGGCAGATTCTAAGGCAATTATCGATAAAGTCAACCGCGAAGATTTGTGGAAAGCCGCAGCAAAATTAGCCGGAGTTGCTGATGCTGACATTCCGAAAAATACGTCTCGGGGCGTTGAGAAGTTCTTTGACGGTACAGAATTTAATCCGGCTCAGCCAGAAGCTTACCTCAAGAGTTTAGCAATTAAAAAAGTGTGATGGGGTCTTAGCTTCGCATAATTTAGTCTCGAAAAAAATAGCAGGAACATAGGAGATTACCAAGATGGCTGTCAGCACAAATCGGAGAGGCGGAGTCGATGTCCCAGGAGCATTTGGCGAGTTTTGGAAGAAGAATTCCCCGAATATCTTGCCGCCAATTTTGGGGGTAATTGGATTTCTGTTAGTTTGGCAATTCCTGTCGAGCACGGGACTGATCAAACTGCCGGGACCGATCAGTGTTTGGACTGACGAACGGACGCGGATATTGTTGCTGTATCCTTTCATGAATTCCAAAACCTACGGAATCGGCTTGTTTTGGCAAACTTTGGCTAGTTTGGAACGGGTGGCAAAAGGCTACACTCTAGCCGCTGCTGTGGGAATTGCTGGGGGTGTTTTGGTAGGTACAAATCCGCTTCTGAACAAGGCTTTAGACCCAATTTTTCAGTTTTTGCGGATGGTTGCACCTCTGGCTTGGGTGCCCATTGCCCTGGCTGCACTGCAACAAAACGAACCTGCTGCTTTGTTCGTGATTTTTATCACTTCCGTTTGGCCGATTTTGATCAACACGGCTGAAGGTGTTCGCCAAATTCCCGACGATTACAACAACGTGGCGAAAGTGCTGCAACTTTCTCGTCAGGAATATTACATCAACATCTTGTTTCCGTCGGCGCTTCCTTATATCTTCACAGGATTGAGAATTGCGATCGGTTTGGCTTGGCTGGCGATTATTGCAGCGGAAATCGTGATGTCTGGGATTACGGGTATCGGCTTCTTTATTTGGAATGCTTACCAGCAAAACTACATCAGCGAAATTCTGTTAGCGGTGTTCTACATTGGGGCTGTTGGTTTGTTGCTCGATCGCATGATGGCTTGGTTGCAGCAAAAGATTGCTCCCCCTCAAGGAAAGTAGCTAATTCGATGGGTTAACGGTTGACGGTTGACTGTTGACGGTTGACTGTTACAGGAATTACGAACTTCGAGGCTCAGAAACCTGTTTTTTAAACTCTTGTTGAGGGATTAAAAAAAGTATTTTGGTTAGTTCAAAGCCCAGTTTTAGGCATCCAGGAATGTATTAACTATTAGCTGTTATATATCAACAGCAAACAGCGAACAGTCAACAGTCAACAATCAATATCTAACGAAATAACAAACCTACAAAAAAGGCAAGAAAATCATGTCTGTTTTGATTGCAGTAGAACAAGTCGGAAAAGTATTTAATTTAACAGACGGCGGCACATACATAGCCCTCAAAGGCATCGACTTAGAAATTAAAAAAGGAGAATTTATCTCCTTGATAGGACACTCAGGCTGCGGTAAATCTACGCTACTAAATATGGTGGCAGGTTTGGATCTGCCAACAGAAGGATTGGTGACAATAGAAGGACAAAGAATTACCCAGCCAGGTCCCGATCGCATGGTAGTATTCCAAAACTATTCCTTGCTACCTTGGCGGACGGTCAGAGAAAACATTACCCTAGCCGTAGACTCGGTAATGAGCGGCTTACCCAAAGCCGAACGCCTCGAAATCATTCAAAAACACATCGACATGGTGGGCTTGACGCCCCACGCCGAGAAGCAACCCGCACTGCTGTCGGGCGGACAAAAACAGCGCGTGGCGATCGCCCGTGCTCTGGCCCTGCGCCCCAAACTGTTACTCTTAGACGAACCCTTCGGCGCTTTGGATGCTTTGACTCGCGGCAACTTGCAAGAAAAGTTGATGGAAATTTGCCAAGAGTACGAAATCAGCGCCCTGATGGTAACGCACGATGTGGATGAGGCCGTGTTGCTGAGCGATCGCATCGTCATGCTCACCAACGGCCCAGAATCGAAAATTGGCGGCATTCTCGAAGTAGACATCCCCCGCCCCCGCAAACGGATGGAAGTAGTCTCACACCCCAGCTACTACGCTCTACGTAGCGAAATGATTTACTTCCTCAACCAGCAGAAGCGCGTCAAAAAACTGCGGGCGCGGAAAGTACCCGCGATCGCCCGCCACGGCCTAGAAAAAGTCAACCTCGAACTCGGCTTTATTCCGCTGGCAGCCTGTGCTCCCCTCGCTGTCGCCAAAGAAAAAGGCTTTTTTGCCAAGCACGGCCTAGATGAAGTCCACCTCGTGCGGGAAACAAGCTGGCGCGGCATCGTAGACGGCATCGCCGCAGGTTACTTAGACGCAGCTCAAATGCCCTCTGGGATGGCGGTGTGGTTGAGCTTGGGAGGCCACCAAGAGAAGCCGATTCCGACGGTTACAGCCCTCACCATGAGCCGCAATGGCAACGGAATTACCCTCGCGAGGCGGTTTTACGACCAAGGGATCTACACTCTGGCAGACTTTAAAAAAATGCTCCAGAGAACGCCCGCGCAAACGCACCGTATGGGCATCGTGCACCCTTCTTCGATGCACAACCTGCTGCTGCGTTACTGGCTGGCTTCCGGTGGCATTGACCCGGATCGCGATGTGTTGCTGAAAAATATCCCACCGGCTCAGATGATCGTTGACTTGCAGGGCGGCACTATTGACGGTTTCTGCGTCGGCGAACCTTGGAACTTGCGGGCCTCAATGGAAGGAGTCGGCTTTACGGTGGCGACAGATTTGGAACTGTGGCCCGGACACCCCGGGAAAATTCTCGGAGTTCGGGAAGACTGGGCAAATGCTTATCCCAACACTCACATTGCTCTAGTCAAAGCTTTGCTGGAAGCTTGCCAGTATTGCGCCGATCCAAATCACGCCGCCGAGGTTTCGGAAATAGTCGCGGGAAGGGAGTACGTCGCTACTGATAAGAGTTACATCCAACTCGGCGACCCGCAATCAGTTGCTTGCAACCTCGATACTCCGATGCGGGAATACGCCCACCACTTGTTTTCTGGAGAGGGGGTGAATCGCCCAAGCCGCACCGAACAACTGTGGCACATGGTGCAGATGGCGCGCTGGGGCGATACTGTGTTCCCGCGCAACTGGGTGGAAATTCTGGAACGGGTGGTGCGAGTCGGTGCGTTCAGCACGGCGGCGCGAGAGCTGGGGATGGCTGATATTAATTACACTCGCGGTTCTCTCAGCTTGTTTGACGGCTCGGTGTTTAATGCTGACGATCCGATCGGCTATCTCAACAATCTGGCGATTAAACGCGATTTCACGATGGCTGAAGTTGTACTCGATTCCGGCCGCCGAGCTGCTTAGAACGGTTTTAATTTCGATAAAAAAAGGGGAATTGCTAATTGTTAGTTGATTATTTTTAGCTGTTAATTGTTAATTTTCAACTGCTAATTGCTAGTTAGTAATTCCTTCTTTATGACCTCCGTGACATCCGTTAAATCAGTTGCCTAACTTCCTTCTTATATTGGCAAATCACCCACTCACAATTTCCTAAACCCATGCTCAACACCACTAACAACCAGACGAATACCAAAACTCAAATCCAGGGGGGAAAAGGCCGCCGCCAGCCTTTTTTGGTGATGGACAATGTTTACAAAGAATATCCAAATGGTTACAGGGCTTTAGAAAACGTCAATCTAAATGTAGCGGAGGGAGAGTTTATTACTCTGATCGGACACTCGGGCTGCGGCAAATCAACACTGTTAAATATGGTGTCGGGTTTTAGCCATCCGAGCCAGGGCACCGTGACGATTAATGGGCAGCGGATTACGAAGCCGGGCCCCGATCGCATGGTGGTGTTTCAGGGTTACGCTTTGCTGCCTTGGCGGACGGTTTTTGAAAATGTTTATCTGGCGGTTAATTCTGTATTTCCGAATAAGTCTAAGGTCGAAAAAAATGCGATCGTCAAAGAGCATTTGGCGATGGTGGGATTGACAGAAGCTGCTGAGAAAAGACCGCCGCAAATTTCGGGGGGGATGAAGCAGCGAGTTTCGATCGCCCGCGCCTTGGCAATTCGCCCGAAAGTGCTGATTTTAGACGAACCTTTTGGTGCTCTGGACGCAATTACTAAGGAGGAATTGCAAGAAGAGTTGCTGAAAATCTGGAACGATCACCGCTGTACGGTGTTGATGATTACTCACGATATTGATGAAGCGCTGTTTTTGGCCGATCGACTGGTGATGATGACTAATGGCCCGTCAGCGACAATTGGCGAAGTTTTGGAGATTCCTTTCCCGCGTCCGCGCGATCGGGTTCAAATGATGGAAGATCCGGAATACTACAATTTGCGGAACTACGCCCTAGATTTCCTGTTCCGTCGCTTTGCACACGATCACGATGCCTAATCGGTTGGGAAATCAAAGTTAAACAGGAGAATTATGAGACTTCTCGAACAAGTTTAATTCTTGTGCGGAGTAGGGGTTGGGCATCCTGTCGGCCCAAGACGAGCTTTTTTACAGAAGTCTATTGAAAAGTTTAAGCCCCAGTGTTCCCCGATGTCAGGGGAACATCGCTGCGGGCGCAATTTTCCCGATCGGGTTGGGTAAACTGAAGCTTAATGGTGGACGAGAAGTTTTTTCGGACGTTCGGATCTTTTTCCGATATTTTACGTCTACCAGCCAAGAGACCCGATTGCCTAGCTGTCGGTAAGCTGGCATGAACAGAGCCCACCTTCGATCGAGGGTGGGCTTCTTCTTGATGTTATTAACCGTTTGTGGGTGATCGGTGGTTGGTGCATTCCACCCTTGGAACTGGCACATAGTGGGACGTTGATTAGTGTTTGATGAATTAATGTTTTTGTCAAAATAGCGGTTTTCAGTTGAGTGAAGTACAGACGATCGGGTAGGGAAACGGTTTAGCCTAAGTCCGGGGCGGGACTCGGTGACTTTTAACAATTGGTATAAGACTAATGATTGTAGCAAGACTTTTTTAAATTTGTATTACTCCAATACTCCGGACAGTTTTTGAGACAGAGACCCAAACCCTCATTCTACCGTTAGCATTTGACCACACTGAGAAGTCCCAAACCCGCATTCTGCCGTTAGTGATGGAAAACTGTCCGGACTATTGTTACTCAGGTTTGCACGGAAAACTCCTCTGGGTCAATATCCCAATTTACCCAGCGAATTGCCTCTTTAGCAGATGTCACATCAGGCGGCACTCGCAAAGCGTGAATGTGTCCAGTGCTCGGACAAGTCATTTTTAACAAATAAATCGGCTCGACATCGGCGTTATCGATTTTTAATAGCGTGTATTCTTGCCAACTATCTAATTCTACTGCTTGCAATTGTTGGCAAATGCGATCGTAACCAATCCTCTCAATTAATACTCGACGCAGTTCGGCATTTGATTCCGATAACAGCCATTCTGCTTGCCACAAATCCGGGTGTACTTTTCCGTATTTTTTGGGTAATATTACGCCGTGGTGAAAGTATAAACTGTAGCCGTCAGCAAATGCAATCGCCGATTCTCCTTCTGCGTGAAGGCGGTATTCACTGTCGAGGTAAAGTTGGGTGGGGCGCGAGCAAACATAACAGACATTATGAAACATAAAAATCCAGCCACATTCTGCTAAAAGCTGCTTCATGGATTCAACAACTTTGAGGAACTCTGGTCTGAAAACAATGCCCAAGGAAAAAATATAGAAATCAATAAGAGCGAGAGCATCAACCAGGTATGTCCGAGTAACTGTCGCACTTGAACGATTCCAATAGGACAAGTCTCTTTTCATTTTTCGGCATACCTGTTCCTCCCATACGATCGGCCCTTCAGAAAATTGGCGCCGCAATTTTATACTTAATATTAAGGGGTGCAGCGCATTTATCACCTGTTGTTCAAGTCCATCGCGCCAAATCTCATCCTCGTATGTTTTCAGTTTAAATTGTGATAATGCTTCTGTTGGACTATTACAAAAAAGGATTTCTGGTACTCCAAAACCGAGGGCATTGTAAGCGGCTTTAACGGCTGCTGCTGCTTTTTTACTCTCTATGAGTTGGGTAGGTTTTGCGAGAGTTTCCCACTTGTGACGGCCGGCTTCGATAAGTGTTTTATGTTCGGGTGTAATACTTAATTTTAGCTCGGTCACATTAGTCAGAGATAGCAGCGGTGTGTGGTCTGATATTTGATTGTCGCGCAGATCCAGCGTCTTCAAATGAGCCAGAGATTGCAGGGGTCGGATGTCTGATATTTGATTGTTGTGCAGATCCAGCTTCTTCAAATGAGTCAGAGATTGCAGGGGTGTGATATCTGATATTTGATTGTCGCGCAGATCCAGCGTCTTCAAATGAGTCAGAAATTGCAGGGGTGTTATGTCTGATATTTGATGGTTGTGCAGATCCAGCTCAGTCAAATTAGTCAGAGATAGCAGCGGTGTGTAGTCTGATATTTGATTGCCGCGCAGATCCAGCTCGGTCAGATTAGTCAGAGATTGCAGGAAGCTGATATCTGATATTTGATTGTTGGACAAATTCAGACTGGTCAAATTAGTCAAAGATTGCAGGGGTGTGATATCTGATATTTGATTGTCGTGCAGATCCAGCGTCTTCAAATGAGTCAGAGATTGCAGGGGCGTAATGTCTGATATTTGATGGTTGTACAGATACAAATGAGTCAAATGAGTCAGAGATTGTAGAGGTGTGATGTCTGATATTTGATTGCGAGAAATAGTCAGCTTATTCCTGCTTGACAGTATCCCGTTCGCTTCATCAATATCTGAAGTGCCAGCACACTTTAATAGCACCTCAACTGTATGTCTTGCTGCTTGTGACAGGCTGTCAAAGTGCAAGCACCAATCGGCAAAGCTACTGAAATTAATTGGTTGGTTTGCTTGTGGTTCTGGCATAATAAATTTCTACTCAAGTTTGGTAAAATGTCACTCCTGCAGTCCGGCAGTCGGTCAGTCCGTCAGTCCGTCAGGGGTTTCAACCCCTGGCGGCCTGTGTGGCAATGAAAAATCTTCAGGTTTGCACGGAAAACTCCTCTGAGTCTATGTCCCAATTTACCCAGCGAATTGCTTCTTTAGCCGATCGCACATCAGGCGGCACTCGCAAAGCGTGAATGTGTCCCGTCCTCGGACAAGTCATTTTTAACAAATAAACTGGCTTTGCATTACCCACCTGATAAAAACCATCGTCAAACTCGATGCTTAATAAAGTGTACTCCTGCCAACAATCTAATTCTGTCACCTCTAATTCTTGACAAATGCGATCGTAAGTAATTCCCTGAATTAACCCGCGCCGAACTTCTGCATTCTGTTCCTTCAACACCCCCTTAGACTGCCACTGGTGCGGGTGCAGGCTACCGTACCATTCGGGCAAAATCACGCCGTGATAGGCGTAAATCGAAACACCGCCGGCAAATTGTACCGCTGGTGTTCCTTCGGCGTGCAAGCGGTAGTTGCTGTCTGCAGAAAGTGCGATCGGCTTTTCGCAGATAATGCAAACTTTTTCATAGGGATAAATCAAGCCGCAATCCCGGACAATGGATTTAAAAACAATCCAATTTCTGCCGTAGGAATGAGGTAAATTAAGAACCGAAATCCAAAAATCCAACAGACTGCCAAATGATTTCCGGTGCTTTTTTGCCGATCGCACTGTAAGCCGATTTTATGGTTTCCGCAGCTTGCGAGCGATTTATCGGGCCAGTGGAAAGCGAAATCGCTCTCCACTTTTCCGGATAAACTGGAATCAAAGCTGCTTGTTCAGGCGTCAGTTTTTTAACCTTAGTCTGCGACATACCTCCAACCTTGCGGCTCATATTCGCGCTGAATTCGCACCATCCAATTACCCTCGGGAATTGCGATCGCATGGTGTTCTTCGTGACTCAATAAAGCTGTCGGTGAAAGCACCCGCAAGTACAGAGTGCCGTCTTTTTCGTAAAGTTCAGCTTGTCCCTCAATAATCTGGTGAGAATGTCCGGTGACTTCACCTTCGGCTAGAGTTAGGTGAGGTTTTTTTTCTCCTTCGATTTTCGTTACGGGGGTGAGAATTACGTCGCCTTGTCGGATGGGTTGCATAGGTTTTTTCTAAATTTTGTTTGCTGATTAGTCTTGGACGCACGGGTGGTCAGAAACCGGGTTTTTTACAAAAATACTCGATTAGAGTCCTTAATCTCGATAAAAAACCCGGTTTCTTTGATGTTGATGCGTCCGAGACTGGTAGTGTCGATCGATCTTTTCTACCACTTTCTTATACTACATTGGTAATACAGGAGCGTCAAGGGCGATCGACAAACTATATTCGATAACTGTTTGCTGCACTGACAGGCGTTATGTTTGAGGGTAAAAGTGCGATCGGAAACAGTCGCCTGGGTGGGGGCGGGTTGATGTAGATTGTCGGTGGGAGTTGGAGATTGTTGGTGAACCCGCCCCTACAAATATTGCGGTTAATTTGAATCGGGGTTTTAACCGCCGACTATTATCACCCAAAACTTCAAGTTTGCACCGAAAAATCCTCATAATCGACATCCCAATTCACCCAGCGAATCGCTTCCCTTGCAGATTGCATCTCAGGTGGAACCCGCAAAGCGTGAATGAATTCCGTGCTCGGACAAGTCATTTTTAACAAGTAAATTGGCTCTTTTTCAGGAACATCATCATCCCCCTTGAAATCATCAGGATCAAAGCCATCAATATCAGCATCAATTCTGAGCAGCGTGTATTCTTGCCAGCAATCTAATTCTGTGGCTTGCAATTCTTGGCAAATTCTAGCATAACCAATTCCCTGAATTAAGACTCGCCTGAGTTCGGCATTGTCTTCTTCTAAAATCCAGGTAGGTTGCCATTGACTGGGGTGAACTTGTCCGTATTTTTCGGGCAAGGTGACGCCGTGGTAGGAATAGAGTTTGTAACCGTCGCTAAATTCGATCGCGCTTTCGCCTTCTGCGTGGAGGCGATTTTGGCTGTCGAAGGAGAGTTTGGTTGGGCGCGAGCACACATAGCAAACATTCTCACAGGTCAAAATCCAGCCACATTCTACTAAAATCTGTTTCAGGCATTCAAAAGCTTTTTGTGCCTCTGGTTCGAGTACAATGCCCGAGGCAGAAACACAGAATTCAGCAAGAGTGAGAGCCTCAAGCACATATTTCGGAGTAACTATCAACCTTAAGTAGTTCCCATAGCCGGATAATTCTTTATTCAATTGTTGTTTTAGCTGTTCCTCCCATATAATTAATTCCGAAAGTTCCTGCCGCAATTCTGTTATTAAGTGAAATGGGTGCAGCGCATTTTTTACCAGTTTGTCAACTCGCTTTCTCAACTCTGTTTCCTTCGCTATTTTCAGCATTTGTCTTTGTGTTAACCCTCCCTTGGGGCTACTGCAAAAAGTTATTTCTGGGGCTTCTAAACCGATAGCCTCGTAGGCAGCTTTAAGGGCGGCTGTGGCTTTGGGGTGAGAGATGGGTTTGCTAGAGTTGGCGAGAGTTCCCCACTTTTGACGACACGCTTCGATGAGAGCCTTCTTTTCAGCGATAAAGTTTACATTCAGATATATCAAATTAGTCAGAGATTGCAGGGGTGTGATGTCTGATATTTGATTGCTGTACAGATACAGACAAGTCAAATTAGTCAGAGATTGCAGAGGCGTGATGTCTGATATTTGATTGCTGTACAGATACAGCTTAGTCAAATTAGTCAGAGATTGCAGAGGCGTGATGTCTGATATTTGATTGTCGCCCAGATTCAGACAAGTCAAATTAGTTAGAGATTGCAGAGGCGTGATGTCTGATATTTGATTGTCGCCCAGATCCAGCTCAGTCAAATTAGTCAGAGATTGCAGAGGCGTGATGTCTGATATTTGATTGTCGCCCAGACCCAGCTCAGTCAAATTAGTCAGAGATTGCAGGGGTGTGATGTCTGATCTTTGATTGTCGCGCAGATTCAGACAAGTCAAATTAGTCAGAGATTGCAGGGGTGTGATGTCTGATATTTGATTGCTGTCCAGATCCAGCTCAGTCAAATTAGTCAGAGATTGCAGGGGTGTGATGTCTGATATTTGATTGCCGTACAGCTCCAGATACTCCCTACTTGACACTATCCCTATCGCTTCATTAATAATGTAAGAAATGCCCGTGCATTCTAACAGCACCTCAACTGTATGTCTTACTTCTTTTGAAAGGCTGTCTTTGTGCAAGCACCAGTCGGCAAAGCTGCTAAATTCTGCGGGATTTGGCTGTTGTTTTGACATGGCAATATTATTTTAAATTTATTACGAAAATGAGAAGTTTTTGTCAACTTTTCCTCTCAACCGCAGAAATCCCGCGCCGAAACTCCTTAACTGCTTCAACCCTAGAAGCCATCAGCAAGCAGCGAGACAGCAGGTTGATGTCTAAACCGGGCAGAACTTCCCTTTGGTCAATTTTTTCATATCCGTGCGATCGCAAATGATACAGGCCAAATACTCCATCCTCCCAAAACCAAACTTCGGGGACTCCCAAGGCTTGGTAAGGATTCAACTTGCTTTCGTTGCCGCTAGTAAATACAACTTCGATCGAAAGGTCTGCAATGCCTCCCAATGCTTTGCCAATTAAGTAAGATTGGTCTGCTTGTGCGGAGGCTTTTCCTTCTTTTTCCTGCGTAAAGCTTCCTGTGGGAGTAAAATCGATTTCTTTTTCTACAAAATACGTACCCACCCGCAGGACGATGACACCGCTGAAGACTTCATGTTCTTGGGAAACTGCCAAGATTTCTACCTGACCTTTGAAATAAAAAAGTCGGAGGCCGGGGGAATCAGAAAACCCCTGCTCGATTAGCTTAAATTGTTGCCAATCAATCCCGGAGTGAATTAAACGCTGGTTTTTTGGTTTGTCTAAGGTTGCAGTCATGGCACGACCTTCTTTAACTATATTTATAGCAATTTGAATTCACCCAAGTTTGCCAGCACATTTGTATGTTGCGTCTGATCCCAAAAACCTGTTTAAATCGAAAGGATCGATATTTGACGCAGCATACAAGTTGATTTAACTATTATATTATCCTTGAAATGTGGCAACCGAAACGCGATCGCGCCCTGCTTCTTTCGCCCGATAAAGCGACTCATCGGCCATCGCAATTAGCTCCCCCGGCTGCGACTTAGTTTCCGGAATGCAGCAAGCTACACCCAAACTCAGCGTCACATATTCGCTGACAGCAGACTTAGCGTGAGCTATGTGCAAACCCCGCACCTGTTGTGCGATCATTTCAGCTACGCAAGTCGCACCTTCAATATCCGTATTCGGCAAAACTACTACAAATTCTTCTCCACCGTAACGCGCGACTAAATCTGCCGCTCGCTTTACCGAATGCTGGATCACCGCCGCCACTTGCCGCAAACATTCATCTCCCGCTTGGTGACCATAAGTGTCGTTGTAAAGTTTGAAATAATCAATGTCGCACATAATTAAAGACAGCGGTGCTTCTTCCCTCGCCAAACGCCGCCATTCCGTATCAAGGTATTCATTAAAAGAGTGGCGGTTTCTTACCTCAGTCAAACTGTCGTAATTTGCCAAATAATGCAAGGCTCGATTCACTGTTTCTAACTGCTGTTTCTGCTGCAGCAACTGACGGTTGAGTTCCGCCAACTGCTGTTCGGCTGAGTGCGAGCGCAACAAATTTCTCACCCTCGCGAGCAATTCCCTATCGTCAAAAGGCTTTGAAATATAATCATCAGCACCCGCATCCAAACTTTCGATCCGAGATTCCATCCCCGATCGGGCTGTCAAAAAGATTACCGGAGTAGATTTCAATTCTGGCGTGTTCCGAATCTCCTTGAGCAAATCCAGCCCGTTTTGTCTGGGCATAACTTGGTCACTAACAATCAAATTCGGCTGCAAATTTTTGGCTTTTTCTAAACCTTCAACCCCGTCACTCGCGACGGCGACTCGATAGTAGGGATTTAATAAAGTTTGGAGGTAAGCCAGCAGAAAATTGTTGTCTTCTACTACCAGCAACAGCGGTAATTCTCGACTGTCACTTGTTAATTCTTCCAGATGATTTTTGTCGTCAAAACTGTTAGGTTTCGGCAGCGCAGCCTGGGGTGTGGTCGCCCGGACATTTCCCGAACCCCACTCTCCAGAGCCGAACCCCGTCAGTCCAGCCAATTGGGCGATCGCGCTCACCAACTGATTCGCTTCCACCGGCTTCGACAAATGCCTCTGAAACCCCGCCTCCAGCGCTTCGGCCGAATCTTCTTCCTCAATGCCTCCCGTCAGCGCCACGGCCGGCAGCAGTTCTCTGTGCTCGGACATTTCCATTGCTCTGATGCGGCGGATCAAATCGCAGCCGTCGGCTCCCGATACCGTCATATCGCTCACCAACACGTCGGGTCTCGACTCTTGCAACTCGGCCATCGCTTCGCAGGCGCTACCCACCGCTATTACCTTGGCTCCAAATGCTTCGAGGCCAGTTTTGAGAAATTGCCGGATTTCGGCGCTGCTTTCCACCACCAGGACTTCCTTTCCCGCTAGGGGTTTGGAAACCGATCCGGGTTTGCTTCCCTTTTGGGCGATCGCAGCAGTGCGATCGTCGGGTGCATTTTTGTTGGCGCTCGGTAGCAGTACCCCAAAGGTCGCCCCCTGACCGAGGCCGGGACTCGAAGCCCAAACACTTCCCCCGTGCAGTTCCACCAACTGTCGCACAATTGAGAGCCCGAGCCCAAGCCGATTTTGTTCCTTGTTCTGGAAGCTGTCTGCAGGGCGGAAGTAGTCAAAGATGTGCGGCAGAAATTTGGGGTCGATGCCGCAACCGCTGTCGGTGACCCGAATCAACACGCCCGACTCAGTAGGCTTGATCCGCACTTGAACTGGGTATGGTGTCGATTCTGGGGTGAATTTGATGGCGTTGGCCAAGAGGTTCCAGACTACTTGCTGCAACCGTTCTGCATCTGCCAAAACGTAGCTGACGGCGGGGTCGAAATGTTTTTCTAGGCGGAGGTTTTTAGCATCGGCGGCGGGACGGAGGGTGTCGATCGCAGATTCTATGATAGACGGGAGGTGAACTGGGCTGATGTTGAGGCACACTTTCCCCCGCAGCAACCGCGAGAGGTCGAGGAGATTGTCTATTTGTCGGTTTTGTAATTTGGCGTTGCGCTCGATGATTTCCAAAGCGCGGCTGGTGGTGGCTTCGTTTAAATTGCGCGATCGCGCTAGCTGCGCCCATCCCAAAATCGCGCTCAGGGGCGATCGCAGTTCGTGGGAGGCGATCGCCAGAAATTCGTCTTTTGCGCGGTTGGCTTCGGCTTGAGCTGCTTCAACCGCTTTGCGATCGGTGATGTCGAATCCGATCGCCAAATACTGACACGGTTTTCCCTTACAGTCCAACAGTGGAACTACTGTTGCGTACACCCAATAATCAGTTCCATTCTTGGCTTTATTCTTAATGTCTCCTTGCCAAACTTCACCTTTGGCAACAGTTGACAGCAGATTTTTGATTAATTCCGAAGATTTATATTCCGAATGGAGGATGCCGAAGTGGCTGCCGATTAGTTCGGCCTGGGAATAGTTGGAGATGGAGCAAACTTGTTCACTGGCATAGTTGATAATTCCTCGCGCATCAGTCCTCAGCGCCAGTGTCGATCGGTCGATCGCTCTTTTAAAATCTAAACATTCTTGTAGCGACCAATCTAGTTCTTTTGTCGTAGAAAATTGACCGATCCGATCGGGCGCGTTGTGTTGCTGGCGATCGGGCTTATCCTTACTCCGTTGTTGGATTTCCATTGCTTCTATTTTCCCCTGACGGCTGACACCTAATCTACTCGCATCCTGATTCATTATCACAATTTTCTTTCCCGCACCGGCGGGTGTAATATTTTGTATCTCTTAATCTTCCTGAAAAATTGGCAGGTACCACATCCACTCGGGAGTCAACTCAATTTTTGTTTATAGTTGCCTAAAGTTTGTCAATCTGAGGACTGATTTTTTCATATCTAGCCGATCATCGGCTGCTGGCTGATTCCTTTTTATCTTTTATCTTTTCTCTTTTACTAGGGGGAATTACTGAGAAATTTATGGTGTCGATCACACACCGACAGTTGCATTCTTGTTTGAAACAGGTATCATAACCGTCAACTTTTTTCTCACAATTACTCCTACTATCTGGCACAAAGTCTTGTCTTCAGCAGGCTTTCGGGTCTGTAACAATCTGCCTCATCTGCACTGAAGGAGATATATGTGCAGGGCTAGACAGTTCCCAAATCACGAGTCTGTTGGGGCGCACAAAGTCCGTGTCGGGCGATCGTCCGTAACTTCTTTTAAATTATTTTCTTCAACATCTTGACAGCTCTGTATATTTTTTGTATTATCAAATGTAATATGGTTTCCGAGAAGAGAACCGGCAAACTGCCTTGACGCACTCAACTATTAACAATTTGAGGAAAATCGTCTGTGAATTTAGACGCTGTACGCGAGCAATTTGAACGAAGAGCCTTTGATTATGACGGCTTAATTCCCCGCCTCATTCCGCGCTATGGCGAGCAACACGATGTAATATTGCAGTTAATCCCTTCTGAAACTAAGGGTAACATAAAAGTTCTGGATTTAGGCGCGGGAACTGGCATACTGTCGGCTGTGATTCTGTCAGCATTTCCTCAAGCAAAAGTCCTAGCGTTTGACATGGCCCAAAATATGCTGAAAACTTGCCAAACTAACTTGTCCGCTTTCCGAGAACGGCTGACCTTGCAGCAAGGAAACTTTGCCGAAGATGATTTCGGCAGCGGTTACGATTTGGTAGTTTCAGGCTTGGCAATCCACCACCTCAACAGCCCAGGCAAACAACAGCTATTTCACAAACTTTTCCACTCGATGAATCCCGGGGGAATTTTGCTAATTCGAGATATTGTGACAGGTGCTACTCCCCGGCTGACTGAGCAATACGAACAGTTGTGGCGGCAGTACATGAAAGCTAACGGAGAGGACGATGCAGCCTGGTTTCAAAAATATCAAGAAGAAGATATTCCCTCCTCTGTGGAAGAGCAGACAAAGTGGCTTGCAGAAGCTGGTTTTGCCGACGTAGGATGTCACTGGTGCTATCTCAACTTTGCTATTTTTGGCGGAGTTATCCCAAGGTAGAAGGCATTAGACAGAATGCCGAGTTTTTGCTAATTATAAAAAAATAAAGCTCGTGAAAAATCGCCGCTCAAACACTTTTTGAGTCCCCGAAGCAGAACCTAATTATGTAGGTACTTAAGGGCGAGCTTTCCCGCTATAAGTAAGTCGCGAGTAAGACCCTTTTCTACGTCCAGGAATCATTTTCCGAAAACCTGTAAGAGCGGGTTCACTCAAGAACCCTCTGGCAGTGCAAACATATTCAATAAACCCGCCCCCACCCGACGATATAACCCGCAACTGACATTTTGTAAAAGGTGATTTAAAATCTGAATAAATAAAGTAAAATTATGAACGATTCTCGATTAGTCAAAATCAGCCGATATCTCAGCAAACACCTGCGTCACGCCCCCTGGCGCATCGGCATTGAACTCGTTCCAGGTGGCTGGGTTCCTGTTAGCGAACTCCTCGATGCGTGCAAAAAAAATAACTTTCCTGTTCAGCTTGCAGAACTCAAAAAAGTAGTCGCGCAAAACGACAAACAGCGCTTTTCATTTGACTCCACAGGGACTCTAATTCGTGCCAACCAAGGACATACCGTAGAGGTTGACTTGCAGTTAGAACCCGCTGTTCCCCCGCATATTTTATATCACGGAACAGGTAGCACTGCCGTCGAGTCTATTCTCAGTCAAGGAATTAGGAAAATGTCGCGGCATCATGTTCATTTGTCCGTGAATATCCAGACGGCGCGCCAAGTAGGTGCAAGACATGGCATCCCGGCAGTCTTTACTGTAGATGCCGCAGCTATGCAACGCGATGGTCATACATTTTACTGCTCGGAAAACAAAGTTTGGTTAGTAGATTTTGTGCCGCCCGCTTATCTCAAAAGAAGTTGATAAATTTCAGTTTTTTTGTAGAATGTGTACCACAAAAACTGTAAAATAAGAGTAAGTAGGAGTTTTGCAAAATGAGTGCGGAAGATATGGGCGATCGCGAAAACAATTTTCATCAAAACAATTCTCAAAATAGAGGTCTGCTAGGCTCGGGTTGGCGACCTTTTTATCGTCAATTTGATTGGGAACACCTGGTACATTTAGCGTCTAGCGACCCCCAAGAACTAGCTCAAAAAACTTTAGGTGCAGCTAGCGATATTGCCGACGCAATGGGACGACACCAATATACTTGGTGGGCCAATATTTTAAATGTATTTTCGGAAAATACTCGCTACGAAATTGATGAATTTTGGGATTACATTACTCCGCAGCCAGTTTACCCGGATTACCGCTACAAAGACGTTTTAGTTACCGAAACGCCTGTAGTGCAATTGGTCAGCCGCGCTAGCATTCCCATCGACTACGTTCTCAACAAGCTCCAAGAAATTACTGTTTTCAAAGTTCTGGCTTTGCTAGGGAAACCGGATACAATTACCCAGTCTTTTATGGAGCGACATTTTTCTTATCCCCCGGAGCGATTTGTTAGCTGGGAACGCTTGGAAGTTTTGGGTACTGTTTATGCTTCTTGGGCTCGATTCGGCTGCTGGCTACAAATTGACAGCTACGACAGGGGAAGACGCTGCTACACTCTAATTTGCCAAGATATTGCGCCACTCGTTAGCAAGGCAACTTATAATTTAGCGGTGATTCTGGGCGGGTACAAAAGCCGCGTCGGACAGGTTCACAGCCAGTTCCCAATTCGCACGTTTTCTGCGGAGGTTCAAAGTTTTACGGATACTGTTCAGCAGGCAATTTTGGATCAAAATCAGTTGGCTGTTTTGGTTAGTGGCGAACCGGGTACTGGCAAAACTGCTTGGACGCAAGCGGTAGCAAAGGAAATTTTAGTGCCGCTGGGTTATGTAATTTTTATCTTAGATCACGATGCTGTGGAAAATTTTGTGCCACCGAGTTATTTAGAGCGGATTTGTATTATTATCAATGAGGCTGATAATTTGGCTCAAGATCGATCGACTGCAGAAGCCCAACGTACTAACAAAACTGAACACATTTTGAGTTTGCTGGATGGAACTTTGTATCAAAGCGTCATCGACGAACACGGCATTCAATTTCAGCAAAAACTCGTAGTTTTGATGACTTGCAACACCACTGAAAGATTAGATCCTGCAATGTTACGGAAAGGGAGAGTGGATTTTACCAGTGAATTTACGCACAAATTTGTTTGAGCGCTCTCTTGCATTCTCAAGCTATCTGGCGATCGCACTTGCTACACGATCTCATACCATGTTCGATGTGGGATTTTCAATGAAAGAATTGGGAATGACTGAGGAAGCTCATGATTTGGATCGCGGGCATACAGTTGCATTCTTTTGGGGGCTTGTATAAAATACCGAACAATCACCAGGAAATCTTCTGAATATCAAGGTGTGGGGGACACTTTCTTGGGTACCTCTAGACCATTGCTGTCAACTATCGCCTAAAACCCTTTTTCTCTCTCGTTTTTTGCCTAGTCTCGCTGCCCTCTTGCGCCCCGGAATAGTCGGGGGAGACAAGAGATCACTCCAGTCCCCTCCGACTATTATTCGGGGGGCGCCAGCGCGATCTATGCCTAATCGTCAAACAGCAACCGGGCACTAGCTTTGGTCTTAAATTGACACTAATGCCTATAGACATATCCCCATCAAAAATGATATCAATGATGGGTGACACCCTCTAAGGGTATCGTCCGAGAGAGCAAATCAGGGAAAAACAGCATTTTTGGTCTCAAACAGAATTTTTCAAACTTGACAGCTATGGAGGAAATCCCAAACCGTGCAAACTAAGCCAGTTCAGCAAAAAAGTCAGGGACTGGGAAGGTACGTTGACGGGACTTTCCCGATCGCCCAACAACCCGCAGAGGCAACCGTGTCCGAGAGTAAAGACAGATTTCGGCGGTTTGTGGAGCGCTCCGCCGAAGCCGTGGCAATGGTAGATTGTGAAATGCGCTATCTGGCTGTTTCTCGTCGCTGGGAAACAGATTGCGGGTTGGGCGACGGCGAGGCGATCGGCCGATCTCATTGGGAACTGTTCCCGAATCTCCCGGAATATTGGCAGCAAAATGCCCAGGCTTGTTTGACGGGAGTTTTGGAATACAGCGAGTTTGTGGCAGGGCGATCGATCGCATCTGTATCAGGAAAAACCGCAAGTGGCTCTGTCAGCGAGTCGGTAAGATGGGTATTTCAGCCTTGGAAAAATAGCGAAGGTGCGATCGGCGGTTTGATTTTGTTGGCATCTAAGATAGGTGAGGCTCCTGCTCAAACCAATTGCTCTAATAAATTTCAGTCCGAGGTCAAAAGCAAGCAGTTAGGAACAATACCACAACTAACTCAAATTGCCCTCGAAAATGCTGCTGATACAATCTTTTTTAGTACCTCCGACGGTCAAATTTGCTACGCGAACAAAGCCGCTTGCCATCTTTTCGGCTACTCGGAATCGGAACTGCTAAACATGAGGGTTAGCGACATCGATTCGCATTTGCCAGCATCGGATTGGCGAGAACACTGGGCTCAACTCAAGCAGCAAACCAACCTCACTTTTGAAACCAGTTACAAAACCAAAGACGGCGCCAGTTTTTCCGTCGAAGTTAAAGTCAATTATTTAGAATACGGCGGCTGCGAATACCGCTGCGCGATCGCCCGCGACATTTCCGCTCGCCTCGCAGCAGAATCAGCGCTCGTAGAGGCGAAAGAGCAACTTCAAGCCGTTTTGGACGCCGTGCCGGGATTAGTTTCTTGGGTAAGTTCCGATTTGCGCTATTTGGGAGTAAACCGACATTTAGCTAGCGCTTATAAAATGCCGTCCGAACTATTTATCGGTCAAAAAGTAGGTTTTTTAGAGACAAGTCCCAAATTTAACGATTTAGTATACGATTTCTTTGCGAACCATAAAAAGAAAACATCTCAAGAAGTAACAGCGAGCATCAGAGGAGAAAATAAAACTTATCTAATAGTGGCTCAAAAATACCATAACAATACGGCGGCGGTATTTGTGGGATTGGATATTACAGAAAGCAAACAGTCTCTTTTAGCTTTGCAAGAATCCGAAGAACGCTTGCGACAACAAGCTGCTAAATTAGAGCAGACGCTGTTAATTTTGCAGCAAACTCAAACTCAACTGATTCAAACAGAAAAGATGTCATCTCTGGGGCAGTTGGTAGCAGGAATCGCGCACGAAATCAACAATCCAGTTAGTTTTATTTCTGGCAATGTCAGCCACGCCACTGGCTACATTCAAGAACTGCTGCGATCGATCGACCTTTACCAAAAGTATTATCCCCATCCAGTGCCGGAAATTCAAGATTTGATGGAAGAATTAGACTTAGAATTTATCAAAAAAGATTTGCCAAAACTGCTAAATTCAATGAAAGTCGGTTCGGAAAGGATTCGCGATGTTGTGCGATCGCTCCGCTTGTTCTCGCGTACCGACGAAGCCCAAATGAAGCCTGCTGATATCCACGAAGGTTTGGACAGCACTTTGCTGATCTTGCAAAATCGCCTGCAAGCTAAAGGGGGACGGCCGGGTATTTCTCTAGTTAAAGAGTACGGAGATTTGCCACGAGTTCACTGCTATGCCGGACACTTAAACCAAGTGTTCATGCACTTGTTGACAAATGCGATCGACGCTTTGGAAGAAGGGGGGAGAAATGCCGAAAATTCTGGTAAAATTAAAAATCAGTCTTACTTGTCTTCAGCCAGGTCGAGTTCTGAAATATTCAATCCCGAAATTCGGATTCGGACCTCCATGGTAGGGGAAAACGAAGTTGCGATCGCCATTAGTGACAACGGCCCTGGCATGACTGAAGAAGTCCTCGATTGCATCTTTGACCCTTTGTTTACTACTAAATGTCCAGACACGAGCACTGGTTTGGGTCTAGCCATATCCCAGCATTTAGTAGTAGAAAAGCACGGCGGTAAGTTGCACTGTATTTCGCGTCCGGGAGAGGGAACGGAGTTGATCATTAAAATTGCGATCGGCAACGATTAATTAGCTATTTACAAATAGGAAATAAGATGGTAATTGAGTGGCTAAAATTTAAAGTACCTCAAGAAAACTGGGAGCATTTTATTCAGCGAGATCAGGAAGTTTGGACGGCGGGACTAAAAAGTTTGGACGGTTTTTTAGGCAAAGAAGTTTGGGTAGATCCGGTGGAAAATGAGGTGGTGATGGTGATTCGCTGGGAAACTAGGGAGAAGTGGAAGTCTGTGCCACAAAGCACAATTGAGGAGTTGGATGCCAAAATGGGCGATTTGCAAATTGCGATCGCCGAAAGTCGCGAATATCAAGTTCGCAAGTTTTTGCATTAGTCATCAGTCATCAGTCATCAGTCATCAGTCAGCATTTAGGAACTCAACGATTGTGGGATTCTATACCGACAGTTCCAGAGTCAAGGTGCTTGTTTTTTCACCGACTTTTGGAGTGCTTATCAGAGAGTTTTTCCAAAAAACAGACACCAATCAGTAGTCAAGGAAAGTGGCAAGACTTCCTATATAGAAAGATTTAACAATACGATGAGACAAAGAATATCTCGTTTAGTCAGAAAAACTCTTTCCTTTTCTAAAAAGTCTCCAATCATATTGAAGCAATCGGGTATTTTATTCATGAGTATAACGCCTGTTTATCTATAGAGTGAAAGCCTTATTTTTTCATGACTATCCAGGACTACCCACTTCCGAACTATAAAAACAAGTTATGTCATTGTTGGCGACAGAAAACCAGCCAGTAAAGCTCGCCAAATTGCTACAAAACGGACAAATATCATCATCAGATTTGCTAAACGCATTGCAATCTCTATCGCAGCGCGATCGAAAAACAGGAAAGTCTTTACACTTTGCCCCCTGTACTGAAGCAATATATCAAAGGGTTATAACCAAAATAGTCCTGGACGCATAAATACCAAAGAAACCGGGTTTTTTATCCAGTCTGCGGGCTGCGATGCGTCTTCTCGTAAAAAACCCGGTTTCTGAACCCCATGCGTCCAGGACTAATTTTAAGAAAGTTTTGCATAGAGAGCTGAAATAAAATTCACGCTTAAAAAGCCTACTCCTAGTACGAGAATGATAAAGATGGCGATACTGAAAATAGACTTTAGCCGATCGCCAATTCCAGGTTTTTCTGAGTTCATTGGTCAATTTTTACAGTAAATTTGCTCCGGGCCATTGAGAAATAGTAAATTATACCAATGCGCGAACAAAAAGGCAACTCCCGACAATCTCCAAACGACAATCTCCTCAGTAGGTCGCCTTTTGTTAACTTTTAATCTAAAATCTAAAATCTAAAATAGTCTTAGGCATTTTTCAGTTAGCCTGGACAGCTATTGTCGATCGCCCTCACCCCATGACCCTAACTCCTGTAAAATAGAGGGCGCGTTGGGGCGAACCTTTTAACAGCCGGAATTGGGCGCGATCGTCACAGGCTCCCAAATACATAATAATATGGCAGTCATCCTTAACTTACTCACAAAGGTAAAAATAGAAGAGTGCCAAGAAATAATCTAAAACATATAACTGAAAATAAGGATAGAAATCGATGCTCCACCCAGTCTCGCAACCTTACCCACAACGAGCAAATACTATGACCCAAAGAGCCGTGCGGAAGCCAAAACCCTCTGTTGCAAACCGCTTGAGACCAAGTTTTCCTCAAAGGCACTGGCTGGAGCTGGCAGAGTACGCCTCTCTGGCGGCCTCTGGTGTGGGTTCCCTGGCGGTGGCAGTGTCGGGCCAAGCTTTTTACGGGGTGGCTCCCCTAACTTTGGCTTTGTCGCTGAATGTTGCTAACCGATATCGCTTCGAGCAGCAAGTGCGGGTGCATCAAAATTCGGAAATGGCTCAAGTCCAAAAGTCTGTCAATAAAGTCGAAAAAACGGCGGTGACGGTAATTGTTAAATTACGCAGGCAGTTGTCTGCAGATATTGCAGCGCTGCGCCAGCAAATGGCGGTAATGCCTAGGGCAGAAGGCTTTGAGGATTCTCTCGACATTCAGCGGCAGTTGCTGAGTTTAGGAGAGTCGGTAGCTTCTTTGCAAGAAATCGTGGCGTCTGCTGTGCTCGATGTCCGCCAGCAGGTGAGCGAACAACTGCAAGATTTATCGGTTGGCCAACGGGCGAATCTCCAAGCTGTGGAACAGGCTATAGAGCAACTGCAAAGCGCGACGCAAGGCTTGGCAGAAACTTCTATCACCAGAGACGACTGGGAAGTAGTAAATACTCGATTTTTGGAAATCCAGAAAGTCATGGCCAATTTGCAAAGCCAATTGCAAGCTCCCCCGCACCAATCGACTGCAGATTTGTCTCTAGTCCAAGCTCAAATCCACCGTTTGGAACACGAGCAGCAAGAAGTTGTCAAACCTCATCTCAAGCGCTTAATCTCGGTTGTCAAGGAGTTGCAGCACACACAAGATAGTTGACAGTGGACAGTTGACAGTTGACAGTTGACATTAGTGATTAGTGATTAGTGATTAATCATGAGTCATGAGTCATTAGTCATCAGTCAGAAGGAAGATTTTTCGACTCAGAGATTCTGCGACTCACGCCCGATCGAGTCCAAATTTTTCGACAACTGTGTTACAAAATGAAAAGCTAATCTGTCTAGTTCACCTGTTTTCAACCTGTTACAAGAAAATTAAATGACTGCAACCTTAACTATTGCTGATAACCCGTTACTAATCGGTCAAGGATTGCCTCCATTTGACGCGATCGAACCAGAACACGTAGTGCCCGCTGTTACCCAACTGCTGACCGAACTAGAAGCCTCGCTAGCTGACTTAGAATCGTCTGTAGAACCGACTTGGAGCGGCTTAGTAGAACCATTGCAGCGACTCGGAGAGCGTTTAAATTGGAGCTGGAGCATTGTCGGACATTTGATGGGTGTGAAAAATAGCCCGGAATTGCGATCGGCTCACGAAACAGTGCAGCCGGAAGTAGTAAAATTTTGGAGCAAGCTCAGTCAAAGCAAACCGCTTTATGAAGCTTTTAAAGCGCTGCGGGCTAGCGAAAATTGGGATAGCTTAGAGTCAGCTCAAAAGCGAATTGTCGAAGCCGCTCTCCGAGACGCCCAACTCTCCGGCGTCGGTTTAGAAGGCGAGCAAAAAGAGCGTTTTAATGCCATTCAATTAGAATTGGCAGAAATTACTACCCAATTTTCCAATCACGTTCTCGACGCTACCAAAGCATTCAGTATCACCCTCACAAACAAAGACGAAATTGACGGTTTGCCGCCGAGTTTGTTGAGTTTAGCAGCTCAAGCCGCTCGCAGCGCCGGCGAAGAAAATGCGGATGCCGAAAACGGCCCTTGGCGGATTACTTTAGACTTTCCGAGTTACGGCCCTTTCATGCAGCACAGCACCCGCCGCGACTTGCGCGAAAAGTTGTACAAAGCTTTTATCGGCAGAGCAAGTAGCGGAGAATTGAATAACTGGCCGTTGACCGATCGCATTTTAGCTTTGCGCCAGGAAAAATCTGCTTTGCTCGGGTTTAGCAGTTATGCCGAATTGAGCTTGGCGAGCAAAATGGCTCCCGACGTTACTGCAGTGGAAGCTTTGTTAGAAGAATTGCGCCAGGCTAGTTATGATGCTGCTGTCAAAGATTTAGAAGATTTGAAAGCTTTTGCTGCCGAAAAAGGCGCACCGGAAGCTGGAGATTTGAAGCACTGGGATATTGGTTTTTGGTCGGAACGGCGCCGGGAAGAAAAGTTTGCTTTTAGTGCCGAAGAATTGCGGCCTTATTTTGCTTTGCCACAGGTATTAGAGGGGTTATTTGGGTTAGTAAAGCGGCTGTTCGGCGTGACAGTAACTGCTGCGGACGGTCAAACTCCTGTGTGGCACAAAGATGTGCGCTATTTCCAAATAGATGATGAAGCAGGAAATACGATCGCCAATTTCTATTTAGACCCCTACAGCCGCCCCGAGGAAAAGCGCGGCGGTGCTTGGATGGACGAGTGCGTAGTGCGCGCTAAATTTGTCGAAGCAGGCAAAACAACTACGCGGTTGCCGGTGGCTTATTTGGTGTGCAACCAAAGTCCTCCGGTTGACGGGAAACCGAGTTTAATGACTTTCTTGGAAGTCGAAACTTTGTTTCACGAATTCGGTCACGGTTTGCAGCATATGCTGACAACGGTAGACTATCCGGGGGCTTCGGGCATCAATAATGTTGAGTGGGATGCGGTGGAATTGCCCAGTCAATTTATGGAAAATTGGTGTTATGATCGCGCGACTTTGTTCGGGATGGCAAAGCATTACGAAACCGGGGAAACTTTGCCGGAACACTACTACCAAAAACTGCTAGCAGCGCGCCACTACATGAGCGGCACCGTCATGCTCAGGCAAGTACATTTTAGCAGCGTTGACATCGAATTGCACCACCGCTATCGATCGGGCGGCAGCGAAACTGTGGCCGATGTCCGCAACCGTATCGCTAAAACTACCACTGTTTTGCCTCCTCTGGAAGAAGACGCATTTTTGTGCGCTTTTGGACACATTTTTGCGGGCGGCTACGCGGCGGGGTATTACAGTTATAAATGGGCGGAAGTGCTCAGCGCTGATGCTTTTGCGGCGTTTGAGGAAGCGGGTTTGGAAGATGAAAGTGCGATCGCCTCTACAGGCAAGCGCTTCCGAGATACAGTGTTAGGATTGGGCGGCAGTTTGCACCCGATGGAAGTGTTTAAAACTTTCCGGGGACGCGAACCGAGCACTAAAGCTTTGTTGAGACACAGCGGTTTAGTTGCAGCTTAATTTAAGTGTGGAATAACTGGGGATTAATGCGGCTGAATTTATCTGCATTAATCCCTGTTTTTTGTTAACCAAAATTTACGCATATCCTGTATGCTTAGGGTGCGGTGTGCATGAAGTCTTACCGCTATAATTTATATCAAATCAGGTAGCATCGGAATTATTCATCTCTCTGTTCTCTGACTCTGTGTTCTCTGCGGTTTAATCATTCCAATTCAACCGGAATTCATCTCATGCGTAAAACCCCTTTATGCCTAACTTTTGCTGAATTCAAAATATTTGTAGTAAAAACTAAAGTGCTCATATTTTTCTACTAATTCCCCCAATTATTGCAACATATAATCCTGCGACCATCTGTAGGGAAACGGCACTGCCGTGTCCGGCGCGAGACTATGCAAGTTTTCATATTTGTTAGAAAATTGATAATTGTAGCCACACTTTTTTATTGGTATTAATAACACTAAAATTTTCACTACAAACCCATTTTATTGTAGAACATCATGCAATAAAAATCTGTAGTTTGGCACATCATCCCCCATTTTTTGGTGAAAAATCGGGCATAAAGTGCGATCGCCAGCAGCTTTTAGTTGAGGTTGGAAAGCTCCTCAAAGCAGCATCAGTCTCAATACTGTTAGTATAGACTTCGATTTGGGAATATTTACTGTTATTGAGCACTGATTATACTCTAATTACATTTCGCGGAAATTAAATTTATATTTCGCAACATTTACGGGTTGTTTTCTTTATACAGCTAATGCTTTTATTTGCAAATAAAAATCGACGCTTTTACCGAATCTTTAAGATAGAGTGGCAACAGCGAGTCTTTTTTAAATTTTTGATAAAGCACGGGGTACTCGGCGTCAAAAGGGTGAAAATTTTAGGTAGAAACTAAAAAACTTAGTTGGGATTAATTTGAGGATTCTCAGAAAAAATCTTTGTATATTATATGATCAAAAGTAAGGATTGATAGTCAATCGTTCACCTACAGATTAAGAATTTCATGGATATTCAATTAATTAATATCGGTTTTGGTAACATTGTGTCTGCTAATCGAGTGATTGCCATTGTCAGTCCCGAGTCAGCGCCAATTAAGCGGATTATTACTGATGCGCGGGAGCGGGGACAACTGGTAGACGCAACTTACGGCCGCCGCACGAGAGCGGTAATTATTACAGATTCGAGTCACGTCATCCTCTCGGCGATTCAGCCGGAAACGGTTGCTAATCGTTTTGTGATCAGCAAAGACGGTCAAGGTCGGGATGATTGAGGTTGGTCAGTTGCAATTTGAGCGCTTACGGTCTAAAGTAAGCGGAAACTTAAATTGTTACACGTTTCTATTCTAAAAATGAAATCCGGTAAATTAATTGTTCTGACGGGGCCTAGCGGTGTGGGGAAAGGCACCTTAGTACGATCGCTCCTCAATCGCCATCCCGAATTGTATCTTTCGGTATCGGTGACAACTCGATCGCCCCGTGAGGGAGAAATTGAGGGACAGCATTACTATTTTGTCAGCCGCAGCCGTTTTGAACAAATGGTTGAGGCTGGAGAGTTGGCGGAATGGGCTGAGTTTGCCGGTAATTTTTACGGTACTCCTTATTTTGGTCTCAAGCAAGGAATTGGTGAGGGAAAATGGGTAATCCTCGAAATTGAGTTGGAAGGGGCTAGGCAAATTAGGAATAAGTTTGCAGAGGCGCTGCGAATTTTTATTTTACCTCCTTCTTGGGAAGAATTGGAGCGGCGGCTGCGGAGTCGCGGTCAAGATTCCGAAAGTGCGATCGCCCGTCGGTTGGTGCGGGCTAAAGAGGAAATTGAAGCAGCAGGGGAATTCGATTTCCAAGTGGTTAATGACGAATTGGAAGTTGCTTTGAAAAAGCTAGAATCAATACTTAATTTGGTTGAGCTTTCAGGTAACTAATGACTAATTACCCATTTCTGCGTCCTGGCTAAAACTTCGCTACTTTGTTTGATAGCAACACAAACTTTTAAATTCAATTCCACCATACTCAATGAAGGCGAAATTTTCCTCAACGGTTCAATTTCGCGAGCAGAACAGCCCAACATTTCCATATAAGCTAGCGTCCAGCCAATAGCTGGAATATCGCCTACATTGCCTTCTCCGGCGCAAAGGTAACAACCCAATTCGCCCTCCGGCCCACACTCAGGACAAACCCAGTTGCCCAGGTGTGAATGGGGCAGATTTGTGCGGGAGGCGGATGCAATTGTTAATGCTTTAATATGATTTTGAACTACTTGTTTAAAACCTCGGTTTTGGTTGCTGCGCTGGTCGGAATGTGTGTGCGATCGCCCGATTGCTACTGCTTGCTGTTGTGGCGCAGCAAGAGATGCTGTTTCGTTCTCCCTGGTTACTCTAGATTCGCCTAGGTTCGCAGTTAGCTGAATACCATAGTCTTTGGACTCCGCAGTCTGAGAGTGGTTGAGTGCGCTGGAGGAATCGGGTTCGGAAGTTGTGAAGGATTGTTCTATGCGATCGGCAAAATCTTGCATTGAGAGGTGATGTTCGATCGCCAAAGACCAAGTTCTTTTATGTCGGAGGTCGCCATATTTTCTGGCTTCTTCCTCAGTAATGCCGATCGCCGCAGCCTCTTGGCGCAGCACATTCATCGAAGTCATTGTATCTGATATCATTAGTTTGTTTGCAGTTAAATTTACGATTGCCCGCTCAGCCTACAAATAAATTACCTTAGATATACTACAATAGTCCGGACTATTTTGAGATCCTACTCGGAAACCCTTGATTTTCCGTTAGCAAGTGGATTCTGCACTCGCCCTTAAACCCTTATTTTACCCTTGCCAATCGCACACTGTCCGAAGCATTGATAGTAGCCTAAATCTAAAATCTAAAATCTAAAATCTAAAATTGGATGACTTCAAT
Organism: Microcoleus sp. Pol11C2; assembly: GCF_036701505.1. NCBI lineage: Bacteria > Bacillati > Cyanobacteriota > Cyanophyceae > Oscillatoriales > Microcoleaceae > Microcoleus > Microcoleus sp. Pol11C2. The sequence goes on from NZ_JAUBQX010000041.1 coordinate 33,259, forward strand.
TCTTCCCGATACAGCTTTATCTGTTGCCGGACTAACATCATACCTGCAAGACTTGTTAGAGGGCGATCGCAACCTGCAATCAGTTTGGCTGACAGGCGAGGTGTCGAACGTTTCGCACCACCCCAGCGGCTGCTTTTTCACTCTGTGCGACACCGACAAAAGCGCTGCTATTCGCTGCGTAGTGTGGAATTCTCAGCGGCAAAAATTGGTGCAAATCCCGGAAAAAGGAGAACAGTTGCTGGTTTTAGGAAGCATCCGGGTTTACAAAAATCGCGGCGAGTACCAGTTGACTGTTGTGCAATCGCTACCGGCTGGGGAAGGATTGCAGGCTTTGCGGTTGCAGCAATTGCGATCGCGCTTGGATGCTGAGGGTTTCTTCGATCCCGCCAGAAAGCGCCCGATTCCCGCACACCCACAAATTGTGGCCGTGGTGACATCCGATACCGGCGCTGCTTGGGGAGACATTCAGCGGACTCTAGCTCAAAGATATCCGGGTTTGCAGGTGTTGCTATCGCCGACAGGAGTGCAGGGAGAATTGGCTGCTGCTGCGATTGCTAGGGCGATCGCCCGTGTAGAATTGGACGGTAGGGCGGATGTGATCATTTTAGGGCGGGGCGGCGGTTCTGCGGAAGATTTGGCTTGTTTTAATGATGAGAGAGTTGTCAGGGCGATCGCCAATTGTGCGATTCCAATTATCACCGGTATCGGGCACGAAAGAGACGAATCTCTCGCCGATTTAGTAGCAGATAAACGAGCCCACACTCCCACTGCGGCGGCCGCTCAAGCTGTACCCATTTTAGCAGATCTTTACTTTGAACACAAGCAAAGAATGCTCAATTTAGCAAGTGCTGTGCGGGCCAGATTTCAGACAGAAGAAGAGCATTTGCAACTGTTACAAAATCGATTAAAACGCTTACCTGCGACATCCCAAACTTTGCGGCAAGCAACTGGTAAACTGGAAGTATTGCAAGAAAAATTATCCGCACTGAATCCGGCAGCGGTATTGCAAAGGGGTTATGCCGCGGTAATCCAAAGTGACGGTACGATCGTCCGCACAACTGACGGTTTGGAATTGGGAGAGGAATTGACTGTGAGGTTGAGTCGGGGCGTGCTGAAAGTTAAGATTGTAGAAGTATTGGATGCAGAAGAAAAGTTATGATTGATTCGCAGTTGCGCCAGTCTGACTGGAATTATGAGGAAACGGTCGATCGAATTGAAGCGATTATCGATCGGGTGGAATCGGGAGAGTTGCCTCTAGAAGAGGTTTTCGAGCAGTTTGGGGTGGCTGTGGAGTGTTGGCAGGAGTGCGAAAAATTTTTGGCGCGGGGGAAGGAACAGATGGATTTGTCGATCGAGCTTTTGGCTGCGGAACCCGATTTTTAAGCGCAGGTGAACTACGAAAAGACGCGTTGCAGCCGAAAGATTCGGTAAAAAACCCGGTTCATTCAGCCGCAGTGCGTAAGTCTTGTCAATGCAAACCCTGACAAATAAACCCCGCCCAATAACTCAAATCATCAAAAGGATTTGACATAGTGTAAATATTTTCTTTCAAACTTTCATATCCTTTCTTCTGTTTCTGAATCTGATTCTCCCGCTTCGTTATTTTCTTCAACTCCGCCCCCAACTCCTTAAACTCATCCGTCCCCCTATTGTAGGATTTATGCCGCAATTTTAACTTTTGTTTTTCCTTTTGAACCACAGCAAATTTTGACTTTAAATCCCCAATAATTCTCTGAAGCAACGGATCGATTTGCGGTTGATAAAGCTCTTTCAACTCCGCACCCGAAATTGTCCGCAACCTCACCTGTGCCCGCCACAAAGCCTCTGGACGACTCAAACCTTCCCGACGATACTGATAGTAAAAAATCGCAAACAACGAAGTAGCAAAATCATCCACCGCCCACAAAGTGCTGACCACACTCCGAGCTCCCGCACACAAAAACCCCGTTCCCAAACTAAGAAGATTATCCGTAATTTCCGTCCCTGCTAAATTAGTTTCGCAGCAGGACATAAACACATCGGATAACTGCGGCAAGCGCCAACCAGGTGTCATCAATTCCCCTAATGTGATACTCCCATCTCCTAAAAACAATCGCGATTCTAAAGGATTGTCCAAACGCGAGACAGCGTGGTGACTGGAGTGGATTACATTCACCTTTTGGGCGAGGTTTCGATAGGCTGCGACTGTTGCTTGTTGACTTCCTTTTAAGCGCTCAGGTTTGGTCACAATTTCGGCAATTTGGTCGCACTCAAAAGGAGTAAAGTACAAATCATCAGTGGCATTTTCCACAATTCCGTATTTGGGCGATTCGATGGTTTCGTCTTTACTGCAATACTCCAAAATTCTGCAACTGGGAACGTAACGAATCAGGAAATAATCGCTAAGAACTGTCCCCAGCCTACCCTTGCTAAGGGGGAGTTGGGAGGGTTCTATCGGCAATGCCGCCAGCGGAATCTGATGCAAATACAAATGCGGAATCACAATCAATTCCTCAATCCCATCCAAACAATTACCAATCAACTCATCAACTTTCAACCGCCGCGACAACTGAGACAAAAACTCGCCCATCCCCTGTTGCCAAATTTTCCGATCCTGCAAATAAGGCGACAACCAACTCTCAAAAATCCACTTCTGAAAATTTCCCAAACCCTCTCCCTGACAAGTGTGAATCTGCGGCGCTTTATCCTTGTAAATCACAAAAACATGACTGTCATCAGTCGTGGTATAAAAACAAAGAATAGCCGTCTGCGAATTGTCAATGAGTTGCTGCATCGCCGCAAACTGCATCGGATCGACTTGAACTTGTCCCGCTAAAACCGGATCTAAACGGCGGATGTTTTCCCAGATTCGCTGTTTCTGGGCTTCCAATTCTTGAATCTTCTCCGTGTAAGCAGACAACTCTGCCCGACTGCGCGACTGACTCCCCACACAGGCTAATTCTTTATTGCCTTGAGAAGGTTTGCGGAGTTGTTCAACTTCTGCGTCAATTTCCCGCTGCTTCGCCTCAAATTCCTGCAAATATTTTTGCACGGCGGGCGGAATTTGGCCGCTAGCATACAAATCATTGCTGTGCATTAAATCGACTAACCGCTGAGCACGGGTTCTGTCGCAGTATTCTATGGCTTTTTCCAGTTGATTGCTGTTGACGCAAGCTTGAATTGCCTTTTCGTAAACATCGATCGATCCTGCTAAAATCTGCTGGCGGATATCGTCGGAAGTTGCCCAAATTCTGGTTTTTTCTACTGCTTGAATTGCTTTCTCAAATCCTTCAAGCGCGATGTCCCAAAAACCAGCAGTGAAAGCGGTATTGCCGAGGTTTCTACCTGATTGCAAGCAGTCTAAAGGGAAAGCAGTAGGAGTGCGAATTTCTAATGCTAAGCGAAAACAGGCGATCGCATCTTCTATATTCTTTGCCCTGGCTCCTTCTGTGTCACCATAGGCAGTACCCAAATTGTTTTGAGTCATTGCCCAATCTTCGGGATAATCCTCGCGAGTATAGACATCTAAAGCTAGCAGATAACAGGCGATCGCATCTTCTATATTCTTTGCCCTGACTCCTTCTGTGTCACCATAGGCAGTACCCAAATTGTTTTGAGTCATTGCCCATTGTTCGGGATAATTCTCGCGGGTACGGACTTTTAATGCTTCCCGATAACAGGCGATCGCCTCTTCAATATTCTCTGCCCTGACTCCTTTTATTCTCTTACTATAGGCAATCCCAAAATTGTTTTGAGTCAATGCCCATTGTTCGGGATAATTCTCGGGGGTACGGACTTTTAATGCTTCCCGATAACAGGCGATCGCATCTTCTATATTCTTTGCCCTGACTCCTTCTATTCTGTCACTATAGGCAGTCCCCAAATTGTGTTGAGTCATTGCCCATTCTTCGGGATAATTCTCGCGGGTATAGACTTCTGATGCTGCGCTATAACAAGCAATGCCTATTTCTAAATTCCATGCACGCCGCCCCAGGGGAAACTGAGAAATTAAGTTGCCAAAATTGCCAATAACTGCTGCTAGTGATGCAGCTTCTTCTGAGGTAACTTCTGTAAATCTGGATGTAGCCCAAGCTTGTAAGATTCGAGCAAAATTTAAATCCAATTTATCGAAGTTTTGTTGTAAAATAGGATAAACAACTTGAGGATTTCTGTCACTTTCCATCGTTGCTTGCAACACCTCCCCCAAGAAAAATAAATACTCTTCAGGAGTTGCTGTACTGGTGACATAATTTGCCAAATGTGCCGCTAGATTCTGCAACCAAGCTGCCTTGAAGTTGCCCTCTGCTGCCATCTTCTCCGCTTCCGCTGCCATGACTTGCACAAAATTGGCATCAACTAAGCCTCGATTGGCGTTGATAATATCATTTACTGTACCGCTAGGGCACTCAACCAGAGCTTGAATCAGTTCGAGATAGGCGGCGAGGCGTTGTTCGTCCATTAGAGTTTACCTTTCATTCTGTAGATATATCGATCGGCAATTTGGGGGAGAATTATGCAGATTCCTGAAAAAGGCTAGATATTTGTCTTTGGAATGTTGTATGGGCGGTTTCACCAACCATCAGCGCCAAAAACAAACTCGAAAACCCGCCCCCACCCCATGCAAAAAACCCAAAAACGCAATATTTTAATTGTTTTTTCGTATTGATGACTTGTAGGGGCGGTTTTTTTTAATTTTTGATTTCTATCAGATATAGTTAGTGAACCCGCCCCTACAAGTCATGAAAATTTATCCAGATTTATGGTAGATTGCCGATTTATGACAAGGCCAAATCATCACCATCTCCCCAAATCTCAGCCAACTTCTCCAACAAATCTTCAGCAATCAGATTCAGTTCCGCTTTCACATCCTCCTCAATATCTGAAGCTTTCTCAACAGGTGAAGATTTATCACGAGAGAAAGATATATCTCTATTTCCCAAACCTCCACTGCTAGAACCACTTCCGGCTAAAGCCTTCCCTCCTTCATATCCCCAGTCAGATTTCTCACTACTGTGCAAAACTTTATTCAAAATTGCCACAATTTCAGAAATAGATTTGTTTTGCAATTTTTCCCGAACTTGTGCTTGTACGGGGTCATCTTCTCCCAAATCAGATAGCAACTCTTCAATTTCACCTTGCAACAGCGGAATTGCCAACTCAATCCGATCCAAATAATCCCACAATTCCTCAACTGGTTTGAGATTAGTTAGAGAAATTTCTTCCGTTTCCTCCAGAATTTCCACAGCCGGAATAAAGCCCAAAAGTTTCACCTTATCGAAAGGTTCGGCAAACCCAACAGCGATATAAGCAATGCGATTTTCCCGCACTTCCGGCAGAGAAATCGCCGATTCTCCGAGCTGAACCGGACAGCATTCTATCTTGCCAATCCCCGGCAAAACCAAATCGCCGACATCCAAAACCGCCCGCCTTGCTGGATTCCAACTATCACCGCCATCAATATCGGTTTCCATTTCCATCCATTCCAAGAAATAGTTAACCGCCCAAACCGCCAGGGTATTGAAATAAACCCGCTTGCCTTTTTGCGGATTAGCTTGCTCTGAAGCAAATTGCAGAGCCAAATTGCGGGCAGTTTGCTCCAGAGGAATTTCTAACAAATAAGTATCTCTGCTATTCACCATTATTCCTCGGGTTGATATCCAAACTTAAGTGCAATCTCTTTGACGAGAGCCAAACCTGTTCTTTTCCAGTGAGAGTTAAGAGTTTGATAGTCAATGTTTAACTCTCTGGCAATTTTAGACAATTTATCTGGAGGGTCTTGCAACAGCAATCGCAGTGCGAGTACGTGAGAATTGGCATCCGGTCGAGGGCGGCGATTTTCGGGATTATTTGGCTTCTTCTTATCTATTTTTTCATTGGGATAACTGTTTCGCAGTTCTCCAATCGGATCGTCTTCAATACACTGCCATAGTTGGCGGCCGATGCGCTGCTTATTTTGAGCTTGTTCTCTCTCGATGAGTTGCTCAATTCCATTTTTCGTGGTATGGTCTATCGGTTCTTGAGCCTCAAATTTTTCACCTCGCTTGCTCGTAATCGGAGCATCAAAACTAAGAGTAAAAATCTGTTGCTGCATCCGACGATATTGCTCATAGACTTTGTTCTTGAGAGTTTTATTGAACCGCTGAACCACTCGGGTTCGCAACACATCAGCAGCGAGATTGTCGAGGTCAATTCCCCTCAAAAATGCCGATAGCGTTTTGAGAAAACCGCAATAAGCTTCCTGCATCATTTCCTCTAAATCAATATTAGGATAAGGATGCTTGCGAATTCCGGGCAAATGGGGAATGAGTTGGCACAATTGATTTTTGAGTCTTTCTTGTTCCTTACTACTCTGTTGCGAGTCTTTCAAGAGTTGTAGAAGTTGGCGTAACTGTTCGTCGGTGTTCACAGGCACGTTCGGATGACATCGAGATAATTCGATTATCCCAGGGAAAATAGCGCTGTAACGTGCGAGCAATAACAAAGTCAAGGAAATCGGTTTGAGTTCCCAACCCGTGGGTGGAAGCAACAAGTTGAAACTTGCCCCTACAGGAACTAAACCTGCTAAGGGTTCGACGGGCGTATCATGTCTCGTCATAGTCCAGTTTTTGCGTGTTGATACTCTGATATCGCAGGTTTTGGCGGCTTTATGCAGAATTGAGCAAAAATTTTTCGTAAAGGTAATGCAATAAGGACTGAAGTCCTTACTACGAAATTAATCCGGTGTAAAATTAACAATCATAGGGACTTCTCCATGGCGCTTTTGAAGAGATATCGCAGGAGTCGCCCCGTTTTATGCACATTCCAAAAATAAATCATATCAAACCCTATTGATAGCAAAGGATTTGATATGAAGCGAATTCTATTAGCCAGGAGTTGGTATAGCGCGGTTTCTACAATTTGTCGATCGACCTTTTGGCTTGATCTGCCAGATTTTTCACCGCATTTTTTGCATCTTCTGCTGCGTGGCGGGCGGAGGCTTCCGCTTGTTTGGCTTTGCCTTCAACCTGGTCTTTTCTGTTGCCCGTGATATTACCGAAAATTTCCTGAGCTTTGCCTTCTAAATTTTTGCCGATCGCCTTCGCTCTGTCTTCTGCACTCATAATAAGCTCCGTTTGGCAAGTTGCTATAGTAACATTGTAAAATTAACTCGCCTGCAATTGCCTTTAACTTCATATTAATTTATATTCTGCTTGACCTCGGTCTTCTTCTAAGGACTTACTTCGTGCAAATTCCTCACTCAAGAAGTAAACAATTCCTTTTTTTGACAACTGTATACGTCGGCAAAATTCGTCCTAAAAAACTATTTCAAACTCGCCGCCGCAACTTTAATCGGTTCGAGCAATTCTAACGGCAAATGCAGCATATTCAATTGGGTGCTATCTCCTGCTTTCCTTTCAGGATCGGGGCCGTGATAATCGCTGCCACCAGTTGCCAGCAAACCGTAATTAAGGCACAAATCTTTCAACTTTTGGATTTGGCTGGAACTGTGGCTGGGATGGTATACTTCAACTCCCATTAAACCAGCATCTACTAATTCTTTTAAGACTTCCTCAACAGCGCCGCCGCGAAATAAATAAGGGTGAGCCCAAACTGGTACTGCGCCACAACTTTTCAGTAAATCGATGCCTTCGACGATCGAGAATTTCTCGTAATGAACATAAGCCGGGCCGTCATCTCCAAGCCAGCGATCGAATGCTTCCCGCGATGATTTCGCGTGACCGGCTTTTACAAGTGCAGAGGCAATATGAGGCCTTCCCGGTGCCATTCCTGGGGATGTTTTGGGCAGTTCGATCGCGTATCCCATTGCTGCTAATTTTTCGACCATTTCCTGCGATCGGCGAAACCTTCCTTCCAGGCGATCGTTCAAAGGAACGCGCAACTTATTTGCATCGGGATAAAAACCTAAAATGTGCAGAGATCGGCCGTTGTGAACGGTGCTGAGTTCGAGTCCTGGCACGATTTCGATACCGTGCAAAGCAGCGGCGGCGAAGGCTTCATCCCAACCTGACATCGTATCGTGATCGGTGACGGCCAAGGCGCGAACCCCCGAAGACGCCGCGGCGGCTACGAGTTCGGCAGGGGTGAGAGTGCCGTCGGAATAAGTAGTGTGGCAGTGGAGCTCTAGCATTTTTTCGGGTAAGTTAAAGTCTGTAAAACCTGCAATTATTCCCCTCACTCACGCGACATATATCGTCCCTGCGATCGACAAGTTTTTGGGTAATTTCAATCTGTTAGCTGTAATAAGTTTTCGCGCCTTTAATTGGGACATTGCTGTTTATTAAAAGCTTGCGTGGGGTGGGCATATTGCCCGTCTTTGCAGTTGAATTTAGATGCCGAACACCTTAGCTATTTCTTAATTTCTCGCATTGGGTAAAGCACACCCTCTGGCAATTTGGGAGGAACCGGCGATATTTCAATACTTTGTATGTTGTGAACTGGGATAACTACCAGTTTATCTGCCAATTCGAGAATTATCGGGTCTGCTGTCAACATTTTGTGCAGGCGAGTGCCTAAAGTTGCTTGCTCTCCTACTGTTCCCTCTGGCGCAATGAACTGGAAGTGTTGCTGTTTGCCGTTGGTATAGTGGATTGTCAGATTGATAATTCCTTCTTGGTTGGTTGCTTGCATAATTTTTTCCCCCTAACAGTCGATCGGGACTTGGCAAAATTAACAATAAATCAAAACGGGCGATCGCACTACGATTGGAAAGCTCGTTGCAAAGCTTTTGACTAAACCAGGCTGTCGCTACGAAAGTCCGCTTACTGCTAATTTTATCACAAAAACTGTACTGAAAGTTACCAACTTACCCAGTATACAATTGCCAGTCGCGCTGTCTTCGCTCCTCAATGCGCGAGCTCCTTCGCCAGCAATATTTTGTCGATCGGGCTTTCTTGTATGCCACTTGGCCAAGTGGCTCAATTTCGCCTGTCTAGCGACTTGACTCAAAGCGGTCTCAATTCATACAGCAGAGGCATTTGAGCGCTTTGGGTGTCATGGTTTTTCGAGGTGGGAACTGTGGAGGTTAGGATAGTGGCATTCTGCGGTCACTGACCTAGAGGATTTTTTTATAAATTAATAACATAACATTCAGGTACAGCTTATGAAATCCACACTTTGTTTTCCCGAAACTTCTCTTTACTCTAACGCAGTCACTGTTAATAATAATGCTATTGACTCTTGTATCCTTGCAGCTTGGATTGACTTAGTAGGAGGAGATTTTGAGAGCTTGGGAGGAGATGATTGGCTTCCTTTGTGTGGGGACATTGATGACGGCGAAATTTATCGGGAATGGTTTTTGTGGCAAGACAGCGAAGTAACTCAAGAATGGGAAGCTTACGATCCCATTACTAATTATCGAGTTGTGGCCTCAAGCCGAGAAATGATGATTTCTAAAATCGACAAAATAGAAGATTCCAGAACAATTTAGTTGACCAGGAGAAGGTTAAATCTTGATTTTCAACTTTAATAAAAATTTTGTAAACCAACCCGGTTTCTCCCAACCACACTCAAGAAACCGGGTTTTTCCGACCACAAATCTAGGGTTTGGTTGAGTTCCACTGCCCCAACATAATAATTTAGGTCGCTACTGCTTTTTGTTTTTCTCGTTCTAATTTGCGCTGCTTCAAGGCTGCCAGATTTTGTTTAATCGTGTCGATCGCAAATCCAGCCCCCTGCTGTTGGTATAATTCGCTGGCACGGATAAAATCTGCAACGGCCTCCTCGTCCGATCGCAAATTCGCACAAGCCAAGCCGCGATTGTGGTAAGCTTCTGCCAAAGTTGAAACTTGTTCTAAAGCGCTGGTAAATTTATCTTTTGCTTTGCGGTACTTTCCTGACTGATAAGCCTCAATTCCTTGTTGAAAATAAACGGAAGCTTTGCTGCCACTGTCGGTATCTGGAAATTCTGGGTAAGTTAAAATTGGTTCTTTAAAGAGTACAGAAATGCTGCCCTTGCCGAAGTAAGCCCAAGTCATTGTTCCCAACCCAATCCCCAGCACGAGGGCAATAATGACAGACAGAGCAATAAAATTGGTGAGTTCCATAGAGCAATATTTGTTGTATTATAATATGATAAGTTAATTCCTAACTTCTGTACCAATGGCTGCGCGGATTTACCTCAACTGCAAATGGTTTTTCGGATCGCTAGCCTTAGTATTGTCGATCGGCTTAATTACTGCAACTGCAAGTTCTGACGCAGCAACCAACGCGCAAACTCAAGCAGGATGGCAATTGTTGCAGCGGGGGGAGACAGGGTTGGTGGTAGCAATGCGACACGCGATCGCCCCAGGTACGGGAGATCCTGCTAACTTTAAGTTGGGTGACTGTTCCACCCAGCGCAATTTATCAGCACAAGGAAGAACGCAAGCCAAGCAAATTGGAGCCGAATTTCGCAACCGCAACATCAAAGTTGCCAGAGTTTTATCCAGTCAGTGGTGTAGGTGTTTGGAAACAGCAAAACTGATAAATATAGGCAAAGTCGAACCGTTTCCAGCGCTGAACTCGTTCTTTAGCGACAGCAGCAAAGAAGCCAGACAAACAGCAGCAATTCGCAAGTTGATTGTTGACAACCGCAACACTAAAGGCGCGGTTATTATGGTAACTCATCAAGTAAATATTACCGCTATCACTGATATTGTACCGCAAAGCGGCGAAGCTGTGATTCTCAAAAGCGATCGACAAGGTAAAATCCAAATAATCGGACGAATTGGAGGATTTTAAATAGATAAAAAGTTATAATATTATCAATTTCCATTACCAATTCCCATTGCCAATTTATATGAGTTTCCAATACAGCGCCGCCCTAGTGACTTTAGCAGACCTTGATAAGGAAGTTCTCGTTAAATTTTACAAAAATTTTCTCGACATAGAACCAAACCCTTATATTCCCAATACTTATGCTGAATTTCAACTCCCAGGCTTAAGACTCGGCATATTCAAACCCAAAGATTCCCACAAATCGGAATTTGCAAATCGATCAAAAACAGGCATGAGTCTGTGTTTGGAAGTCAGCGATCTCGAAACTGCGATCGCCCGAATTTGGGCTTTAGGTTATCCGCCCAACGGAGAAATTATTAAAGCTTCTCACGGTCTAGAAATCTATGCCTTCGATCCTGCAGGCAACCGCATAATTTTACATCAATCCAATCAGCGGTAGAGACTGTAGAGAAGACTGGACGATTTCAATCGCTACTACACTTGCTTCTCGTCCGAACTAAGAGTGGCTAAGAAATTAAGGGGATATTTAAGGCGGACTGGGTATAAAACCAGCACTTACCATTCAAAACTCAAAACTCAAAACAGCCTTAACTATCTAATCAGTTCAGCAAAACTATAAAAACTGATAATTAATAACAACAATGCTGTCAGATGAGTTAGTTGAAACTGAGGTCGCGGGCCGATTGATTCCCGCACCAAAATTGAAAAAGACGAACCAATTATATAACTCAGAGACAGCGTTAAATACTGCCACTGCAATGTTACACTCCACAGCCCGAGCAAAATCATCGCCAAAGTTAACATTACCAGCTCAACAAAGCGAGGCGGATTGTGCTGAGTAGACAGAATCAAAGTGTCCAACCAATATTGCCAAGGTCTCATGTTTTAGCGATCGAGCTTTTAGATTTAGCCTTCTAGCTTAACCTACGATCGCCATTCAGTTTGTTGCTGCAAACACCTTAAAGCCTCCGCCGTCTCAACCTGCGGAAATTGCCCGTAAAAGCGACTGACACTGTAAAAAGGGTGAGGAGTCTCCAGAACGATCAACTTATCGCCCATTTGGGCCAAAAATCCCATCAAATCTGCCGGGGCGACAGGCGCGCAAATCCATAAAGCCAGCGGTTGCTGCGACTCCAAAGCCTTAGCCGCCACAGCCATCGTCATCCCCGTAGCAATCCCGTCATCTACCAAAATCGCCAAAGCCCCAGCGGCGCTGATATTTGGGCGTCCTGGAGACAAATCTGCCAGCAGAGATTGAGCATTATTTTGAGCCAGGGGCAGTGCTGATTTTTGCAAGCGTAAATTGTACTGCTTTTGCTTTTCCCAGAGGACGTGACCATCAGCAGTTGCAGCCCCGATCGCCAATTCTAAATTATCTGGGCGAGTAATTTTCTTGGCAACAACCACATCCAAAGGACAGCCCAAGCGACGCGCAATCGGGACAGCAACGGGCAAACCCCCGCGCGGCAAGGCGTAAACAATCGGTTTCACCGCCTTCTGTGTCATTAAACTCAACTTGCCGAACTCGTCCACAACTGCCTCGGCCAGTTTTTCGCCTGCATCGGCGCGATCGTCAAAAAACGGGTTAGAGAACATATTTTTGCCTGTACGAGCTCAACCAAAGAATTGGAGATTGTGCCAGTGTTAATTGGAGATTGTACGCGCGAGCGTAGCTATCCCGTAGGGAATCGACAGCATCACATACAAGCTTCTAGCCAATCTCAAATCACCAAACCCGATCTAAACTATAAACTCTAGACTCCAAAATATCTCCCTAATTGTAAAATGTATGTCCAGCGACTTGCAACTCAGCCTTTTTGACAACAATCAAAGTGCCACTTTCCAAACAGACTCAATACCAGCAAATGCCAAAATTCCGATTCCTCCCGGCACTTATCAAAATATGGAACAAATCGGCGAGCACTGCAACCGCTGCTACCGCTGCGAATTGGGCAATACGCGCACTCACGCCGTCATCGGGCGCGGCAATCCTCAAGCCTCAATTTTGATTGTGGGAGAAGCGCCTGGACAAAACGAAGATGAAACCGGATTGCCCTTCGTCGGGCGATCGGGCAAACTGTTAGATAAGATTTTAGAATCGGTGGGATTGAGTGCAGAAACCGACGTATTCATTGCCAACGTCATCAAATGTCGCCCTCCCAACAACCGCCCTCCGACAGCAAAAGAAATCGAAGCTTGCAAACCATACTTGCTCGAACAAATTCGCATCTTAGACCCCAAAATCATTTTATTAACTGGTGCAACAGCCCTCAAAGGTTTGTTGAGCGACAAACGACCCATTAGTAAAATCCGAGGTCAATGGATTGAATGGGAAAATCGTTTGTGTATGCCAATTTTTCACCCATCGTACTTGCTGCGAAACCCCTCCCGCGAACCGGAGACTCCTAAATGGTTTATGTGGCAAGATATGCAGGCTATTAAGGCTAAATTGGATGAATTAAAATAGCAATTGTAATATTTTTTTGTTGTGCTTTGTATGGGCGGGTTTCCCCAACTATAATTGGTTAAAACAGATAATCTCGTAAACCCGCTCCCCACTGTAAATCGCTCAACCAAAAATTCGTGGATTTTCTGATACCTCTGTCAGGAACAGGCATCTTGCCTGTTCCACAATAAAATTATTTTCTGTCAGGAACAGGCATCTTGCCTGTTCCACAATAAAAATTATTTCATGTGGGGTGGGCGTCTCGCCCGCCCGCAAGATGGGGAGCGTGTCATTTTTGCGACGAGTATAAATACTGGTGAACCCCACCATGACTTTTTTGCCGATCATCAGTATCAATAGTCGGGATAGTTTTTATATGGCCCAATGGCTTATGCTCGCTTGACTTTGAGCCACTGTGGATAATTAAATCAATGTCAGCTCCACGCCTGACTTACATTTAATTCGACTTTTTTATGATCCTTACCCTGCAAAGCTTGTAGTATCGTTCCAAAAACTGTCCGGAGTATTGCAGTATAATAAAGAATAATTATCATCTCTTCCCATTTGATATATAATCATGAACAACTTTATTGAAGCTATTGGTGGACTAATAGGAATCCTAGCTTTTGTGAAAGGCATTCTTGAGTTCGTAGATCTCAATAGGATACGTAGATATGAGAAGTTTCATGAGATGAGCAAAAGATTCGATGAGAACGAGTCAATCCAGAAAGTCTGTGATCTTTTGCAAGATAGCGCTAGCAGCATATCAGTCACAAAACAGGAAAAAGAGGTATTTATCTGCTTTTTGGAAGAGATTTACTTTATGATTATGTCTGGTATAATGAAAAAGGAAATTGCACTGTACACATTTGGCTATTATGCAAGAGAAGCAATGCACAACCAAAGATTTTGGCACGATCTTGATAGTGGGGAAGAGTATTACACAGTCTTCCATAAATTCTGTCGAATGGTCTCTCTCTTTGAGCCAAGCAAACTCGGAGTCAAGGAAACGCTGAAATACTGAGCACAATGAAGATAAATTCTTAGGTCACAATGTACTTTTGACGGGTTATCCTTTGATTTAGAATTGAGTATTTCCTAATTTAGAAGGTCAAACATCTTCGGAATTTCCAACTTATCTATTTCCACCTCGTGATTTATTAACAGCGGACATTCTACTAAATATTATAATAAATATTATAAAAAAAGGTGTTATTTAAAAAAGAGGTACAAGTAATGACACAGGTATAAGTCCTACAACGATCGGCACTCCAACCCAAGGGTTAGAACTAACAAAAGACATGAAGCCGCTCCAATCCAGACTGTTAATTAGACCCAAACCCACAACCAACCGCAAGATGCCTGTTCCACAATAAAATTATTTTCTGTCCGGAACAGGCATCTTGCCTGTTCCACAATAAAAATTATTTCATGTGGTGTGGGCATCTCGCCCGCCCAAAAAATACAATTTAGTTGCGAGACAACTTATTTTTTGCATGACAATCGCGCAACCACAAACGAATAGCCTCACTAATTTCGCTGGCACTATCTTGACTTAATAAAGGACGAATATTCGCCGCAGTACCAAACCGAGAAACAATTTTTACTAATTCCCACCCCTTCTCAGTTTGAGTTAAAAACAGCCAATGATATTGCTGGATTTCGACTCGTTCTCCCCCGCGATACTGCCGTTCCAAAGTAGTAATGAAAACTTGACTGGCATTTTCAGGAAGCGCAGCTTCAAAATTTAAAGGTAACGGCTCAAACTCCGGGCGGCCGGCTACAATTATTTGAGGCAGCGCGTAACCGGATGGTGTGTTTTTGTTAGAAGAAAAGTGCGATCGCACGATTACGCGATTAGCATAACTCGGCAAATCTTGCAACAGGCGATCGACCAAAGTTTCTAAATCAGCGGGACAGGGCGATCGCACTAACAAACCATACCGACTTGCATTGATACTGTTAGTATGATTTGTCACCAAATTAAGTGCAAAAGTCGGAGTTGCAACCGCAGATATCAGCAGATAAACACAGATAAACGCAGATAAAATTTTATTGGCGTTCATCGGCTTTTATCGGCGGTAAAAAACAACATTTCTATTGTTACTCCAACTCTTCACAAATACGGGTAAAAGCCGCCACTGGATCGGGCGCAGCAGTAATTGGCCGCCCAATCACCAGATAATCCGCACCAGCTTTTAAAGCGGCCTTTGGAGTCATCGATCGTTTTTGATCGCCCCCATCAGCCCATTTCGGACGCACACCGGGACAAACTAACAGAAAATCATCCCCGCAACTCATTCTTAACTGTTCCACTTCTTGCGGAGAACAAACAGCACCAGCTAAGCCCGTTTCCTTAGCCAACAATGCCATGTGCAAAGCATATTCCGGCAACTCCAAAGGTATTTTCAACTCAAAAGCCAACTGTCGCGAATTCAAACTCGTCAACAGAGTAATTGCAATCAACTTAGGACTCGGTTGATCCACAGCCGCCGCCCCTTCAGTCAAAGCCAACTGTGCCGCTTTCAAAGCATCTTTACCACAAGTAGAATGGATCGTCAATAAATCCACATTATACTTAGCAGCAGTCCGACAAGCACCAGCCACAGTATTCGGGATATCGTGAAACTTCAAATCGAGAAAAATCCGCTTTTCCCGCTGTTTTAAAATTTCCAAAATCCCCGGCCCGGAACTCACAAACAGTTCCAAACCCACTTTCCAGAAAGATACTTGCGGCAGTTTGTCCAGAAGTGCGATCGCCTCTTCTTGACTCGAAACATCCAAAGCAACAATAATTCGATTATCAGCGTTCATCAGCGTTCATCTTCAGTATTCATCTGCGGTTAAAAAAGAGATTCAAGACACCAATCGCACAAACTTATTCTTCCCAACCTGCAAAACCTTACCGCATAAATCAGCCGGTGATTCAAAAGTAAGATTAACATCAGAAACCCGATCGCCCTCCAACTTCACCCCGCCGCCCTGCATCAACTTCCGCGCATCACCGCTGCTTTTACACAGCCCGCTAGCACTCAGAATATAAAACAACTTAGCCGGAAACTGCACACTTGCCAAAGAAAACTCCGCCACAGCATCAGCTTGTCCCGCAGCACCTTTAACCAGCGCAATTGCATCTTGTTGTGCGCGTTCCGCCGCTTCCTTCCCCCGATACTGGCGCACCACATCCAAAGCCAAAAGTTTCTGTTTTTCTCGCGGATTTTCGGGCAATTCATCAAGTGGCAAATCTGTCAATAGTTCAAAATACTGGGCGATCGAACTATCAGCAATTTTCTCCAACTTAGAATACATCGTCAGCGGGTCTTCCGACAAACCCACATAATTGTTCAAAGACTTCGACATCTTCTGCACCCCGTCAGTCCCGATCAAAATCGGCATCAGCAAACCAAACTGCGGTTTCATCCCAAAATGTCGCTGCAAATCTCTTCCCACCGCAATATTAAACTTTTGGTCGGTTCCCCCCAACTCCACATCCGCTTCCAAAGCCACCGAGTCGTAACCCTGCATTAGTGGATACAGAAACTCATGCAGATAAATCGCATTTTCCTGCTGCATCCGATTATCGAATCCCTCTTTAGCGAGCATCTGCTGCACCGTCATCGTCCTCAGCAGTTCCAAAATCTTCGCCAAGTCCAATTTCGATAACCACTCGGAGTTATAGCGAATTTCCAAACGTCCTGGTGTGTCAAAATCTAGAATCGGACGCACTTGGTCTAAATAAGTCTTGGCATTTTCCGCCACTTGTTCGGCCGTCAACTGGCTACGCATCTCCGACTTACCTGTCGGATCGCCAATTCTGGCGGTAAAATCTCCGATCAGCAGTACGGCTGTGTGACCGGCATCTTGAAAAGCTCGCAGCTTGCGGACGCAAAGGCTGTGTCCCAAGTGAATGTCACTGCCTGTCGGGTCAATTCCCAGTTTGACGCGCAACGGTCGATCGGCTTTTGCCAGCAGTTGGGCTAAATTTTCGTCAGGGTTGCTAGAATCAGGTCGATCTGGAAAAATCTCACTGACGCCGCGGTAAAGGGCTGAAAGGTTAGGAGTTATCATCGGGGAGCGATCATCCATCATATTATTTTGCCAAAGTGCAGCAGAATTAGTTACACTCACTGGTTGACGCATAAAAACATAACTATCAAGCTACTATAATCCCAAAGCTGACCGGCTTTCCTTAGCTGACAGTCTCTAGGGTTCGCATCTAAAATTAAAAGTCTTAAACCCCAAATCGAGTGAGGAAGTGAAATCCACGTGTCAACCAACGCAGTCCGCAATAACACGGAAAACTCAGCCCCCGTATTCGAGTTTGTTCAGTCAGTCAGTAAAGTGACCGCCGGAACCATACTCAGCATGACAATGCTTGCCAGTTCCGTAGTCGCTGGCGGACTGGTTGGCTTAGCGATCAGCTTCCGCAATTTGCCAGATGTTCGGATCTTGCAAACCTACTCTCCCACAGAAACTACCCACATTTACGACATCAACGGCAAGCCGCTAGCCAGCATCCACGACGAAGCCAACCGGGATGTCGTACCCCTTGACCAAATCTCCCCGAACCTGAAACGAGCTGTTCTGGCGATCGAAGATAGCAACTTCTTCACCCACAAAGGCATCAACCCCGGCGGGATAGCCCGAGCTCTCATAGCCAACATAGAGAAAGGTAGAACCGTTGAAGGCGGCTCGACTATGACTATGCAGCTAGTCAAGAACCTGTTTCTATCTCCCCAGTCAAAACTTAGTCGCAAGGTAGCTGAAGCGGTAATGTCTATCCGCTTGGAGCAAATTCTCAACAAAGACCAAATTCTGCAACTATACCTGAATCAAATCTACTTAGGTCACAACTTGTATGGCGTAGAGACAGCCTCTCGAAGCTATTTCAACAAATCAGCAAGTAATTTGACTCTCTCAGAAGCAGCGATGCTGGCCGGCTTAATTTCTGCCCCTGAAGAGTACAGTCCTTTCGTCAATTACAAGTTGGCAAAAGAGCGGCAAGGCCTCGTTTTAGACCGCATGAAGGATCTTAAATGGATTACGCCGGCCCAAGAAACTGCTGCCCGCCAGGAAAAAATTAAGCTAGGTAAAATCACCTCTTTTGGTGGCTCTCAAGTTCCTTACGTAACACAAGCCGTAGTCCAGGAACTGACAAGGCGTTTTGGGCGAGATGCCGTGGTTAAGGGAGGAATGCGCGTTCAAACCACGATCGACCTCAGAATGCAGCGCATAGCCGAAGAAACAGTCAAAGCCTGGCACAATCGGCTTTACTACCAAGGGCTGTTTTACGATCGCGAGGAAGGTCAAATTGCCCTAGCCGCCGTCGATCCCCGCACCCACTTCGTCAAAGCAATGGTTGGCGGCGTCGATTATGAAAAGAGTCAGTTCAACCGCGCCATTCAAGCACGCCGCCAGCCCGGATCTTCTTTTAAGCCTTTTATCTACTACGCTGCCTTTGCTAGCGGCAAATACGGCCCGGATTCAGTGGTCTACGACTCCCCTGTCGGCTACCGCGACGGCGACGGCTACTACTACCCTCAAAACTACGGCGGCGGCTTTTCCGGTGCCGTCAGCATCCGCAGAGCTTTAGAAGTATCTCTAAACATTCCCGCCGTCAAGCTTGGCCAAGAAGTCGGATTGAATAAAGTGATTGAGATTTGCCGCGTGCTCGGCATCCGAAGTCCGATGGAACCGGTGATTTCTTTGCCATTGGGTGCCGTTGACCTCACTCCTTTAGAAATGGCCGGAGCTTTTGCTACCTTCGCGAACAACGGCTGGCATTCTGACACCACGTTTATCGTGCAAGTTACTGACAGCAGCGGCAATGTCTTGCTCGACAATACGCCCAAACCCAAATTAGTTCTCAATTCCTGGGCCGCTGCATCGGTCAACAGCGCTCTACAAGGGGTAATTAGCAGCGGAACCGCAAGGGCGGCTCAACTTGGCCGGCCGGCTGCGGGGAAAACTGGTACAACTTCCTCAGAACGGGATATCTGGTTTGTGGGTTACGTGCCGCAGTTGTCGGTGGCTGTATGGATGGGCAACGACAATTATAGACCGATGAGCTACGGTGCTACTGGCGGTACTATTGTCGCCCCTGTTTGGCGTGATTTTATGAGCCAAGCTTTGGAAGGCGTTCCCGCAGAAAGTTTCAAACCTGCTTCATCTTTTGAGCGACCTTAATTATCAGTCATTAGTCATGGGGCATGGGGCATTGGGCATTGGGAAGACTTTCTTTTTCTTCCTTCTTCCTTCTTCCTTCTTCCTTCTTCCTTCTTCCTTCTTCCTTCTTCCTTCTTCCTTCTGACACTAAGATTGTTTTTCCAGCTCAGATTTCATCCGCTCCAGCGTTGAGTTCATTTGCTCAAACATCTGCTGGGGCGTGATGCCAAATTGATTGAGCTGTGTTTTTAACTGCTCTACAGTCATCTGAGCCATGAAGTCCTCAGACAGCTCAAAGCGCTTCATAAAAATACGGTACCGTTCCATCATCGATTCCATCTGAGCGATGAACATTTTCTTGCCTTCGCGATCGAATTTGCCGTAATTGCCACCTAGTTTGATGAGAGATTGATAGTCTTCAAACAACAGCTTGGCTTCTTGCTGAACAATTTCTGAATCAAAAAATCCCATAGCTTTCCTAATTTTTTAATATTCTACTAATTTTGATCTAGGCGAGAAATCCCGCTGCTTTTTCTACTATTTTATCAGTTGCCGGAGGAAGTCCCTACCCCTTAAGGCGCAACAATAAGTAGAAATTTCCGTACAGGATAAGGCATGGGAATGGGGCATTGGGCATTGGGCTTGCGATGACAACAGTCAACTGTCAACAGTCAACTGTCAACAGTCAACTGACTTTAAACTTCCCCGATGCGTTCTAGAGGCCAAAACCGCACTACAGCGCGGCCGATGATATTCTGCTTAGGTAAAAATCCCCACCTGCTGGAATCGTTGCTATTGTTGCGGTTGTCTCCCATCACAAAGTATTCATTTTCTGGGACGCGATAAGGCCCCCACTGGTATTTAGGAGGTTCGGCAATATATTTTTCGACGAGGGGTTTGTCGTTGAGATAAACTAAACCTTTTTTAACGGCTACGGTTTGACCCGGTAAGCCAATTACCCGCTTGATGAATGCTTGGTCTTGGGTAAAGCCTTGTTCTTGCAACTTTTCGGGCGGGGCAAATACTACGATGTCGCCAGTTTTGGGAGGTTCTAGGTAGTAGGAGATTTTTTCGACTACGACGCGATCGCCCACGTGCAAAGTGGGTACCATAGAATCTGAGGGTATGTAGCGCGGTTCGGCGACCAAGGCTCTAATCACTATTGCTAAACTCAAAGCAATAATCACTATCTGAAGATTTTCTCGTTGCGACTTCCACGCTTTCTGCCACCAGCTTTCAGGCGGATTTTCTGCTACTGGTGTACCCAACTTATTTTTTTCAGATGTCATGAAAGTCCTCGCTAAATAGTTGCCATTAATTATCTGATTAAGCTCGCTCAGCATTTAAATTGCATCTCAAAAAATACTCAAACCATGAGCTGGCTGGGCACGCAAACCCGCCCCTAGTATACAATTTAAATGCAGTACAGCTTACCATTGAAGTAGGTCACTGTTAATTACTAGACGTGAAGTGCAGGCCTTTGTAAACTATCTTGAAAGGCATCTGCGTTGCCTTTACGGTTTCCCTATCAATCAAAGATTTATGCAATCAATCTTTGATTGATATTAACTCATAAAAAAGGCAGAGAATTTAAATTCTCTACCTTTTTTATGTGAGGATTTTGAGTTGTTTGCGATTGCGAGATTGGTTATTTGCAAACTTAACTCGCGATCGCACGCCACTCAATCTTACTCAGCGCCTTGGGGCAGCAATTCCCGCTTTTGACCTTGCAGCACCTTAACAATTCCGTCCTCGCCCACATCCACAACAGCGGTGTCACCGTCTTTGATGCGGCCAGAAAGGATTTCCTCAGCCAAGCTGTCTTCCAACAAGCGCATGATGGCGCGGCGCAGGGGTCGGGCTCCGTAGCTGGGGTTGTAGCCTTCTTCTACCAGCCGTTCTTTGAATTTTTCGGTCACTTCCAGGGTGATTCCCTGTTCTGTCAAACGACCGAACACTTCTTTGAGCATGATGACCGCGATTTCCTTGACTTCTTCCTTGTTCAACTGGCGGAAGACGATAATTTCGTCAAGTCGGTTGAGGAATTCGGGGCGGAAGTAGTTTTTGAGTTCTTCGTTAACCAAAGAACGAATGCGGTTGTAATTGGCATCGGTTTGGTTGTCGCTGAACTCGAAGCCGAGGCCGCCGCCACCTTTTTCAATCACCTTAGAACCGATGTTTGAGGTCATAATCAGCAGCGTGTTTTTGAAGTCCACGGTGCGACCTTTGGCATCTGTTAAGCGGCCGTCTTCCAATATTTGCAGTAGCATATTGAAGACATCGGGGTGGGCTTTTTCGATTTCGTCGAACAGCACGACGGTGTAAGGACGGCGGCGGACTGCTTCTGTGAGTTGGCCGCCTTCGTTGTAGCCGACGTAGCCCGGAGGAGAACCGATGAGTTTGGAGACGGTGTGCCGTTCCATGTATTCGGACATATCCAGCCGAATCATGGCGTCTTCGGAACCGAAGAAGTAGCCGGCTAGGGCTTTGGTGAGTTCGGTTTTGCCGACGCCGGTGGGCCCGGAGAAGATGAAACTGGCGATCGGGCGATTGGGATTTTTCAAGCCGACGCGAGCGCGACGGATGGCGCGGGAAACGGCTTTCACTGCTTCTTCCTGCCCGATCAACCGCTGGTGCAAGGTATCTTCCATGTGCAGCAGCTTTTCGGATTCGGATTCGGTCAGTTTGTTTACCGGGACGCCCGTCCAGCTTGCCACGATTTGAGCGATGTCTTCTTCGGTGACTACTGGCGATGGGTCGGTTTCGCCTGTGCGGGCAGAGTCGGTTTTTTTGGCTTGGGAAATAGCGCGAATTTCGGCTTTGATGGTCATTTCCCGATCGCGCAATTCGCCGGCTTTGTCAAAGTCTTGAGAACGCACCGCTTCGTCTTTATCTTTGAGGACTTGGCGCAGTTCTTTGTCAAGTTCTTTGGCTGCGGGGGGCAGTTGGGAGTTGATCAACCGGACTCTAGAACCAGCTTCGTCTACCAAGTCAATTGCTTTGTCTGGGAGGAAGCGATCGGAGATGTATCGGTGAGAGAGTTTGGCTGCAGCTTCGAGGGCTGTATCCAAGATTTTCAGCTTGTGGTGCTGTTCGTAGCGTTCTCGCAAGCCGAAAAGAATCTCGATCGTCTCGTCAACGGTGGGTTCGCCGACCATGACGGGCTGGAAGCGCCGTTCTAGGGCTGCGTCGCGCTCGATGTGCTTGCGGTACTCGTCGAGGGTGGTGGCGCCGATGCACTGGAGCTCGCCTCTTGCCAGAGCCGGCTTGAGAATGTTGGCGGCGTCGATCGCCCCTTCAGCCGCACCTGCACCGATCAAAGTGTGCACTTCGTCAATCACCAAAATAACGTTACCCGCAGTGCGGATTTCGTCCATGATTTTTTTGAGGCGTTCTTCAAATTCACCCCGGTATTTAGTACCGGCGACGAGCAAGCCGATGTCGAGGGTAACGACGCGCTTTTCTTCAAGGATATCTGGGATGTCGTTGTTAGCGATGCGCTGGGCGAGACCTTCGGCGATCGCGGTTTTACCAACTCCGGGTTCGCCAATTAGCACCGGGTTATTTTTGGTGCGGCGACCGAGGATTTGAATTACCCGTTCGATTTCTTTTTGGCGTCCGACTACTGGGTCTAGTTTGCCATCGACCGCCATTTGAGTCAGGTTGGCTCCAAATTCGTCGAGAGTTGGAGTTTTGGTGCGAGCGCCGCCGCCAGTGGCTGCGACTTCTGCGGTTTCTCCCAGCATCCGAATCACTTGGGTACGGACTTTCGACAAGTCTACTCCCAGATTTTCTAAGACTCTAGCCGCTACTCCTTCACCTTCGCGGATCAGGCCCAGCAGCAGGTGTTCGGTGCCGATGTAGTTGTGTCCGAGTTGGCGAGCTTCTTCTAGGGATAGTTCTAGAACCCGCTTGGCGCGGGGGGTGAACGGAATTTCGACTGCTACGAAGCCGGAACCGCGCCCGATGATTTTTTCCACTTCAATGCGCGCGTCTTTCAGGTTGACGCCCATTGATTTGAGGACTTTCGCTGCAACCCCGGTTCCTTCTCCGATCAGACCCAGGAGGATCTGTTCTGTCCCTACGAAGTTGTGACCCAGGCGGCGA
The DNA here is from genome assembly GCF_036701505.1 of Microcoleus sp. Pol11C2. NCBI lineage: Bacteria > Bacillati > Cyanobacteriota > Cyanophyceae > Oscillatoriales > Microcoleaceae > Microcoleus > Microcoleus sp. Pol11C2. The sequence continues at coordinate 56,672 of NZ_JAUBQX010000041.1, forward strand.
GCTTCTTCCTGGGCCAACATGATTACTTTTATTGCTTTTTCTGTGAAGCGTTCAAACATGATTTATTCCCATCACCTGCTGCTATGTGCCCGTTTCGAGGTCACGCTCGCACAACGAGCGTTTGTGTTCGAGTGTTAACTCGTACTGCTTATTCTAGCGCGACACTCCCAACCTATCTGCCGCACTCGGCTGCGGTTGCAGATTCCAGGCTCATGTTGCAGGGTGGCTTTCAACTGGGAAGACCCAAATGGTGGCTGACCTACAACCTCCCCTAGACTGCAAGAAGATTGCTCTTCTCGGCCCGTGCCCAACCTACGACTGCGTATTGATGGATTCTAGCATAATCTTTTTGGCTGTCATGCAGGTGCAAAATGGATATTTCTCGAAGTGTAGGACAGTTTTTTTACAAAAGTTCTTGGTTAGATGGGCAATCGATCCCCTAAACTCATCCTTAAGCTGCAGCCACTCTCAAAAATCTGTTGGTTTGGGAGAACGAGAGCGAGCTAGACTTTCTTTATTTAAAAATATTGCGCCCGATCAGTTGGAGATTTGGGTATTTTTCATGTTGTCAGTTGTGCGATCGCTCCTGTCTCAAGTACAGGACTTACCCAGGCACAGTATATTATTATGTAGTTTGCACACAAGTACGATCGCACCCCGCTTGACTTGTCAGGATCTCGGGGCATTAAAGGATCTCGCCACATCCAAGGCTCACGTGTACTTGGTATCTGCAAAAATTTAAACACAAAGTCAATAATTTCCCAGCCCAGAAAAAAGTGAAACTTTTCCGCGTTACTGTTTCTGCCAACAGAACGGAAGATGTAGTAACTAATGACTTAGCTCAAAGTGACACAAGGGATGTCATAAAAATTTTTACTTTCTGGAGGGAAAATCGAAGAATTTCAGGTAAGTGCTCAAACAATTAAAACTATAAGACCGTTCTTTTCGATCGCAATCTGGCGACTGAATAAAGTTCTATTTTTACCCCAAGAGATTTTTTTGTGAATAAGCTGCTAAATTTTTCACCCGGCTTGAATTCTCCAACCCTTTATTTATCTTGGTTTTGGGGCGCTAGTCGCCCCCTGAAATTTCTGCCACAATCCGCCGTCAGCAGGCCTTTTGACAGGGTTGTCACCCCCTCAGGTCAAGAAATCTAAATGCTTTCCCGGTTGATACCAATTTAATATGAAGCTGCATAGAATAGGGCTTCAAGAATAAAATTGTAAGATGACAACGAACAGATTTGC
>NZ_JAUBQX010000042.1:0-41339 GCF_036701505.1 Microcoleus sp. Pol11C2
TCATTTCAACTCCTACTTAGATTCACATACCTCATAATACAGGATTTATGATTTACAAACCATTTGCGATCGCTATAGTACGATCGCCCTCGCTCTACCCAAATTGCGATCGCACTAACACCATCATAATTGTGCAACTTGCTTAAAATTACCCGATCGACTATTCTTCCTAGTAGATATCATCTTGATATAACAACAAAGAAAACATGACAGCAATATTACCGCCTTGGATAGTTTTAGAATCCCTATTGCACAACTGGCTACTAGAAGATATCGGTAGGGGCGATCGCACAACATCGGCCTTATTTCCCGCAAACAGCATCCAGGGTACGGCTAAATGGATTGTCAAAGAAGCTGGAGTCATTGCCGGATTGCCAATTGCCGATCGCACATTTAAACTTTTAGACAGCGGCCTCAGTTTCATCCCCCAAGTACCAGAAGGGAAACTGTGCCAAAAAGGAGAAGTAATCGCCGAGATTTCCGGCAATTTCGATGCGCTGCTAACCGGAGAAAGAGTAGCATTAAACTTGGCAATGCGTTTGAGCGGCATCGCTACTTTAACTCAGAAATATGTTGACAAAATTGCCGATTTGCCCGTGCAATTGGTGGATACGCGCAAGACGACGCCGGGATTGAGATTGTTGGAAAAATACGCAACTCAAGTCGGCGGTGCTTGCAATCACCGGATGGGATTAGATGACGCGGTGATGATTAAAGATAATCACATTGCGGCGGCTGGGGGAATTGCAGAGGCGATCGCCCTAATTCGCAATTCTATCCCCTATCCGCTGACGATCGAAGTCGAAACCGAAACTCTCGCCGAAGTAGAGACAGCTTTGCAGCACAAAGCCGATATTATCATGTTAGATAATATGTCCTTTGATTTGATGCGGCAGGCTGTGGCAATAATTCGCGAAAAGAGCGATCGGGTAAAAATTGAAGCTTCCGGCAATGTTACTTTAGAAACAATTAGGAGTGTTGCAGAAACCGGAGTTGACTATATTTCTACCAGTGCTCCGATTACGCGATCGACTTGGCTGGATTTGAGCATGAAAATTCAGAATCATTAGTCATTAGTCAGCAGTCATTAGTGATAGAAAATATGGCCAATACCAAATCAAGCTTTAATAGCCTCTTTATTCTTTAGTCTCCCTCTGCTCCGACTTCGTTTGACTATTAAGCGATTTTAATCGCCGAAGAATTGCCGAGGCAACTTATCTCTTAGCTAATGACTAATGACTAATGACTTTTAACAATGATTTGAGATAAAATGAACCCAAAAATTCCCGTCAGGCATACAGAGGCTGCGGATTAAGCGGTAAGTATAGTGCAAATAAGCACCGCTGATACTTGTATCGTAGCCACTTCGGAACCACTCACCATAGGGATCGTGAACGAAGAATCCCTCGCTGTCGTAGCCTGATGCAACTATAATGTGACCGAAAGACGTGAAGTATCCGTGGATGACAGCAGGATTTCCGCTGGCTAGCCAATCTTGAACGTCATCAATAGTTGCATTCTCGGTAAAGAAATCTTGAGCGCCGTAATCTCTAACAATCTTTGCTAAATCGTAGGGGTCCCAGCGACTGTAACCTTTGGCGATCGCATATTCGTAGAGTTCGTCTTCATATTGCCCGCTTTGTTTGCGCCGTGGCACTTTCAAAAAGTCCATACACATCGCTAATGAAGTTACATTGCAAGAACCTGTAGGATTGTTCAAGTTATCCAGTTGCGATCGGTAAGGAATGCCGAGCCTGACAGTTGGGGGATTCGGTTTGGGATAAAACAGAACGCTCTCTTGAGTAATTTGAGCGTGTGCTCCAAAAACATACCAAATTCCTGAACCTTTGAAAGACTCGTTGCGGAGAGCAACTCTGATGTGACCGCGAGCCGGAGCAAAAGCCAGGATCTCAAACTCTTTTCCGGCTGGTATTACTTGTTTTTCCGAGTCGTGAAGTTGAGAAGACGCCAGCGGTTTTGATTTAAAAATGGTGTCTCTGAGCGTTTTCAGGATCAGGGGATGTGTGGGAATCTCCTCTGGTTTGGTTTCAATCAGCTTTTTTGCTGTGACTGCTCCCAAAAAACCCGGTTCGCCACACTTCATCAGAGTTTGAAATCGGTGGAGGGTGGCAGTAGAGAGAGGGCCAAAAATTCCGTCTACGGGAGGCTTCAGTAAACCCAGGTCAATGAGGCGGCTTTGAATTTGACCACTGAGTTCGTCGTCTGCAGCAATTGCTTTGGCATCGTACCTAATTTTTGAGTTGAGAAAGTTTTGTAATTTCATGCTTGCGTGCCCCTGTCAATCGATTTTAGATTCTAGATTTTAGATTTTAGATTTTAGAATTACGATCGCCGATAAATCCGGTTTCCCTAGACTAAATTGCTTGCTCGTCCATAATTCCCAGTTTATCGTCTCATAAAATTACGGTAATTTTGCCGAGCAATCGATTTTAGATTTTAGATTTTAGATTTTAGAATTACGATCGCCGATCGATCCGGTTTCCCTAGACTAAATTGCTGACTCGTCAATAATTCCCAGTTTCTCGTCTCATAAAATTACGGTAATTTTGCCGATCGTCCGTACCTTAAAGGCTTCATATTAATTATTTGATACAAAACCTTCAAGGCGCGGGGCGATCGAATTTCACGCACTATTGACTAAAAATCCCTGGTGCGCGTTGACATTGTTTCTGCCGAATGCCGAATGCCGTTGGATGGCTCAAAAGCAGAGGAATGGGAGAATTTCCCTGTTGAGGCGAAGTCAGATTTATGCTTCGTCGGGACGAATTACCACAACACCCATCGCGTCGGGAGAGAGATATTTGACGGCGGCTTCTCGGAGATCCTCGGCAGTCTGAGCTTGGATACAGGCGGCATAGTTGAGGGCGGGAGCGATATCTCCTACCATCGACTGATAGTAACCGTACAAACTTGCTCGATCGCTCGGAGTTTCGTTACCAAAGATAAACCGATTTGCTACTTGAGTGCGGATGCGGGAAATTTCGGCATCTGTCACCAGTTCGGTTTGGAGAGTGCGGATGTGTTGGACGATCGCAGCTTCCACTGCTGCCAAGTTTTCTGTCGGTAGTTGAGCCGAAATCGAGAATACACCGCCAAGTCGCTGAGTCATGTTGCTGACCGAAATTGACGAAACTAGCCCTTTTTCTTCGCGCAAATCCTGAACCAAGCGAGTGGTGCGGCCGTGACCCAATATTGTCGCCAAAACGTCTAGGGCATAAGTTTCGGACATTTCCATGAAACCTGGCACTCGCCACATCACGATCAGTCGGGCTTGCTGAAGGGCAGAGTCTACAAATTCGCGGCGGACTGTTTCTGTAAACGGCGATTCTTGGCCGTAGTTCAGGATTGGGGATTCTGGGTGAAAGTTGCCGACAGCAGGCACATTTATTTTGTTGTGTTGTGCTGTGCTTTTTGCTGCAAAACTGTCTGCGACAATTTCTATTAGTTGCTCGACTGGCAAATTGCCGACAGCTACGGCTGTCATGGCCCCGGGCTGATATCTGCTGCTGTGGAAATCCCGCATTTGTTGGGCGGTCAACTGTTCGATTACCGCAGTCGGGCCGAGTACCGGTCGCTTGTAGGGCAGGACTTCAAAGGCTAATTCCATCGATCGCTGATAGGTGCGGCGGCGGGGATTGTCTTCCGATCGTCTAATTTCTTCTAAGACTACCAGCCGTTCGCGATCGAAGGCGTCGTCGGGAATGCTGGCGTTGAGCAACACATCGACTTGCAGCGGCGCTAGTTCGGCAAAATCTTTAGGAGCTGTGGTGATGTAATAGTTAGTGTAGTCTTGGCTGGTGGCAGCATTGGTGACAGCGCCGCGTTGCTCGATCGCGCGCTCAAATTCGCCACTGGGAATGCTGGGAGTTCCCTTAAAAATCATGTGTTCTAAAAAGTGAGCCATGCCGTTAATGTCGTCTGGTTCGACGGCTGAGCCTAAATTGAGCCACACGCTGAGGTTAACAGCATCGACCGGCAAGTGTTCGGCTATAACGGTGAGGCCGTTGGGGAAATGGCGGATTGTTGGGGCGTTGAGGGGCGATCGAGCTGAGGTTTTGAGTAGGGTTGATGTCATTGTGCTTTTAAATTTATCTTGTTCTCTATATCTTAAAGGGTCTTTAAGGAAGAGCTCAGGCATTGGGCATTTGGGGTGAAAAATGCAATGGATATGGACGGTAATGCACGCACCGAGTTTTTGGTTTCCCTGGAGCAAGTCCTGTTAACGTATTTCTGCGATCGCGATCGTTAATTTATCCTAATAGTTGCCCAAGTCCTCTGTTTTTTGGTGACACCATTCGATGGAAAATCGAAGATTGAATAAAAACTTAGTATTTCCACAACCAGCTTTTCAACGATTTTGGCGATCGACTTCGGGGAAAATCGGCTTAATTTTGACTTTAGCGCTGATGCTCTCGGCACTGTTGGCCCCCCTACTTTCTCCTTACGATCCGGCGGTCGATCGAGATTATTTGTTGCGCTTAGTGGCTCCTAGCGCTAAACATTGGTTTGGCACCGACGGTTTGGGGCGAGATTTGTTGGTGCGGGTGTGGCACGGATTGGGGATTTCTTTACTTGTTAGCCTGGTTTCTGTGGGTGCGGGTTTAATTGTGGGAGCGCTTTTGGGGCTCGTGGCCGGGTATTTTCGGGGGTTGCTGGAAATGGCGATCGGCACTTTGGCGGATATTTTGTTAGCTTTTCCTTCGATTTTACTGGCGATCGGCGTTGTTACCGTCACCGGGCCGAGCCTGCAAAGCGTAATTATCGCTGTCAGCCTCGTGCAAATTCCGATTTACATCCGCTTAACTCGCAGTATGGTGCTGTCTCTGCGGGAACAAGAATTTGTTTTGGCTGTCAAGGCCTTGGGCGCCAGCGACTTGCGGATTATTTTTCGCCACATTTTGCCGGGAAGTCTGGCGCCTCTAGTTGTACAAGCAACTCTTTCGACTGGTACGGCGACACTAGAAGCTGCCGGTTTGGGTTTTTTGGGTTTGGGCGCACAGCCGCCGGTTCCTGAGTTGGGGACGATGCTTTCTGATGCTTTTAAGGGCGGATACGCTCTTTCTTCTCCTTGGACGATCGTGTTTCCAGGTTTGCTGATTACTTTGACTGTTTTGGGTTTCAACCTTTTGGGCGATGGCCTACGAGACGTTTTAGATCCCAGAGGGAATTAAAGGGGGATTGGGGGAATTTATACTTTTGCGTTTTGCCTTCTGCCTTTTACCTTCTGCCTTCTTCCCTCTGCGTCCTCTGCGCCCTCTGCGGTTCATCCCCTCTTCCTTCTTCCTCAGTCTAAAATCTCAAATCTCATCAAATAGACTGACTTGACTGCTGTCACGATCTACGCGAAACTTTACATACAACTGATGTATTGCTTCTACCTATTAATAAGTTCTGTTAAGTTGTGACTCAAAACCTATCAATTCGTCAAAATTGATATAGCGCTTTGTCAGTCAGCCAACTCTCAAGAAGCTACTTCAGGAGGCATCGTCCCTGGCTTGCTGGTGTCGGTGTCTGTTCTCAATATTCCTATTCAGTCAGCCCGAATTATGGAAACACTAGAGTTTGTGATCTATCCAGATGGCCGCGTACAGGAAAAAGTCACCGGCATTGTCGGTGCTTCCTGTGCTGAGGTAACGGCTGCAATTGAAGCTCAGCTCGGCGTGGTGCTTCACCAAGAGTCAACATCTGAATATTTCACGCAAGCGCTGCATCAGTCAGCCGAAGCGACGGCCCAAGTGGCTTTTAGCGATTGGTAATTTTTTTGTTGAGTTCACTTAAGTTTTTTTGGAACCACCATGTCACATTTTAGCCAAATTAAGACCCAGATCCGCAATTTGAATTCTTTGGAAGCTGCTTTAACTGACTTGGGTATCGACTGGAAGTCGGGCCCGACTGAGGTGCGCGGCTATCGCGGCCTAACCAGCACCGCTGAGGTCGTGATTGAGCAAAAAAACGGCTACGACGTAGGTTTTAGCTGGAACGGGACTGAGTATGAATTAGTGGCTGACTTGCAGTTTTGGCAGCAAGCTTGGTCTGTAGACCGTTTTCTGAATAAGGTGACTCAGCGCTACGCTTACCATACTGTGGTGAATGAAAGCGCTAAGCAGGGTTTCCAAATTTCTGAGCAAAAGCAAAATCAAGACGGTTCACTCCGCTTGGTAGTGCAACGCTGGTGCGCTTAATAATTTTTCGAGATTTTTGCAATCTGGTCTCATCAAAGTCCGCTTTCGCGGACTTATTTACTATTGTGGGGGTCTAAATGTCTGAGCTTTCTGGACTCGGAATAGATACAGCAAGCGATCGCTCTGGTTTAGAGCCGGAGTTGGGAGGTTTTTTGCGGGATGCGCCCGATCGCTCTGGTTTGGAACCGGAATTGGGCGGCGTGTTGCGCCAAAAAGGGGTCTATGTTGATGAGATTACCTGCATTGGCTGCAAGCACTGCGCTCACGTTGCTCGCAATACTTTTTATATTGAACCGGATTACGGTCGATCGCGCGTGGTTCGACAAGACGGGGATTCTGAAGAGTTGATTGCTGAGGCGATCGACACTTGTCCGGTGAATTGCATTCACTGGGTTGATTACACCGAACTCAAGAATCTGGAAGAAGAACGCAAGGATCAGGTGATGCCTGTCGTTGGTTTTCCGGTGGATATGGCGACAGTTAAGGCCGGTATTCGCCAGCGACAAAAGAATAAGTTGCGCGATCGCAAGTTCAAAGGTAGCCATTGAAATCCCCAATTCCCATCCGCAGCTTGAAACCTGTGGTTCAAACAACCAAAACAGCCCGCGCGGGCTGTTTTTTGTATACATTGTATAGTCAAATTTATTTGAGAGGATGGTGCTCAGCGAGAATTTTTTCAACTCTAGCTTCATCGATTCTGGCAGTTAATGTTGTTGCCTCGTTGTTATCGCGAATGGTTTTTGCTAAAGTAAAAGACGAGCCGACTGAAAAAGTTAAACCCATACCCATAAAAGCTTTTTGCCAGGGGTCTACCTGTAAATAAATGATACCTACAGTAGTGGCGGAAAGGGCAAGAATAAAAGAAACCCAGCACTGAAGTATCCAAGCATTAGTATCTTTTTGGCGTATGATTTGTTTCTGCATAGTGCCTCTAAGTCAAATATATCTTTTGGTTGATTAACTTAAAGAATAGATAGCGTGAGTGAAGCGGTCAGGAGAGGAAGGGACAGTTTCGATAAGTGAACAGTGCGATCGGGCTTTTTACTAAATATTTCAACGCTGTAGATATGGTTTGAGCCTCAAAGAAGACTCGCAGCGAGTGGACAGTTTGGAAACTCCACTAAGGAAAGCTAGTTTTTTCTCAAAATAGCGTAACGAGCACCTCGGCGCACCCTACTTCTCCCAGTCCGCCTCCACTAACGAGAATTTGACTCTATGCAGCGGTTTCAACCGCCGACTCTTATCTACTTCGTTGGTGTAGCCCCAGTTTCAACCGCCGAGTCCGATCTACTTATTTTTCTGCTGAGTCTTCGCTTGTTCGATCGCAATTTCCCTCACTGCTTGCAAAGAACTCAAATTCGATGAGCCCTCAATCGCCTTCACCGCCAAATCTTGAACCTGTTTCAAAGCAGAATCAAGCTGTTTCGACAAGCTAGCAAGGCGCGCATCTTGATTTTGAATTGTCTGCAACATCCCTTGAATTTGCAGCTCATAATTTTGCTTTTGCCCTTCGATATCTTTAGCAGACAAATCAGCCTTAACTTTAGCTTGGTAATTGCCAATATTGCGGCCGTTATCTTTCCCGTTCTTGATATTAGCTTCCAGTTCTTTCGGGAAAGCTTCTATCTTAGCTTTAACCTCAGCATAAAGTTTTTCCCGTTCCGAAATAGATTTTTCGCGTTCCGCCCACTGTTTCTCCTGTTCTTGCTGAAACTCTTCGATTTCTTGATACAGCCTTTTCTGGCGCTGTTCGTATTCTTCGATGTCCAGATTTCGCTGAAGATTCAAATCATAATCATACAACTCTTCATCCCGATCGCGAGCTTTTTGGTGATTCTCATTGCGTTCTTTAACAGCCAACTTTTGCAGTTCCTGCTCTTTTTCCCAAGCTTGCCGGCGTTCCAACAATTCCTGTTCAACAGTTTCGCGCTGTTCGCTGAGTTCCGCACTAAATGTTTTGGCGCTTTCTTCGTATTGTTGGATTAAATTGTCCAGCGTATCTTCTGCAACATCTTCTAAACTATGCAACTCTTGCAGTTGTTGGATTTCGTCGCCGACAGTTCGCTGCAATTCCCCCAGTTTAGACGCTTCTGTTGTCAGTTTTTCCGACAGTTCGCTGACAGCAGCACCGAAGCCAAATTGCAGTAAGATTAAATTGTCGATCGTCCCCTGCATTTTTTGTTTGCTTTCAGTTAAAGCCATTGCTTTTCTTGCTTCCGCTATTGCTAGTTCTTTGACTGCGATTTCTGATTGAGAAATATTGGCAGATTTATCGTTATTAAGCTGCTTCAGTTGCGAATCCAGTGCATTTTTTTCTTGTTCCAACTGTTTATAAGCTTCTAATATTTCAGCCTTCGTATTTTTGTCATTCATTCTCGCCATCGCTTTCATCTCCTAACTTTGTTAGTCCGCATCGGCCGACTTTGTTGGACAAGGAGCGGTTTCAACCGCCGATTATTATCAAAAATTGAGCTACAAACCTTAAGCTTTGGTAGCAAAAGCTTTCAGTGCCAAGTCTTGCGCTTGCTTCATCGTGGCTTGCAATTGTGCAGAGATTTCGGCGATTTGTTCGGTTTGTCGCTCAATTATCTGCTGTAGAGATTGCACTTTCAATTCATATCCCTGCTTGCTTCCTTCCCATTCTTTATCCACTAAATCTGCCTTGACTTTAGCTTCGCGGGAAACTTCTTGAATTGCTTCTTCTTTGGCTTTGACATAAGCCTGTTTGAGTTCTTCTTCAAATCCGGCGACTTTTCTTTGATTCTCTTCAAACTCCGCTTGATTGTCGCTGAGGACTTTTTCCCGTTCCACCCAATTTTTTTCTTTTTCGCGGGTATATTCTTGCAAGTCCCGTTCTAGTTTGCGCTTCGTTTCTTCGTATTCGTCGGTTTCGATTTTGCGGGTGCGTTCTAATTCGTATTGATAATCCGCTGTTTCTTCCTGGCGCTTTTTAGTTAGGAGTGCAGTCTCTTCTTGAACTGCTGCATCAAATTCTTGCTGTTCTTTTTCCCAAAGTTTGCGTTTTTGGGTCGTGTCTTTTTCGATAAGTTCGCGTTGGTTAGCAGCGTTTTGTTCCAGCAGGGTCAATTTTTCTCGGTGCTCTTGAGTTAAAATGTGGAGGGCGTCTGCTACAACTCTGATTTGCTGCAACTCTTGCAATTGTGCCGCTTCAATTTCGATGGCGCGTTTTAATTCGTCTAATTTTGAAGATTCCGCCTTCAGTTTTTCAGAAAGTCCGCTGGTGATGCTGCCAAAATCTAATTGTAAGTCTGCTAAGCCTTTGACGATGCTGTCAATTGTGTAGGTAGATGCGACTTCGAGGAGTTGTTTGTTTTTGGCTTTTTCGGCTGACTGTTCTTTTGTTTCGACTTTAGATTCGATCTTTTTTTTGTCTGCTAAAATCTGCTGAAAGTTTTGCAAAATTTGGGCTTTGCTATCCTTGGCATTTGCTATTGTCATAATGTTTGCTTCTCCTGATTATAACTTTTCGACACTTGTGACTGAAACGTTTTCAGTTATTCTAAGTTGCGGAGTTGGCTGAGAAGGGAACGGTACTTTCTGGCTGCGTCGGGTTTTTCTTCGGGATTGGCAATACCTAGAATTTTGAGAATTTTCCAGCAGCGATCGCACCGATTTCCTTGCCTGCAGCCGCACTCATCAATTATACTTAAGAGTGTGCCTTTTAGCAATTGATTTTCGGCTAACAAAGCTCGGTAATTCCGCTGGACAGATTCGGCAACTAAAGTCATGTGCTGGAAGTCTTCGGTGAGACTTTCGATGTCATTAACTGCGTCTGCCCGAATTTGGTCGAGCAGCTCAAGATTCTCTTTCAAATGGCTTTCTTGCAGGTTTGGTTGGGTTTTCAGATTCGTTAATTTCTTCATTTCACTATGCGTTGTAACAGTTATGGTAAAGGCGCGATTAAATCGCGCCTTTACGACAGAATTAGAACAAGTCAGCAGTTGATTTGTCTTCCGCTGGCGGTAGCGACATACCGCCAGCGGAATTCAAAGCAATAGCATCGCTTTCACCGCCAGCGTGAGCAGCCATCAAGGAGGCCACTTGATGCGCCGGCAGGTTATCTAAACACACCATAGCTTTTGTTCCTTCTAAGTCAATCATCCGCGATTGATTGCTAGAATCTGACAAAACTGCTGCGGCTTGGTCGATAACCGCCCAATCTTTCCGCTCGTTCCAAGACCATTTCAAGCTGTAGTAGTTTATCGGTTTTACTACTCCGCTGTCGTCTGGTTTCTGGCCGGAATGTTTGACAAATTCGGGAATAAAAATCCCTGTTGCAGGTTCTACGCCGCGAGATTGAACTGATGCTACCAAGCGGTTAAAATCGTTCAAGCTGCGGTTTTTGATGTAGGTCACCATGACAACTCCTTGCGGCAATTCGCCGCTTTCTGCGACAAACCACAGTTGACCCCACAGTGTGTGGGAAGTTTGACCGAGGGAACCGAAGAATTTGGAGAATTTGAGGATTGTCATGGAACACTTGGAACCGTAGTCGGTGTCGCCAATTGTCCACTGGCCGGCCTGGCAATTGTTACGTACTGCGATCGGAATTTCGGGTACTAGCAAAGCATTGCTCGGTTTGGCACCAAATACTGAAAATGTAGGTCTTTCTTGTGTTTTAGTAGTCATTGTTCGTTTTTCCTTAGTTATTTATTGCTGCTTTACGGGAAATTGGTAGTTGGTAATCCGTTAAATCTCGTACATTGCTGGTGGCCGAACTTCGATTACCTAATCAGATGTGTTGTCGCTTTTGGTTCTGGATAGGTATACTCAAGCACCGCCTCTTGTTGAGCTTTAATAATCCGCAGCGCGGCGAGCAAATGCTCTAACGTTTCTAGGTGCGCTGGGGTGAAGTGGATGCTGAAGCCTTCGCCATCCCGCGCGTAGCCGGGACAAACCAGTGAGGCTGAGCTTTGTTCTTCGTGGGTGGCGATGTATAGCCAGTCCTCGTCTTCGAGCTTGTAATGCGTGTCTGTCCAGGTTCTCAGCATTTGCGATCTGCTCCTCCTTATTTGCTGCGTACAAGCGTTTTGACGCCCAGCGCTTCTCACTCCTCTAAAGTTGACGACGCTATATGTAGCGTATGAGCTAGGCTAGTTTGCACCCTTAACCCTACCAGTCAGGCTTAGCGGGTTGATTAAACCGTCAACTAACCTCATGGTAGCGCGGGTTGATTTTCCCGTCAAGTATTTTGTTGAACTTTTCATCAAAACAGGCTAGAATGCTTGTCAGGAGGCGAAAAACCGTGGAACAAACATTTGGAAGACTGATCCGTCAAGCTCGCAAGGACAAAGCTTACTCACAACGTGAGCTAGCTGCTATGCTAAGTGTGGATTTTACTTATTTGTCTAAGTTGGAGAACGATCGAGCGGATTATGCGCCAAAAGAGGACGTAATCCGAGCATTAGCGCGAAATCTAGACATAAACGAAGAGGAATTGATTTTCTTGGCGGGGAGGCTGCCGCAGCAGTACGAAGCGCTGCTGAAGCAGAATCCGAAGGAAATGCAGGCTCTTTTCCGCCGGATGCAAGAAAATCCAGATTGGCTCAAACAGTCTTTTGAAGCGTAAGAGAGGCCCCTCATAGTGAGTATTTTTAAGCCGTATTGCTTCTATCCCAAAGAAACGATCGAGCGTTTGGCAAATGACATCTTGATGCAGATGCAGAAAACCCAAAATTTTGCTCCGAGATGGCCTTTTGATGCGACAACGGTTGCTGATTTTCTGGATTTGGGCGTAGTTTGGGAGTGCATTGAGCCGGATGAAGAAGGTGCGATCGCGGCGAGGATTTTGCCGCAGCAGCGGTTAATCGAAATCAACGAACAGATTCTGGAAAAACCGCCGGGTTTCATCGAATCGACAATCGCCCACGAAATCGGCCACTGGGTGCTACACGTCAATCAAGACGAAGCAGACGGCACTGTGGAACAGTTGGAATTAAACTTAGGCAATGAAGGAAAAACGGCGTCTGATGTCGAGGAACCGTTTGTTTGTCGGGGTGCGAGTGCTGATAATAAGGTTTTGTCGATCGAATGGCAAGCGCAATATTTTGCAAGCTGTTTGTTAATGCCTCGGTGTATTTTGGAGGAAAAAAGACAGGGACGCGATTTAACTAAGTGGTCGCATTTATACAAAATGAGAGATGAGTTGGGAGTGAGCATTTCCAATTTGACAAATCGCTTGCAAGAATTCGATTGGATTTACATTCCCAAGGGAACTCGCGAGATTTATGCCGGGAAAGATGCGGCAAACGGGCAGCAGCGGTTGTTTGGATAAAAGTGCGAGCTAATTTGAGGTTTGAGATTGGGAAGCGATTCTCTAATCTCAAATCTTTAAAATTAATTTCTAATTAAGTTACATTTTATGCTAACCAATATTGAAATCCTGCTGGCTGCTTGTGAGGAATTAAATATTCCTTACGAAATCCTGCATCCTTCCCAAAACTTGATTAGACTCAAACAGGGCGGCGAAGAATATTATTTTGTCAATTACATGACGCCATTTAACAGCGCGTCAGTAGCAGATATTTTTAAAGACAAAGAATATACTTATCAACTATTAAACAGCAAAATAAATACCCCCCGAACTCTCGCTTTTGTCTCGCCTCACTGCGAGGAGAAGTATAAAAAGTATTTGAGTTTCCCCGATATTGAATCAATAGTTTTAGAAGTAAACAAAAAATTCGCTTTTCCGGTGATTCTCAAAAGAAATCGCGGTGCTGGTGGCAACAATGTTTTTTTGTGTGAAAGTAGAGAGCAAATTAAAGCAGCCCTAGAAATTATATTTAACGTCAACAGCAAAGATTATGACTATGTGGCGCTAGCTCAAGAATATATCGAAATTGCCCACGAATATCGGGCTGTATTCTGCAAAGAAAAGCTAGTTTTGCTGTACGAAAAAGACAAATCTCAGGCTGAATTTGCGGGAAATTTAAGCCCGCTGCACTGGGAAGGTGCAAAAGCCAAACGTATAATTAACCCCAATCTCATGTCTGAGATTGAATATTTTGTTAAACCTGTTTTTGCAGAAATTGCGATTAATTATGCTGGGCTTGACATCGCGTTAGATAAAAACGGAGCATATTGGTTAATTGAAATTAACTCAAGTCCCAACTACGATATATTTGTGAGAGATAACGATCGCCAAATTGTCGTAACAATGTTTAAAGACATTCTGGAGAGCTTGATTGTCAACAAAAAGGCGTAAGTGCTGGATTTTAGAGAGGCGCTACAATTAACTAAATCCCAATCTCACAAAAAGTAAAAGCCATGACATCAGAAATGTTAGAAGTAGAGGAAACTTGGGAATAAATTCTCGCCCTATTCCATCCTCTTTCATTAGCGTTTATCAGCGTTTATCAGCGGTTAAAATTATCTTATTTCCGGTTGCATCGGTATTGTTCAAGACTTGGGGCGGTACGTGGGTGCAAACAGTCTCATCATCTAGATTCAAATATTGATTGCTCTCACGCACCCTACAGCTACAAACTTTATATCACATCCTCTCCAAGACTTTAATCCCCAACAGTCCTAACCCCAGTTTCAAAGTCCTCGCCGTCAAATCGCACAAAATTAACCGCGAAGTCCGCAACGGTTCCTCAGATTTTAACACCTGACACTGCTCAAAAAATTGATTGTATTTTTGACTCAATTCAAACAAATACTGACAAATTCGATTCGGCAATAAATCGCCCTCAACCGCATTGATCGCTTCACTCAACTGCAATAAATGTTTGGCTAAAACCAACTCTGCATCAGACTGCAAGATTACTTTCGCACCCGCATCTAAATTCTCGAAATCAATCTCACCTTTGCGGCGAATTCCCTGCACGCGCGCGTAAGCATACAGCATATAAGGAGCGGTATTTCCTTGCAATGCGAGCATCTTGTCGTAACTAAATACATAGTTGCTGGCGCGATTTTGACTTAAATCGGCATACTTAACCGCACTCAAACCCACTACGCGACCTACGTTAGCTATAAACTCTTTAGTTTCCTGTCTTTCTTCTGTGACTAATCTGTCTTCCAAATCTTTGGTGGCTCGGACGATCGCCTCATCTAACAAATCCTGCAACCGGACCGTTTCCCCAGAACGAGTTTTTAATTTTTTGCCATCTTCTCCCAGTACCAAACCGAAGGGAATGTGGACAATTTCGACATCTTCAGGAATCCAACCGGCTTTTCTCGCTACTGCAAATACTTGGGCAAAGTGGTTTGCTTGCCCTGAATCGGTGACATAAATTATGCGCTTTGCATTGTCTTTGTGGATGCGGTAGCGCACTGCTGCTAAATCTGTTGTCGCATAGTTATAGCCGCCATCGGTTTTCTGGACGATTAGCGGTAATGGTTCGCCTTCTTTGTTGGTAAAACCCTCTACAAAAACGCATTTGGCGCCGTCACTTTCTACTAGCAAACCTAAGTTGCTTAAATCTTCGACTACTGCGGGCAATAATGGATTGTAAAACGATTCGCCGCGTTCGGTTAATTTGATATCGAGCAAGTCGTATATTACTTGAAATTCGCGGCGCGATTGATCGCACAGCAATTTCCAAGCGCGGCGGGTGTCTTCGGCGCCGGCTTGCAGTTTTACTACTTCTTGGCGGGCGGTTTCTTTGAAGGTTTCGTCTGTGTCAAAGCGCTGTTTTGCTTGACGGTAAAATGCGACTAAATCTCCTAAGTCTAGGGCGTCAGCGGTTGTGAGGGCTTCGGGGTGAACTTCGCGCAAGTATGCGATCAGCATTCCGAATTGGGTGCCCCAGTCGCCGATGTGGTTGATTCTGAGTACGTCGTGGCCTTGAAATTCGAGGATGCGGGCGATCGCATCTCCGATGATTGTCGATCGCAAGTGTCCGACGTGCATTTCTTTGGCTATATTCGGACTCGAAAAGTCGATCGCGATTGTCTGAGGCGTTTTCGCCGGTTCAATCCCCAAACGCGAGTCGCCGGCGATCGCACTAATTTGCGCTTCCAAATAAGCCGGTTTCAGCTTCAGATTGATAAAACCGGGTCCGGCGATTTCTGGGGTTTCGCAGATGTCGCTAATATCTAGATTTTCGATGATTGTCGAGGCGATCGCCCGCGGCGGCTTTCCTAACTTTTTCCCCAAACTCATCGCCGCGTTGCACTGAAAGTCCCCAAAGTTGGGATTGCTGGCGGCCGCTAGCATCGGATCTGCACCTGCATAACTTTCGCCGAATGCAGCGGTGAATGCTTTTTCAAATTTTGCTTTTAACTGTTGGGCGATCGAGTTCATCTTGAATATTTTGATTGGATGTTTATTTTAAACTCTAGATTAAGCACTTTTTACCAATAATACTCTTACTACTTACGTAATTTCCCTCTGGTTCTCTCCCTCTGCCCCTCTGCCCCTCTCCTCACCTACTAGGAAATTTGGTACTTAGCTTTGAGCTGGTGATGCGATCAAAATTGCTGACCGTAATAGCACAGAGTACATTTTATCACAGTTGCGATCGCTACACAAATTAAAAATTATCACATCTAGCCAATGATCTCGATCGCTAGATCATTTAGTTAAATCGCTTACATTAAGGTATGTTAAAATTTTTTCAATGCACCCAAAAATCCTACGAAAGGAAGTAGTTATGTTATCTCAACCTATTTTTGGCGATCGCTCTCTGACCCAAGCCTTTTATCAAGCAGTAATCGATCGCTTCTACGACGGTTTCAGTCTCTCCACCCAAGCACTATTGCGAGAGTCTACCCTCGGCTTCGCCCCTTGTCCCGATGGAGTCAAAACCTTTTTCATCATCGCGCCGAGTCTGGATGCAGCAGAGCAACTAATTGACAAAATGGACAGTATTTTGGAGCGAGTTGCCGAACTCATGGCAGGAGTCGGACAGGTTGCCCTGTGCATAGTTCCCCCCGGCAACGAGGCAGAGCAACCGGTAGATCTGCAAGACTTAGAAAAAGTTCCCCCAGATTGTCTGGCTTGCAAATTCTTTACTATTATATGTGCCGATGCTGCGAGCGATCGATAAAAGTGACAGTTAGCAACCAGCAACTGTGCACGGCTGGGCTGAATTTGTCCCTGTGTCGGCGCGGGGTAGATTGTCTGTTAGTTACATTCCCTGGAATTCTCGGGCAAAAGGTGCAGGTAATTAGATCGTTTGCAAGGTTGCACTCGCAATCGTTGGCAAGTGTTAAACAAGCAGCCAATATATATATCCAATGGCCGCTTGTCACTCGAACTGATTTTTACCTGTCGGCTTAAACAGCCGTGCATCTACTCTTGTTCCCCCAAAGTCGGCCACCAAAAAGCCGCATTAACCCTTCGGGGTGTCGCGTTTCAAAAGACAGCAGCAGGAATTAGGCGTTATTGCTGGAAAATACATTTTTGCGAAATATTGGCTCATGTTCAGAACAAGCAGAAATATTCTCAAAAATAGATAACACTTGCCCAGATTTACCTCAAAAACCGGGTTTCTATCCCCGTGCTTCATATTCGCGGTTGGCCGGTAAATTGACAGAAAATAAGTTGTTTGTGGGCGCGTCACAAGCTATACACAAAGCAAAGGTCTACTCAAAAAAAGATGAGTTTCCCAGCGCCACCCTTGGCAGAGCGATCGGATCGCAGGCTCATAGAATTTGTTAAAAATTTCAGTTGAAAATTTGAATTATTAAATTTTATGCCTAACATTGGCGATAAAATCTAAGATTGAAATTCTCAAATCTGAAATCAAGGCATCATGGTAAAACTGACACCAAACCCCAGCTTTAGTTTAACAATTCGGGTTGCTCTGCCGAACCGACCGGGAATGCTGGCAAGAATCACCAGTGCGATCGCATCTGTTGGCGGCAACTTCGGCCAAATCGATTTGATCGAGCAAACCCGCGCCACTACAGTTCGCGATATCACCGTCGATGCCTCCAGCACCGAGCACAATGAAGAAATAGTGCAAGCAGTGAAAGCGCTGCCAGATATCAGAGTGATCGACGTGTACGATCGCACTTTCAACTTGCACCGCGGCGGAAAAATCAGCGTAGTTAGCAAAATTTCCCTCAAACGCCAGTCAGATTTGGCAATGGCATACACTCCAGGAGTGGGCCGCATCTGCACTGCGATCGCCAATGACCCCCAACAAGTTTACAACCTCACAATCAAAAACAATACTGTTGCCATTGTTACCGACGGTAGCGCAGTGTTGGGACTGGGAAACCTTGGCGCTGCCGCCGCACTGCCAGTCATGGAAGGCAAAGCCATGCTATTTAAAGAATTTGCAGGTATTGACGCCTTTCCTATCTGTTTGAACACCCAAGATACCGAGGAAATTATTCGCACAGTGCAGAATATCGCCCCAGTTTTTGGTGGCGTTAACCTTGAAGATATTTCTTCTCCTCGCTGCTTTGAAATCGAAGCAAGATTGCGGGAAACCTTAGATATTCCAATTTTTCACGACGACCAGCACGGCACTGCAATTGTGAGTTTGGCAGCATTAATTAATGCCTTGAAACTCGTGAAAAAAACAATAGAAGAAGTGTGTATCGTGATTAACGGAGCCGGTGCGGCCGGAGTCGCGATCGCCCGGTTGCTGCGTAAAGCAGGTGCCCAAAACATCATCATGTGCGACTCTAAAGGCGTTCTCTCCGAAGACCGCACGGATATGAACCCAGAAAAACTAGAATTTGCCGTCGCTTCGAGCGGTACTTTGGAAGATGCGATCGCCGGTGCCGATGTATTTTTAGGCGTCAGCGCCCCCGGCGTCGTTACCCGATCGATGGTGCGTTCGATGGCCGAGAATCCCATTGTTTTTGCAATGGCAAATCCCATTCCCGAAATTCAGCCAGAATTAATTATGGAGGATGCGGCGATTATCGCAACCGGACGCAGCGATTACCCAAATCAAATTAACAATGTTTTGGCATTTCCGGGGATATTTCGAGGTGCTTTGGACTGCAAAGCTGCCACAATTACGACCACTATGTATTTGGAAGCAGCGTATGCGATCGCCTCTTTAGTCAGTCCTTCCCAGCTTGACAAAGAGCACATTATACCGTCTGTTTTTGATGAAAGAGTTGCCATTGCTGTCGCCGGTGCAGTGCAGTTGGCCGCCAGATCCGAAGGTATTGCCCGCGATTAATCGAAGGAAGAAGGAAGAAGGAAGAAGGAAGAAGGAAGAAGGAAGAAGGTTGGAGGGAAGATACCATGTATAAATTAATGGTCTTTGTACCAGTTTTGTACTTCTTCTTTTGTGATTTTTCTGGTTTCTTCTCATTCCCTCTTTCCTCCTCCCCGTTGATTCTTACTCATTTTTGTTTCCCCATCCTGTCTTTTTCCTCAACATCCATCCGTTAAATCCAGTACAGGGAGCGTTGCCGAACTTCCCTCGAACCTCCAACATCCAACCTCTTCCTTCTTCCCTCGAACCTCAGCATCCATCCGTTACATTCCTTAAATCCGTTATACAATCCGTTGCCGAACTTCCTTCTTCTCTCTTGCTTAATGAAGGATAAAAGTCACAGCAATAAACAACGTAAAAAGATATAATTAAATAAATAAATAAACCAAGTCCAGCTAGGTCAGATGCAAAGCCAGTTAGGAAAAGCCAAGCGCGATCGCTCCCGCCGCCAATTGTTAGAACTCAGCCCGATAGGGCTGGCATTGTGCCGAACGGACGGGACTTTTCTCGACGTAAATCCAGCTTTTGCAAGTATTATCGGCCGCACAGTGGCAGAAACTCTTCACCTCAACTACTGGGAAATTCAGCAAACACAGTGCGTGCCCCCAGAAAAATATCTAGAATGTCAAGTAAAAAATAGCCATACGCACCTGTGCGAAGCAGCATACAAACATAAAAATAACCATCTCGTACCCGTGCGAGTTTCTGAGCGGGCTATTGAAACAGGGGGAGAGTGCGCGATTTGGCTGAGCGCTGAAGAAATTTTTAATCCTGGGCCCGAAAATAGCGATCCGCTGAGATTAGCGCCCCCGCACAGCAATTCACATCTAGAAAAATTGCTGACAAAGCAGACTGCCGAACTGGAAAAAACTCAGAAACTACTCGAAGAAAAAATCGCCGAACTGGAACAGACTCAAGAAAAATTGCGTCTCCAAAGTCAAATTATCGACCAAATTCCCGAGGCGGTAATTTCTACAGATATCGACGGCTCGATAACCATTTGGAATCAAGCCTGCCAAAAGTTATACGGCTATGAAAAAACTGAGGCTATCGGACAGCACATTTCTCTACTTTACCCGCCTGAACAGCACGAGTTTTTGTTAGAGAAAATTATAAAACCGCTACAAAAAAAAGGCGAGCATGAAATAGAAGTTATCACACGCCATAAATCTGGAGAAAAATTTTCCTCGCACCTGATGCTGTCGCTATTGAAAGACCAAACGGGAGAAGTTGTGGGCATGATTGGCTCTTTAACCGATCTCAGCATTTGCAAAGCTTTAGAACAAGAATTAGCACAGAGACAAGCACTATTTGATACCTTTTTGAAGGAGGCACCTGCAGGAATTTGCATTTGGGATTCCCAATTGCGGTACGTGCAAATTAATCATTTTTTAGCAGAAATAAATTGCCTGACTCCAGCAGCACACATCGGCAAAAAGGTCCGTGAAATATTGCCGAATATGGCTTCCAGAATAGAGCCTTTGTACGAACAAATTTTGAGGACAAAACAACCCTTAATTAATATCGAGATGAGTGGTGACAATCCCAGAAAGCCTGGGTTTGTCCGACACCTGACAGGCTCTTATTTTCCCTTGCTCGACAAAGAGGGCGAGGCTCTCGGCATCGGTGCAGTTGTAGTTGACATTAGCGATCGCAAACAAGCAGAAGCTGCGCTGCAAAAAAGCGAACAGCTTTACCGCACTATGGCAAGCAACTTTCCTAACGGTGCGGTAATGTTGTTCGATCCAGAACTGCGCTACACGCTGGTAGAAGGTACAGAATTAGCAGCAGTGGGGCTTTCCAAAGAATTGATGGAAGGCAAGACAATCTGGGAAGTATTCGAGCCAGATGTTTGCGCTGATCTCGAACCAACTTATCGGGCAGCACTGGCAGGAGAAACAGTTGTTACAGAATTTTTTTACAGCGATCGCGTTTACCTCGGTTATGCTTTGCCCGTCAGAAACGAACGGCAAGAAATCATCGGCGGATTGCTAATGACTCAAAACATTACCGCTCGCCAATTAGCAGAAGAAGCGCTCAGGGAAAGCGAGGAAAAATACAGGTGCATCGTCGAGACAGCAGACGAAGGAATTTGGATCGTAGATACGGAGGGTAAAACTACTTTTGTCAACCAAAAAATGGCCGATATGCTCGGCTGCACTCCAGAGGAAATGATCGGGGAGTCGCTATTTGCTTTCATGGATGCAGAAGGCATGGCGCTCGCACAAGTAAGTCTCGAACGCCGCCGTGAAGGAATTCGCGAACAGCTCGATTTTAAGTTCCTTCGCCGAGACGGCAGCGACTTGTGGGCGATGGTTTCTACTAATTCCTTGGCAGACAAACAGGGACGCTATATGGGCGCTTTGGCAATGGTTGCCGACATTACCGATCGCAAGCAAACAGAAGCCGCATTGCAGCAGTCGGAAGCCAAATTTCGATCGCTCTACGAATTAACCAGTTTGCCTGTTTTGATGTTATATGAGAATGGCATCACCGATGCCAATACAGCCACCCTAAAACTATTTGGCTGTACTACCGCGCAACAGTTGTACGGTAAAAACCCCGGCCAAATGTCGCCTCCTTTTCAACCCAACGGCAGAGATTCTGTGAGCTTGGTTAACGAAATGATGGATCTCGCCTTTGAGCGGGGAAACCACCGTTTTGATTGGGTTCATCAGCGCTTAGACGCTACTGATTTTCCCGCAGAAGTCGTGCTGACAATCATCGAGGTTGGAAATGAAAAAATCATCCAAGCAGTTATCCAAGATTTAACGGATCGCAAACTTGCAGAAGAAACTTTAGTGCGATCGGAACAAGCCCTCAGACAGCAAGCTCAGCGAGAACAACTGCTCAATCAAATTGCCAACCAAATCCGCACTTCTTTAGATTTAGATACAATTTTAGCAACCGCAGTTCAAGAAATTCGCAATCTGATGTACCTAGATTGGTGCATTTTCACTTGGTATCGCCCCAACAACAATCCTCCGGTTTGGGACGTAACTTTTGAAGCCAAGAATGCAGATTTGCCGAGTATTCTCGGCACTTATCTTATAGACGACAAATCTTCTTTTGCTGTGCGACAGATTTTGCGACGAGAAATTCTGCGAATTGATGATGTCAGCACTTTTGAAGATGTAGAATTGCGCGAACTTTTCCAGGCTTCAAAATTTAACTCAGTGCTGTCGCTGCCAATTCATACTGCTGCCGGAGATATTGGGGTGATTACCTGCTATCAGGCTATGTCCGTGCGAAATTGGAGCGACTCTGAAGTCGAACTGATGCAAGCGGTGGTCGCTCAAATTGCGATCGCGATCGACCACGCCGAACTCTACACCCAAACCCGCACAGCAGCCCGATTAGCTCAAGCTCAAACTCAACAGCTAGAACAAACTTTGCACGAACTCCAGCGCACCCAAACTCAATTAATTCAAAGTGAAAAAATGTCTAGTTTGGGCCAGTTAGTAGCAGGTGTCGCCCACGAAATTAACAACCCGGTTAATTTTATTTATGGCAATCTCAGCTACACCAGCGAATACACTCAAAACTTGCTAAAAATGCTGCGACTTTACCAGAAGGAATACCCGCAGCCTAGCGCAAGAATTGTAGATGCAAGGGAAGACTTTGAAATTGATTATCTTATTGAAGATTTACCGAAAATTTTAGCATCTATGAAAGTTGGAGCCGATCGCATCCGCGACATAGTTTTGAGCCTGCGAACTTTCTCAAGACTTGACGAAGCCGAAAAGAAACAAGTTGACATTCACGAAGGCATCGAAAGCACGTTGCTGATTTTGCAAAACCGCCTGAAACATAAAACGGATCACCCGACAATTAATGTGATTAAAGAATACGGTAATTTGCCTTTAGTGGAATGTTATCCCGGTCAGTTAAATCAAGTATTTATGAATTTGTTGAGCAATGCGCTAGACGCCTTGGAAATGGAAATGAAGAAATCCGATCGCACCGCCAAAAATCTCGCAATTACGATTCGCACCCAAGTAACCGACAATAACAGCGTTGCCATATGGATAGCTGACAGCGGCCCCGGCATGAGCGAAGACGTGCAAAAGCGCTTGTTTGACCCGTTTTTCACTACTAAACCCATTGGCAAAGGAACTGGCTTAGGATTGGCAATTTCGCACTCTATTATAGTAGAAAAACACGGCGGCAAGCTTTCTTGCAATTCTGTAGTGGGAGAAGGTTCCGAATTTGTGATCGAAATTCCTATGCGACAAAAAATAAATTAAAACCCGTTGCATTAGTATCATCTAATGCCCGAGCGATAGAGCAGATTTGATACGATTCAAATCCGACCCTTTACCACCAAACGGACACCACCAGCGGGTGCCATTGTCAAACCCCGGCGTACTGGCAAAACCGGACGATTTTCTGCAAGTTCTAAGGAGTATCGTGACAGCACTTTCGCCAATACTAACTTCATTTCAAACATTGCAAATGCCGCCCCAATACAGCGGCGGTTCCCTCCTCCAAACGGCAAATATTCGTAAGGCGAAAATTGACGTTCTAGAAAACGTTCTGGTTTAAAGCGCTTAGGTTCAGGGTAAATATCAGGACGGTGATGAACCAAATAAATACAGAGAGAAAGTATCATTCCTTTTGGAATATTATAACCCATTAACTGCATCGGAGCTTGCAGAAGGCGCGGCAATGTAAAAAATAGGATCGGATAAATCCGCAGCGTTTCGCAACAAACAGCATTCAAATACGGGAGTTTACTTAGTTCCGCCGGCTCGCAATTTTCGACATCCATAGAATTGAGCTCTTGCAACAGTTTTTCACGAACTTCTGGGATGTAGTGAATCCAATACAAAGCCCAGGCTAAAGCTGTGGCTGTAGTTTCGTGTCCTGCGAATAACATTGTCATTAATTCATCCCGCAATTCAACGTCGCTCATCGCCTGTCCAGCTTCGTCACGAGCTGAAATTAACAAGCTCAGAATGTCTTCTCCCAATGGTTCAGACTGAGTTTTGCGTTCGCGAATTTCTTGATAAAGCAGTTCATCTAAACGCTGTCTTTGTCGCAGAAATCGTCCCCAAGGACTCCAAGCACCTAAATCTTTTTGCAAAGACTTGATAAACAAAAAGGTAGCGCTTAATGGATTGCTAAACAGGCTGAACATATTAATCATTAGTTGCTGAATTTGCTGGTAGCGTTCTCCTTCGCTCAGCCCGAAAACCGCGTGCAAAATTACTCCTAATGAAACTTCCTGCATAGTTGGTTGCGCGATTACCGAGCTACCAGGAGTCCAATTATTAATTACTTTTTCGGTGGTATTGCAAATGATTTGTCCGTAAGCTTTCATACGTTCACCGTGAAAAGGTGGCATTAAAAGTTTGCGCTGCTGCAAATGTCGATCGCCATCTAACAACAATAACGAATTGGAGCCTACTAAAGGTAGCGTTATCTGGTTTCCCGTGCCGGATTCAAAGAGTTTGGAATCGGATGTAAAAATTTCTTGAATAGCTTGAGGATTACTAATAATTACTTGGGGCGGAAAGTTGCTAAATTTGCTGGTAAAAAAATCGCCGTAGCGCTGATAATTACTCTCTAAATAATACACAGGATTTAAAAGTCCTCGCACTGTCTGAACCAATCTAGCGTCTTTAGGGCCGTCTAGCAATTTGTTGGTAGCATGATTTTGAGAGGGAGAGTTTTCTATGGGGATAGTCATTTGTTTTTCTCAGAGTTTTAGGGTTTCACAGGACTAATCAAAGCATAAGTCTTATTTCAAAAAACTCTCAAATCCCTCAGCTATTGAAAAATAGTACGCGGTAAACATCATAAATTAGTACGGCAATAGTTAAGATACAGAGTAACTCCCTGGCCAAAAGCTCGATCGAGCGGATCTTTGAGATAGCCTATCCAAAACGCTATTCTTCCGAAAACAAACAAAGTTGCCAAAAGTTGATTGAAACTGAGTAAATTAATCATTGTTTACACAAACCTTATTGTAGGTTTTTTCTACCTAGAGATTTTACGTAAACCCGATCGCACCTTGGCGTCTCCACACCAGTTGTCGGTAGATATCCGCTATTTTCGTACATTCTCACAGCTTCCTTGAGAAGGCTAGCAGTTTCAATCCAGATTTCATCAAAGCCGCGAGCGATAATTTTACTTTCCAATTCTTGCAGTAAAAATTTCCCCAAACCCTGTCCCCTTGCTGCGGGCAAAATATACATTTTGCGAATTTCCACAGCATTATTTCCGCGCTCAATTGGATAGTAAGCCGCCGTACCGACTATTTTATCCTGCCGTTCAACTACCCAAAATTCGCCGCCTTGATTGTGATAATGTAGTTCTACATCATAGACATCTCGATCTGCCCCGTGAGGTTCGCATTTTAAACCGTATTCTGCTAAAACATCCCTAATTAAATAGAACGCCTCAGCGCGATCGCGCGTTTCCCAGGAACGAATTAAAAAATCCAGATGTTGGCTTTTCATTGGTTGTTGCAACGTGTATTTAATTTTTAACTTGAACACCTGTAAAATTCGTGATTTTTTGTATCTTACAGTCTTTAAATGCACCTACATTTTAACTGTGAATTCTCGGTTCTGGATGAAGGCTTGCCAGCAACTCGCTCTCTACTAATGATAATTCCTCCAACCTCTGCATCACAATATCCCGATCGAAATAAGTTGTTGCCAAAATCCAATATACCCCGTAATGGCGCGCCTCCGAAGCCATCAAACTGCGATAAAATTTAGCTAATTCCGCGTCGGGACAGCGATCGCCCAGCAGCCCCAACCGTTCGTGACTGCGCGCTTCTATCAAACCAGAAACCAACAAAGAATCCAAAAGCCTTTCGGGTTCCTGCTTGCGAATTTGGGCGGACAAACCGGCACCGTAGGGAGGTGCAGCTAAAGGGCCTAAAGCAATGCTGCGCTTTTCTAACCGCTGGTTGACTTGCTCGAAATGCTCTAATTCTTCGCGGGCGATCGCCGTTAGCATCCTCACCAATTTTTCCCTTGCTGGGTAGCGAAACATTAAATTTAACGCTACTCCCGCCGCTTTCCGTTCGCAATGAGAATGGTCTAATAAGATTGTATCCAAATGGGCGATCGCCTGTTCTACCCAAGCTTCCGAAGTCGGCTGTTTTAAAAACTTAATAGTTTGCTGTGTTGAAGTCATTAGTCATTAGTCAGCATTTATCCTATTTTACCTAATTTTTCAAACACCACATACATATCACCAGCAAACTTTTTCGGATTCCACAGCGGGGACAAATTGGCTGGATCTTTAGATTTCACCAACAGTGCTTTAATTGCATTTCTCAATTCACGTTCTTTACCCAATTTTACACCAACTTCCACATATTCCGACCAAGACCAAGCTACACCAGTTTCAATTCCCAAAGCCTGCAAAAACGAATAACCCATTCTCGACAAAAATTGCTCTCCTGTGCGAGTCACCACTGGCAAATTAAACCACAAAGCCTCTAAAGTGTGAGTTCCTCCGTTGTAAGGATAACAATCTAACAAAACATCGGCCAGCAAATAGATAGTTCTGTGTTCTTCCTCAGTAGCAAACCTGGGCAAAAACTTAATTCGGTGCTTGCTCACTTTCTCAGCTTCGCAAGCTTGGTGATATGCAGCCTCAAACACCGCAGCATCGCCTAAAGCTTTGTGAATTAAAATACTGTTGGGCACTTGTTTGAGAATCGCAACTTGGGCTTGTACCAACTCGTGATTGAATTTTCTGCCGGGTGCAACGCACAGGTAAACTATCTGATCCAAACCGATCCGATTCGACCTTCTCAAAGCAACGGGATCGACTCCATATCTCTGAAAACCGGACACCGCTACAAAGGAATCCGGCATCCTAATTAGCTGCTCGTCATAATATTTTTCCCGCCCGGCTGGGTGCGAATGCCAGTCTGTAAGGAAGTAATTTTCCGGCGATAGGTAAGGGGCGTCAAATCCCAGCCAAGAAACACAAACTGGTGCGGGTTTTTGGTAGAGAATGTCAGCGTTAACTGGTACGCTGAGAGAATCTAAATCAACTAAAACGTCCAATTCATCTTGCTGAATTTTGTCGATAATTTCTGCGGGATTGGCAAGTCCGTTCGGGTAGGTTGTCGGAAAAGTCAGTTTGCCCCAAGTTTCAAATTGCTGAGTGCGATCGTCAGGAATAATTCTTTCGGAAGCGTACAAATACACATTGGGTGTGATGTCGGACAATTCGCGAATGATGTCAGCGCTGCACCAACCTACAGAATGGCGGCTGAAGTGATTGGACAAAAAGCCGATTTTTAACTTGCTGGATGGGGCACTTGGTTTGAAACTGTAATTTGCGGGTTGAGAAAAATTAGGTTTAATACATTGGTCGATATACTTTTGGGCAATTAATCTGTAAAGTTTTGAGTTGGCTGCCAAGTCATCTCGCACATACGGTGTGCTGAATAACAAGTTTGCATAAAGCGATTTAATTTCCACCGGGCTAGCGGATTCTAAGTTTTGCTGCAAGTACGACTCTAGCTCTAAAAATCGATCGCCCGCAATTTGATTTAATCCCGACACTTGATAGGTGCTGATGAAGTAAATCGCGGTCATAATTGGATCTGTTTCGGCACACATTTGGCTGTATTGGTGCACGGCTTGCCGCGCGGCAGCTAAATTGCTAGTATCTCTGAGGATGCCGCACAAATGTTGGTGGGCAGAAATAAAATCTGGTTTAATTTCTAGGGCTTTTTGAAGGTTCGGTATTGCGTCTTTAAATTGACCCTGGTGGCGCAAAACTCGGCCAATTTGACAGTATGCTTCGGCTAAATCGGGTTTGAATGCGATCGCCTGCTGCCATGCAGCCACCGCCTCATCTAACTTCCCTTGCCGCGCTAATTTATCTCCTAAATTTAAGTGAAAATCTACCTCAGCAAGCTGGGGATTGAGTTCGAGAGCTTTTTGCTCGTATGCTACCGCTGCATCCGGCTGCCCCTGCTGCTTCAGTGCCCCTGCCAAATTCCAGTAAGCAGCAGCCAAATTTGGTTTAAGTTCGATCGCTTTTTCGTAATTGACAATCGCCTCCACCACATGCCCTTGTTTGTAGAGCATACTGCCCAAATTAGCATAAGCCTCCGCAAAATCGGGATTCAGAGCGATCGCCTCCGAATAAAACCGCATCGCTTCCTCAATTTGGCCGCTTGCTTGCTGCACATTGCCCATTGTCACGTAAGCCGCCGCCCAATCCGGTTGCAATTCCAGAGCTCGGCGACAAGCAGCGACGGCTGCTGCTAAATTGCCTTGAGAGTAATAGGTTTCTGCAACGACTGTCAGCGACGCAGCATCTTCTAATTGGGGTGTTTCGGATTGGTTGGGAAAATCGGACTTCATTTGGCGGCCTATCTGTGCTATCAAGTTAAAGGTTGAATCTATATTATTTTGAAGAGTAGCAGTTTTAGCGGAATTACGGGCGATCGTCACACAGAATTTATGAGCGAGAAGCAAGCGACACAGCGCCAACATAACATCAAGTGGAAACCAAACCTCCTGCTGGGGATACTCTTGTTAACCTTAGCAATCCCCTTACCCTTTGCCCAAAAGACTTTCGCACAGCAGCAGCAGACAGCCAGCTTTCGGCAGAAATTATTTCAAACTGCTCTTTATTTCACTCTCTATTTTGAGGGTGGATTCAGTAATCACCCAGCCGATAAGGGCGGCAGAACTTATCGGGGCGTTTTGCAAACGGAATACAACGCCTACCGCTACAGTCGTGGGCTTCCGCCCCTCGACGTGACGCAGATGTCGGAAGCAGAGCTCCTAGAAATTTATAAACATTACTGGGATTCGAGCCTCTCGGGCACGATGCAGCCGGCTTTGGCGATCGTCATGTTTGACACCGCCGTTAATTTCGGTATTAATAACTCAATTACCTTTCTTCAGCAAGCCTTAGGATTGCCGCAAACGGGAGTTTTTGACTCGCGCACCAAGGAAGCGCTGAAAGGGGCCAATAATAGAAATACCGCGCTGCAAATGATTAACGAACGAATTATTTACCGCTACAAAAGGGTGCAAGAAGATCCGACTCAGATGGCTTTTTTCCGGGGTTGGCTCAGTCGCGATTACAGTTTGTGGGGGTATGTAAATAAGATTAAGTAGTTGACTGTTGACTGTTGACTGTTGATTGTTATTTCTTATTCTATATTTGTGGAACAGACATCTTGCCTGTGTTCTATAAATGGCCTTGCTGATTTACGGTATGAATAAACTTTTCTCCAACGTTACAAAACTCACCATACTTGGCCCATAGCAATTGGGGAATTTTTAATTCATACCTGTATTTAGCAAAACCAGCTTTTTAAAAGAAGCAGAAGTATGAAAGCAAAAGAACGTAAAACGACCTCGCGCTTTAGATACCCGACTTCTTAAAGAAGTCGGGTATCTGAGTATTCTGTTTTTTTAGGTTTGTCTACTTACTTGCCACAATTAGCAAAAGTAGAGAACAAGTTATAACCTTGAACTTTCGACGCTTGCCATGTATTACGCCGATCGCCAAAAAAACTTGTATCTCTACCAACGTAGCTTTGCCAACCTAATGCAGCAACAGTTGGGTACTGAGCGGGAAAATCCCCTAGCAGAGCAGTGTCTCGCGAGTCAAGTTTCCATCCTACCTTTTTGCTAAATTCTTTAATTTCTTCTTCGCAAGTTTGACAATTTAAACCCTTCCCCGTCTGTTGCCAAATCTCTAACTGCGGAGTGAAGCCGTATTTATTATTGCTGTGTTGCATCCACAATTGGTCGATCGCGCGGAGGTTCGGACAAGACGTGGGGTTGTTGCGGAGTAGAGAGACAGTTTCGCGATCGGCGTCGTCCCATTTCTTAGCTTCTAATAAGGTTTGTAGCTGCCTGAATTCGCTGCCGGTTTCTTGTGCGCTAACCCGAAAAGCTGGCTGCAAAACAGCAACAGATGCGGTGATGAATACTAGGGTCATTTTTCCCAATTTAAACATGATGCTCCTCCCGGTAAAAGTGATTTAACAAATGATTCGTTTTTAGTGCCTACCTCATTTAGAAGGGCAACCACAGGATTGCCCCTACGCTGGAGGTAAATCTAAAGCAACACAAAATCCGATGCAGTAATCGAACTATTCAACCCAGTCACAGTTGCCAAAACTTGATCGGTGGATATAACTTTCAGCACTGTTCCTGCCGCAGTTTGACTAATTTCTAACTGCTGGAAAGTCAAACCGTTATCGAGGGCAAATTTATCGATACCCAGCTCAAAATCAACCACCGTATCCGAGCCGATACTTGGAGTTAACAAAAAGCGATCGCTCCCGCTACCTCCTATCAGATAATCGTTGCCATTTTCGCCGCTAAGGAAATCATCTCCCAAACCGCCAAGCAAAGTATCCTCTCCCTTGCCACCGTACAAACTGTCATTGCCGATACCGCCGTCCAAACTGTCAGCACCGCGGCCTCCAAATAGGATATCATCGCCACTGCCACCTGTCAGCGTATCGAGTCCCCGCCCACCGTAAATCGTGTCATTGCTGCCGCCACCATCGAGGGAATCGCTAGCTTTTCTGCCACTGATAAAATCGTTACCGCTGTCGCCGATTAAAGTATCGCTATCATCAGTACCGACAAGATTTTTGCCCTCAGCGCCCAGAATTTCAGGAGAAGTATTGACAAGTTCCACATCACCTTGCACAACTGGAACAGCGGGTTGAGAAGGTGCTGGAGTTCCTTGAATTTTGGCAGTTAAAAATTCGCCAGTATTTTCGGAAACTACCTGTGCGATTGGTTTTGTGCCAGCGGCTGCTTCTTCGAGGGCGATCGAACTTTCACCTAATGCCACCTTTTGGACTTTGGCAATTTCTGAGGGAATAAACTCAGGCAAAAAGTTAGATTTAACTTTATCCGTGCTTTGATTTGCCTCAGCCATTACCTTCGCCGCTTCCGGGGCAATTTGGGAAAGTTTTTCAGTGTTGAGATTGGTGTCACTTTCTTTTACCTTGGCAACTGATTGCTGGATAATGCTTTCTACCTGCGCCGCATCGCTCAAATCCAGGGAACCACCGGATTGAATTTTACTGTTAATTGCCCCGACAACAGCTTTGACGATCGCACCATTATCAGCCGTAGATGCCCCGTCTATGAGGCTGCTGGTTTGGGTGATGACGTTTTGGACTTTTGTCATGGCGACTAGAGTTTCAACGCCGCCCGCTTCCTTTTTGGCTGTAGAGGCGATCGGATCTAAGTCTAATAAGTCAACTCCCGCAGGAATAGACAGAGTAGATTTAACTTTTGACTCGGCTTCACTCTGCGTCATTCCCCCAGCCATCAAATCAGTTACCAAACTGGTTAACAGAGTAACAACAGTGGCATCCGCAGGCGCTGCAACAGGCGTTTCCAGCGGCAAACCCGTGCCCGTATCCGTCCCTCCAAAAGCTACTAAATTGCCTTCATCTGCATCGATTTTCCCATTTTTATTTTTGTCGAAAGTCTCCAAGGGAATATCGAGCTGATATTCACCGTTAAAGTCAGTAGTAGTTGATGGTTCGTTACTATCTTTAATGCCATTTTTGTTAGCATCTAGGAAGATGGTTGCACCGGAGATGTAACCATCAATAACGCAGCCTATACTAACGCTCGTCTCAAGAAGAGGATCGTCATCGTCATTATTGTAAGCGTAAACAATTGATGTAGTTAACCCGGAGTAATTGGGATCGGCGCTAACAGCAGGGTCGGCAATAATCATGTAATTTTGCTCTCCATCAACTACAAAATCATCAACGCCTCCTACCGTCACCATCTGGTTTTGATTCCAATTAGTAGAATTGAAGGTAACAGTTGGCCTGGAAATTACTCCTTCTCCCACACTATTGGTACTAAAAGTAATACTCACATCAGCAGTAGGTGGGCTGTTGAGTTTGACAAAGAATATGTCTGTGCCACCTGTTTCTGAAGTGACTAAGAATCCCGCTGGTGCATTAATAATAATGTCTGGACTTTCAAGTATCAGTGGGGGCGTCCCTAGTGTCGGCGTCTCTGGCGTCACTGGCGTCACTGGTGTCGGCGTCACTGGCGTCACTGGTGTCGGCGTCACTGGCGTCACTGGTGTCACTGGTGTCGGCGTCACTGGCGTCACTGGTGTCGGCGTCTCTGGCGTCTCTGGTGTCGGCGTGACTGGTGTCGGCGTCACTGGCGTTGGCGTCGGCGTCACTGGCGTCGGCGTTGGCGTCGGCGTTGGTGTCGGCGTAACTGGCGTCGGCGTTGGTGTCGGCGTAACTGGTGTCGGCGTCACTGGCGTTGGCGTCGGCGTTGGCGTCGGCGTGACTGGTGTCGGCGTTGGCGTTGGCGTTGGCGTTGGCGTCGGCGTGACTGGTGTCGGCGTTGGCGTTGGCGTTGGCGTCGGTGTCGGCGTCGGTGTCGGCGTAGTGTCGTTATCGTCGATCGCCACTATCACCCCTGGCACCGAAATTTCGTTATACTTAGCATCAGTGCTGGTTGCAGTGTGAGTAATATTAGCGCTGTCTGTACCTTGGGCCACTGTATCGTCAACAGCTTTTACCGTAACGGTTTGAGCAACATTCCAATTATTTGGAGTGAAAGTCACAGGGGCGATCGGCTGAATCTGATTATTGGTTGTGAGAGTGATGGTAACGGGGGCTGTTGGCTTCGACTTTAATTTGAGCTGGTAACTGCCATTCGCGCCACCTTCTGTAACTTCCGTTTCGGTAAGACTAACAGAAACACCAACCGTATCATTGTCCTCATTTCCGCTACCCTCCGCTACATCATCGTTGTTGAGTAAAACCGAGACGCTGTAAAATTCTTCATTATTGTTTGTCGTAGTTAAGTCTGTCTTGCTGTCAGCATTAAAGTCCCCAACAGCAATGATAAAGGGATCTTCCCCAGCCGAAAAGTTGGCGGGCGCACCAAAACTGCCCGTACCATTTCCCAACAAAATGGAGATACCACCATCGCTCGTCACAGCTAAGTCTGATTTGTTATCGCTGTTAAAGTCCCCAACAGCAACACTATTGGGAAAGTCCCCCGCATTAAAGTTAGTGGGAGCCCCAAAGCTGCCTGTCCCTGTCCCCAACAGGATTGATACGCTGTTAGATTCGTCGATGTTTGTTACAGCTAAATCTGGCTTGTTATCCCCATTGAAGTCCCCTGTGGCGAGCCCTTTCGGATCGTTCCCCGCCTTAAATTTAGTAGGAGTCCCAAAGCTGCCTGTCCCTGTCCCCAACAGGAGCGATAGATTATCAGAAGAGTCTATGAAGGCTAAGTCGAGCTTGCCGTCAGCATTAAAGTCTTCCACGGCGAAAAACCGCGAATTCGACCCATTAACATTAAGGTTAGTAGGAACCCCAAAGCTGCCTGTACCAGTTCCTAACAGGATCGATAGATTGTTATTGCCTATCGTAACTAAATCTAGCTTGCCGTCGCTGTTAAAGTCACCCGCACCAACACCAAGGCCAAAATTTGACTTCCCATCAGCTTCCCCCGTATCAAAGCTCGTGGGAGTGCCAAAGCTACCTGTGCCATTTCCCAACAGGATGGCTACTTCACCTACATCTGCGCTGTCCCTCTTTACAGAAGCTATGTCGAGGTTGCCGTCGCTGTTAAAGTCCCCTAATGCCAGATTTATGGGCATAAAGCCGATCTTAAAGTTGTTGGCAGTGCCAAAGCTGCCAGTGCCTGTCGCCAACAGAATGGAGATGTTGTTAGTTACTTGATTCGCTGTGGCGATATCTGGCTTACCGTCTTTGTTAAAATCTGCTACAACAACGTCACTCGGCCCTTCGCCGACAGGGAAGCTGGTTGCGGTACTGAAGATAGACATGATTAATTTACCTATTAATTGACAACAGTGGTTTCTGATTTTTGGAGTTGTAAAGTCGAATCTACGAGACCCTAATTTGGCAATGTAATCTCTCGTTAAAAGTTGTAGTTGAGATAGTAGCAGTAACTACTTAAAACGTCAATTCATAAAATTCATAACATAAAGTCATAAAAGTCATATTCGTAAAAATATATTTCAATAAGTAGACAATCTAGCAAATTTAAGAGAAATCATATATAACAGAAATCTAGGGATATAAAAATGCGTGGCTCCTGTACAAATCACTTAAAATATGAAACTATGACGGTAGAAGAAGCAATAATTTTTTTGGACAATCTGGTATACGAACAAGCGGAAAAACACCTGAGTCGCTTGCAACAATCGATAATTCGAGGCGTTGTAGGGGGTTTGACGTACAAAGAAATTCAGCAAAACGATCCGATCGCCCGCGGGTACACAGTGGGCTACCTGGGGCGGTATGTCGGCTACAACTTGTGGAAAGATCTCACCAAGGTATTGAAGCAAGCAGAAATTATTGGACAAGAAGAAAGAGTCGTCGGAGCAAATCTTTGGGACTGCATCATGAGAGCTGTACAAAAAGGCACACAACCAGCTAATTCTGTCGATCCCATGTTGCAAAAGCTGCTGCGGATGCGTTACCGAATCAGAGAACATTTGGTCAGCACCGAGTACAGCGATACCTATCTGGCTGAAGATGAAAATTTGCCCGATCGACCTTTGTGCCTCGTCAAGCGCCTGAAAAGCCAGTGTGAGAGAACCTGCCACCTATTCGATCGAGAAACGCGGCTTTTATATCGATTGGGCCAACACGATCGGATACCAGAATTGTTAGCTCGCTTTGAAGAAGATGGATATTTTTATTTAGTCTATCAATTCATCGAAGGGCAACCCTTGTATCAAGAACTAATCGAAGGTCAACCCTGGGAAGAACATCAGGTTATTGCTTTGCTGAAAGATATCTTGGAAGTGCTTGTATTCGTTCACAAACAAGATGTAATTCACCGCGACGTTCATCCTCAAAACTTAATCAGGCGGACATCAGATGGCAAGATTGTATTAATCGACTTTGGGGCAGTTAAAGAAATCAACACTTCACAAAACAGCATCGGTCAAACGAAATCGCGCGGCGGTACTCAGCAAGACTACATTCCCCCCGAACAAGCCATCGGTTCCCCGAAACTGTGCAGCGACATCTATGCTGTCGGGCTCATCGGGATTCAGGCCTTGACAGGGATGCGCCCAAAACAACTCAGAGTTGATAATTTAGGCAATCTCATCTGGCAGAAAAATGCAACTGTCACCCCGAAGTTGGCTCGCGTTTTAGACCAGATGGTGTTGTACGCTTTCCCCCAGCGTTACCCATCAGCAACCGAAGCTTTGGAAGCACTTCAAAAGTTGGGAGTCAGTTGACTGTTGACTGTTAACAGTTGACAGTTACCAAATCCGACTTTAATATCCCCTCTTTAGTCCCTCTCTGGTGGGACTTTATTTGTGTAATAGCGGTTTCAACCGCCGAGTCTTATCTGTTCTGCCGATCGCATTTCCCACAGCCACAGCAATCGGTTTACAATGCGAGCGATATTGTTGCCGATCGACTAATCCGCTACTATTACGCCTCCATGTACTGAGTAAAAACACTCGGTCTTGCCGCGCGATCGGGCCCTAATTTCCAAGGAAAAAGGCTGAAGCTTTAAGCAACAAGGCTGAAGGCTTAAGCAACAAGCAACAAGCAACAAGCAACAAGCAATTTTTTGTTTTAACTTACAAGCAAGAAAAATTATTCAATTCTGCCTAATGCCTTCTACGTAAGAGCCTTCAAGCTCCTGTTGACTATCTATCTAAAGTTAGATAAAATAATTAATATTTTATGCTTAAGAGCTTTGAGAAAATTTTAAGCAGCTTTGTATAGCGGGCAACAATCTCACTAGAGTGTTTATTGTTACCTTAGATACGTAGAAACCCAAATAATTTGAGGGAGCGAGAAATTGGAAGTTTTTGAACGAGCACAACAACTGGAAACGCCCTCAACCCGAATGGCTGCTGTCCAGTCTTTTTCCAAAAAAGCGAGTATTGCAGTAATGGCGATCGGCTGTACAGTCCTTTTGGGTTGGATATTCGATCTGCAAATCTTAAAAAGCATTCTGCCCGGACTCGTTACCATGAAAGCCAATACTGCTGTCTGCTTTATTTTGGGTGGCTTTTCTCTATTCATCCAACAGATCCGGCGCCCCAAATTAACAGCAAGAAAGGGTCAAAATAAATACAAAAAATTAATTTTTATTTTCTCATCTTTAATTATATTAATTAGCCTACTAACCCTAGTACAATATAGCTTTAATTTAGATTTAGGCATCGACCAACTGTTATTTAAAGAAAGTTACACCTTGACAATCACCGGAACACCAGGACGCATGGCACCGAATACTGCTGGTGCTTTTTTATTGCTGGGAACAGCGCTGCTGCTGCGGTCAGAACGTCGGCCTAAATACCTGCGGATTCAAATCTTAAGCTGTTCTGTATTTTTAATTGCATATATGGGTTTGATAGGCTACCTCTACGACAAAGCTTTATTTTACCAAATTGGCAATAATACAGGAATGGCTTTGCACACTTCCGCAGGATTTATGTTGCTGAGCTTCGGCATTTTATTTGCCAGTCCAGAGCGAGGATTGATAGCAGTAATGACGAGTGATCGCGCGGGCGGTATCATGGCGCGGCGCTTATTACCACGGGCAATCATTATCCCGCCTTTAGTCGGTTATTTCATCATATCGGGAGAGCGGTTACAAGCCTATACACCGGAGGTAGGGATATCGCTGTTAAGCGTATTGAACGTGATTATTTTTACAGTTCTGATTTGGCAGAATGCCAAAACTCTTTGCAGCGCGGACCGGAAGCGCTATCGAGCGGAACTGGGACTGAGGAAAGCTAAATCAGACTTAGAAACTCAAGTTGAGAAACGGACTCTCCAACTGCAACTCACTAATGAGCACTTGCAGGAGCAAATTTTCGACACTAAAACAACTAAGCAGGAACTTCAAAAAAACTACAACCTGTTGCTTGCCGTCATCAATAGTACGCCAGCAGCCCTATTTGTCAAAGATATTCAGGGCCGTTACCTGATGCTCAATGCTGCGGGAGCCAGTATAATTGGCAAGTCTGTAGACGACATTATCGGCAGAGATGACAGCGAGTTGTTTCACCCGGAAATTGCAGGCAAAATTAGAAAAACCGATCGCCCAATTATGGCAGCGGGAACAACGCAAGCAATTGAAGAAGAGCTGCCAGTCAAAGGAAATTTGAGGATATTTCTTTCTACAAAAAGTGCTTACCGGGACGGACTAGGAAATATTAGCGGTATAGTTACCATCGCGCGGGATATTACTGAAAGCAAAAAAGCCGAAATCGCCAACAGAAGTCTGGCAGCTATTCTGGAAGCAACCCCCGATTTTGTAGGTACTTACAACATCGAAGGACGCGCCATTTACATTAACAAAGCCGGCAGAAAAATGGTGGGTATAGGCGAAAACGAAGATATATCCAAGCGACAAGTTCTAGAATTCACGGCAGCGTCAGACTACAGCACTTTGAAACAAGCGATCGCCACCGCTGTTTCCGAAGGCTTTTGGAGCGGAGAAACCACCTTCCTGTCAACATCGGGACTCGAAATTCCCGTCAGCCAAGTCCTCATCTCCCACTCCGCACCGGACGACAAACTCACATACATTTCGACGATCGCCCGTGACATCAGCGATCGCAAACACGCTGAAAAAGCCCTGCAACTGTCTCAAGCTCGTTTCGCCGGCATTGTAGAAATTGCCGACGACGCGATTATTTCCGTGGATGCTGACCAAAAAATTATCTTGTTCAACCAAGGTGCAGAAAGGATTTTTGGGTGGACGGCGGCTGAGGCGATCGGGCAATCCCTGAGCCTCCTGTTGCCCGAAGCTTTTGCCACGGCTCATAGTCACCTCGTCAGCAATTTCGGCTGTGGCCTTAAACAAGCCCGAACAATGGGCAAACGCAAAGAAATTTTCGCCCGTCGCCGAGACGGTATGGCATTTCCCGCCGAAGCTTCTATTTCCAAACTCGAAGTGGCAGGCGAAATCATATTCACAGCTATTTTGCGCGACGTGACAGCCAGCCGGCAAGCCGAAGAATTTGTGCGCCTGAGTGAGGAAAGATATCGATCGCTGGCAATGGCAACCGCACAGATGGTTTGGATGACAGACGCTAACGGAATCGCCGAGAAACCTGAGCCTGATTGGATAGCTTATACGGGCTTGAGTTCTGAAGACAAGGACTACTGGATAAAATCAGTGCACCCAGAAGATCGCGATCGCACAATACAAGCTTGGATGCGGGCCATAGAAACAAAAAGTCTCTACGAAGTCGAGCACCGCTTGCGAGCCGCAGACGGCAGCTACAGACACTTCTGGGTGCGGGCCGTCCCCATTTTGGCCGCCGACGGCAGCGTTCGCGAGTGGGTGGGAACTCACACCGATATTAGCGAGCGGGTGGAAGTTTTGGAAGCACTCAAGCAGTCCGAGGGACAGTATCGAGTGCAAGCAGCCCAGCTCGAAAAAGCTGTCCACGAGTTGCACCAAGCACAAACTCAACTAATTCAAACCGAAAAAATCTCTTCTCTCGGGCAGCTAGTCGCCGGCGTCGCCCACGAAATTAACAATCCCATTAACTTCATTTACGGCAACATCACCCACGCCAGCCAATACGCCACAGACTTGCTCGGTTTGCTCAATCTTTACCAGGAAAAATACCCCAATCCGGTCCCGGAAATTGTAGAAGCAGCCGAAGATATTGAAGTTGATTACTTAATGGAAGACTTTACGAAGATTTTGGAATCAATGAAAGTAGGAGCCGATCGCATCCGCGACTTAGTTGTATCCTTACGCAACTTTTCCAGACTCGACGAATCGCAGATGAAGCGAGTAGACATTCATGAAGGAATCGAAAGCACTTTGCTAATTTTGCAGCACCGGATCAAAGCTAATGTACTTCGTCCCGCTATTGAGATTATCAAAGAATACGGCAATTTTCCAAAAGTCGAGTGCTATGTAGGTCAGCTCAATCAAGTATTTATGAATCTTTTAGGAAATGCGCTAGACGCCCTCGAAGACTACAACAGCACTCATTCTTCACAAGAAATATATTCTCGCCACAACCAAATTCGGATTAGCACCAGTGCCAATTCAGACACAGTAACAATTCGCATTGCAGATAACGGGATGGGAATCAATCAAGAAGTTATTGGCAAGTTGTTCGACCCCTTTTTTACTACTAAACCCGTCGGCAAAGGCACAGGTTTGGGACTCTCAATCAGCTATCAGATTATAGTTGAAAAACACCGAGGCAAATTGCAGTGTATTTCTGCCCCTGGCGAAGGTGCAGAGTTTGTCATCGAGATTCCCATTTGCCAGGAAGTATCAGCGCTGGCTACCGAAAACACAAAGGAAATGGTCATTAGTCATTAGACAGTTGACAGTTGACAGTTGACAGTTGGCAGTTGATCGTTGATGGTTGCCATTAATCATAAATTTTTCAACGTCTCCCCGTCTCCCCATCTCCCGTCTCCGTCGCTCGATCGCCCTAAATCGAAATAATTCTTTACAATAACAAAGTAACAATCCAATTAACTTTGACAAAATCCCTTGAAAATGCCTGTAAACCAACTTTCTCCAACCACAGCCTCCACGCAAACACCGACACTCGACTTTGACATAGCCATCGTCGGAGGCGGCATAGTCGGGGCCACCTTAGCCAGCGCCTTAAAAGATTCCGGCTTAAAAATAGCAATAATTGAAACCCAACTCCCCGCAGCCGCCGCAGCCAAAAAACAAGCCTATGCAATCACCCTGCTATCAGGAATGATCTTAGAAGGTATCGGCGTGTGGCAGCAAATCTTGCCGCAAATCACCACCTTCGAGCAAATTAGCCTCTGCGACGGCGACTATCCCGGTGTCGTCGAATTCCACCGCCCGGATTTGGGAAATACTGGCAAATTGCCCGTACCAAAAGCAGCTTTAGGTTACGTTGGCGAGCACCGAGTCATGCTGTCAGCTTTGCAAGAATCTTTGGCAAAAAACCCGAATTTTAGTTGGGTTTGTCCGGCGGAAGTAGTGGAGGTAAAATATTTAACCGATTGCGCGGAAATAGAAGTCAAACAAAACGGCGAAACTCGGACTATTCGCACCAAATTATTAGTCGCCGCCGACGGTTCGCGATCGCGCATCCGCACCGAAGCCAACATCAGCACTCGCGGCTGGAAATACTGGCAATCCTGCGTTGCTATCACCATTAAAGCAGAAAAACCGCACAATGATATCGCTTTTGAGCGCTTTTGGCCGAGCGGCCCGATGGGAGTTTTACCCTTACCTGGGAACCGCTGTCAAGTAGTTTGGACAGCACCCCACGCGGAAGCAAAAGCTTTGCAACAAATGGATGAAACAGAGTTTTTAGCTTTGTTGGAACAGCGCACTGGCGGGCTTTTGGGGCGTTTGGAATTGGAGAGCGATCGCTTTTTGTTTCCGGTGCAGTTAATGCAGAGCGATCGCTACGTTTTGCCCAGATTAGCACTAATTGGCGACGCCGCCCACTGCTGCCATCCCGTCGGCGGCCAGGGATTGAATATGGGCATTCGAGACGCTGGGGCGATCGCCCAAATCTTGCAGCAAGCGCACCAAAAAGGCGAAGACATCGGTGACTTGCGAGTATTGAAACGGTATCATAACTGGCGCAAAAAAGAGAATTTAATCGTGTTAGGATTTACCGATTTTCTAGACAGATTATTTTCCAATACTTGGCTGCCAATTGTAGCATTTCGCCGCTTTGGATTGTGGTGTTTGCGGACAATTCCCCCAGTGAGGTTTTTAGCCTTGCGGCTGATGACAGGCTTGATGGGCCGGCCACCAGAATTAGCGCAAAATTAGAAGAAACCAGGTTTTTTACCATTTATCCTGTACGGGCGGGTTTTACTCACAATAATTGCCGCAAACCAACAAACTCATAAACCCGCCCCTATCGACTAAATTCATCTGCGTCCATCAGCGTATATCCGCCGACATCTGCGGTTCACAAACTTTAGAAAGGTTTCTGGCCACCCATCGAATCATGGTAAAATAAACATCGGTGTTACTGACAACTCCCCACAATGGAAGAAACCCGCGCCCAAGCTTATCTGCAATTGATTGAGACACTCCTGAATGGCGCCAAAGGTGAGGAACTGCAGATTTTACAGGCTAACTTAGAATTGCTAGATTCGGGGTTTCTGCAAGTTTGCGAGGTAGTAGCAGAAAAATTGGCAGGGGAAGGATAGAAAAATGGGAGTAATTAATTTTTTACGAAATCTTGCCAGTCAACTAGGGCAATTCTTGTGGAGAAATGATGAGGGAGATAGCGATAACTCTGAAGGTGAAAATCGCCAAGAGTATTTAGAGTTTATCGGAGAATT
This sequence comes from Microcoleus sp. Pol11C2, assembly GCF_036701505.1. Classification (NCBI taxonomy): domain Bacteria; kingdom Bacillati; phylum Cyanobacteriota; class Cyanophyceae; order Oscillatoriales; family Microcoleaceae; genus Microcoleus; species Microcoleus sp. Pol11C2. Next base: position 40,662 of record NZ_JAUBQX010000042.1, read on the forward strand.
ATTGCAAGCAGAAAAAGATAGCAAGGCCGATATTCAAGTAATTAACCCCATGCTGGTCGAGCGGCAACATCTCCTCAATGACCGTTTTGCCGAGATTTTACAGCTAGTGATCCCGAATTTTATTGCCGAACATCCCAAAGCAATTGAATCTATTCTCGGCGACATCGGAAACTTGAGTATTCATATTCGTGACTTTCCGCTGGGGAAAAGAGCGAATAATCTTGAAATTGCCATTACTGGTTATCAAATACTTTTAAATAATTGGGAACCGGGAAGCGAAAATTGGGCAACGACGCAAAATAATCTGGCAATTGCCTACGCTGAGAGAATCAGGGGAGAGAAAGCAGAGAATATCGAACTGGCGATCGCATATTTCACTGCTGCATTAACCGTCTACACCCCTAATGCCTTTCTCGAAAAATGGGCCGGCACGCAAAATAATCTGGGAGAAGCCTACCGTAACAGAATCAGGGGAGAGAAAGCTGATAATATCGAAGTTGCGATCGCATATTTCACTGCTGCATTAACCGTCTACACCCGCGATGCCTTTCCCGAAAAATGGGCTATGACGCAAAATAATCTGGGAGTTGCCTACAGTAACAACAGAATCAGGGGAGAGAAAGCTGATAATATCGAAGTTGCGATCGCATATTTCACTGCTGCATTAACCGTCTACAC
>NZ_JAUBQX010000042.1:41439-56471 GCF_036701505.1 Microcoleus sp. Pol11C2
CCGCAATGCCTTTCCCGAAAAATGGGCTAAGACGCAAAATAATCTGGCAATTGCCTACGCTGAGAGAATCAGGGGAGAGAAAGCAGAGAATATCGAACAGGCGATCACATCTTACACTGCTGCATTGTGCGTCCTCACCCCCGATGCCTTTCCCGAGTATTGGGCCCAGACGCAAAATAATCTGGCAATTGCCTACGCTGAGAGAATCAGGGGAGAGAAAGCAGAGAATATCGAAAATGCGATCGCCTCTTTTACTGCTGCATTAACCATCCGCACCCCCGATGCCTTTCCCGAAAAATGGGCTATGACGCAAAATAATCTGGCAACAGCCTACCGTAAAAGAATCAGGGGAGATAAAGCAGAGAATATCGAACTGGCGATCGCATCTTTCACTGCTGCATTAACTGTCTACACCCGTGATGCTTTTCCCGAATATTGGGCCGGCACGCAACATAATTTGGGAGAAGCCTACCGTCACAGAATCAGGGGAGATAAAGCAGAGAATATCGAACTGGCGATCGCACTTTATCACAATACTTTAACTATTAGAACTCGCGAGGCTTTCCCACAAGAACATACAGGGACTTTATCTCATTTAGGTAATCTTTACCGAAGTAACCAGCAATGGCAACTCGCTTATGATACCTATGCCGCAGCGATTGAAACAGTAGAATTTTTACGGGGCGAGATTGTATCTGGGGATGAAACCAAACAGAAATTAGCCGAAGAATGGAATGAACTTTATCTGGGCATGGTAGAAGTCTGCATCGAACTGCAACGTTACACCGAAGCCATAGAATACGTCGAACGCAGCAAAGCCCGAAACTTAGTCGAACTCCTCGCCACCCGCGACTTATACCCCAAAGGCGATATTCCCGAAACCGTTCTCAACGAACTCTCGCGGCTGCGTCGAGAAATTGATGTCGAACAGCGCCGACTAGACAAGCAACAGACAACCCGTAACAGCAACAGTGGCACAATATCGGGAGAACGCAGCCTCCCAATCGACAGCCTACAAACTACCAGCCGCGATTCTACCAATCTCACCCAATTGCGGCAACAACTCGACGAACTGCTCGTCCGTGACATCCAACCCATCGACCCCGACTTCCTGCTGACTCAAGAAGTTAAAGGCATCCTCTACAGCGATATTCAAGCCCTCACAGCAGAAAACACCGCTATCCTTGAGTGGTACATCCTGGGCGACAAATTCCTTACTTTCATTATCACCCCCCAATCACCAAATCCTATAGTATGGCAATCTTCAAAAGCCGACTTTCAAGCTTTGGTAAACTGGGGCGAGGAATATCTCAGAGATTACCAAGAAGAGGATGATACCCAATGGCGGGAAAACCTAGCCCCTCGCCTCCAAAGCTTATCTGAAATATTGCATATCAATGAAATTCTGGGGAAAGTACCCAAACACTGCGATCAACTAATTTTAATTCCACACCGTTTCCTGCACCTATTCCCCCTTCACGCCTTGCCGATTAGCCCTGAAATCTGGAAGCGCTTTAACCCAGAAACCCAGTCTCCTGAACCCACCAATCCCTGCATACTAGATTGCTTTAAACAAGGTGTCCGCTATTCCCCCAGTTGCCAACTGCTGCAACAGGCACAAAGGCGAAAACGGCCGAATTTCACACACCTATTTGCCGTCCAAAACCCTACTAATGACCTGAAATTTACAGACTTAGAAGTGCCCGCGATTAGTCAGCATTTCCACCCCAAAGATATCCTCGTCAAAAATGATGCAAAAAAATCAGTCATAGATGATAGCCGCCTCCGCATCGCCCACTGCGCCCACTTTAGCGGTCACGGCTACTTTAACTTTAAACAACCTTTGCTATCAGCATTGCTGCTAGCCGACTGCGAATTACCCCCGCCTCCCCCTGAAGAAAACCCCACTCGCTATCTACCCTTACGAAATGGCAAAACCCTCGACCTCACCAAATGCCTCACCTTAGCAGACATCTTTGCCCTTGACCTCCGAGAATGCCGCCTAGTTGTGCTCTCCGCCTGCGAAACCGGCATCACCGACTTTAGCAGCATCAGCGACGAATATATCAGCTTACCTAGCGGTTTCCTGGTGGCCGGCAGTTCCAGTGTAGTACCGACGCTGTGGGCCGTCAGCGATTTGTCTACCTCATTTTTGATGATAAGATTTTATCAGCTTCTCAAAGACGGGTTAAGTGTCTCCCTTGCCCTTAACTCTGCTCAACTTTGGCTGCGGGATGCTACCACAGAAAAGTTACAAGAGTGGAGAAGCCAACTTCCCCTACGTCCCACCCAAAAAGAAGCGCTATACGATATGCTTGATGAGATAGGCGCTAGAGAAATACGACCTTTTCAATCACCCTACCATTGGGCTGCATTTTGTTCAGTTGGCCAATAGGAATCTGAGAAGAATGCTCGAAGATAGTTTGAAGAATATCAACGCCTTCATACACCTAATCAAAAATCAGCAACCCCTGTTTTTGAATGAGAATAGGCATGAAGACCTTAAAGAAGCAACTGCTAATTTTAGAGAAAAAGATGATGAACTTGCTGATGACATCATTGAATGGTGTGCCAAGTACACCGACCTTCAAAAGGCTTTACGCCAGACTCGAAAAGAGTTGTTTTCAAGAGAAACCAAATCAGCGGGAGAACGCCTGCCAGGAACAAACACCCTGACACCTCCTCCACCGCCTCCACCTCCCCAAGTTTCCAGAGAAACGCTATTAAATGCCATCCAAGAAAGTTTCCCCAACCAGTCAAAATAGCACTCAGGGTCTAGGTGATGAACAATCCTGAATTGACAGGCAAACTTGCCAACCCCAAACTCACGCTGTTTGCCTTTCATTTGTGCAACAACCTTGCAAAAGGCGATAAACAACCTGTAGACAAAGCCGATCATTTATGGCAGAAATGCGCTGCTTTGGGACACCTGCTGCAAACAAATCCGCAGCTCGATTTTTTTCCCGAAAAGCTGAACAATCGAAACAGCCAAAATAGCCAACCGAGCGACTATCTTGAACTTTACGAGTCAAATGGCGATAGATTTGTGTCATTTACAACTGTTAGCCAACCGGATCGACTGCCCCTGAAAGGCGGAATTTACCCGCTGCAACTCCACGACACTTACGCACTTGATTTCACGCTACTTTCCCCGAATTCTACAGTAGAAATCAACCAACTGAGCAACATAAACTTTCAAGGTTGTCTGCTACCTTGCGAAATCCAAGCGTCACTGGGACAAACCCTAGTATTATTTGCCAAACCTGTTGATTTGGCTGGCAATAATCATAAAGATTTAGCAGTAGCTTGTGTAGACGCTTTGTTTCAAGATTCAGAGCTTAAACAGCCACAACCATATTTTATCCGTGAGGGGAAACTTCTAGGTAGTCCCATTTTTGAATTTGACAATAGTCAAGAAGATCCGAGATTAAATTGTCATATCCTAGTCTGGTTAGATACTGATGAAAAAACTTCAGAGATAGAAGCATCCGGCAAGTATTACCGTCCGCTGCTCAATTTGTTATGCTGCCGCAGTAAAATTATTTATGTTTATCACCAAGCGTATCTTTGCAACAAGGAAGCGAGAAAACTCTACAGTCAATTAGAGGAAAAAGTAGAAGAATTTAGTCGTTTGAAATCAGATAGAAAGGAGCGTCTGGAACAACTAGAGGGCTGGCTGACTGAACTCCCCCAAATCGGGTTAACTTATGCCCGCTATTTGCGAGATATAGAACTTCACCAGATTACAATTGAAACGAATGCTAAAAACTATAGTGATTGGCTCAAACAACTTGGCGAGTGCAGCGTCCTAGAAATGGATAACTTAGATTTTCTACAAAATTTTGTTGACCGGAGTTGCCCGAAATTTCAGGAACAGATTAAAGTCTATATGAGTTATCTTACCGTAGGACGGCAATTGTTTCAACAGATGATTGAAACAATCCGGGGCATTGTGGAAGTAGATGCTCAAAAACAACAGGTACAGTATGAGAAAGTGGAAAAAGATCGCGATCGCAATTTACAAAACACGATTCAAGCAGTCGGTACCGGCATCGGTGTCGGAGTCGGCTTTGCCGGAATCGTAGCAGCCGGCTACCCCTTAATCGAAAAACCTTGGGATTTCCCTTCTCCCCAGCATCCTCTGCTTCCCCCACATCCCTTCATTATTGCCCTTTTACTTAGTTGTTTAGGCGGTGGAGGCTTGGGATGGTTGGCTTGGTTTTTCACTAAACGCCACCTCAACGCTAAATCCTCAGCTCAGCAGACAATTTCACCTAGTCCCCAAAATCAACTTTCCTCTCGGGATGTGTAATCGCCCTCTGCTTTCTTTGTTAATTACATTTTCGCAGTCATATTCTCGCGACTTAACTGATAAATCTGTTGACTCTTTGACAACATCCATCAACTCTTCAATCAAAACATCCAGCGTGCGAGCTATTTTTTGAATTGATGTGATATCAACCGTTGCTAGTCCTTCCGATCGAGCATAGTGCCTGACTGTGCTGTACGAAACCTCGGATAGATCGGCAACATCCTTTAGCGTCCATCCTTTTTCGTCAGCAAACTCTCGGATTCGGAACCTAACTAACCCCATTCTACTTGACAAACGATAAGTATCTATGTTTTTAATTCAAACACAATAGTCGATCGACAGTTAAAGAATGCTTAGTTCGATCGAGTTTTCGAAAATCCCATCTAAAACTCGATCGACTTTCTAGAAAAACCACTCAATATAAAACAACTGCCAACAGCCAAAACTGTCAACAGTTGTTTTATATATTCAATGCGGATGGCGAGACTCGAACTCGCAAGGACATAATGCCACACGCACCTCAAGCGTGCGCGTATACCAATTCCGCCACATCCGCTCTTTCTGGCAATCTCCGGGATTTTTGCGTTACGAGTTAAAGATTCACAGGTTGAGGTTCCTGACATTTAACTTGTGACTTGCCCTTTTGCACCGCCGATTTACAATCATAGCACCACTACAAGCCAAATGTAAAATAAATTTTTGTGAACAATTTCTGGAAAACGATTATCCAGAACATACCGAAAGGCATTATTGTACAGAATATTGAGTGAATTAAGCAGCGAAGATGGGGTTCTCGAAAATTTTAATCGCTAATCGGGGAGAAATAGCTCTCCGCATACTGCGCACCTGCGAGGAAATGGGGATTGCCACGGTCGCCGTTCACTCCACCGTAGATAAACACGCCTTGCACGTCCAGTTGGCAGACGAAGCCGTTTGCATCGGCCCCCCCACCAGCAGCAAAAGCTATTTAAACATCCCCAACATCATCGCGGCTGCCCTGACGCGCAACGCCGCAGCCATTCACCCCGGTTACGGCTTCCTCGCCGAAAACGCCCGATTTGCCGAAATCTGCGCCGACCATCAAATTACCTTCATCGGCCCTTCTCCTGCCGCGATGCGGGCGATGGGCGACAAATCCACCGCAAAAGAAACGATGCAGCGGGTGAAAGTCCCCACAGTTCCCGGTAGCGAGGGATTGCTGGCAGACGATCGCGAAGCTTTGTCGATCGCCCGCGACATCGGCTATCCTGTGATGATCAAAGCCACCGCCGGCGGTGGAGGCCGCGGGATGAGGCTAGTTAGAGAACCCTCGGAACTCCCCAAACTATTCTCAGCCGCCCAAGGCGAAGCCGACGCAGCCTTCGGCAACCCCGGACTTTACCTGGAAAAATTCATCGAAAAACCCCGGCATATCGAAATCCAAATCCTCGCCGACAACTACGGTAACGTCATCCACCTCGGCGAGAGAGATTGTTCGATTCAGCGCCGACATCAGAAACTCCTCGAAGAAGCCCCCAGCCCAGCCCTCAGCCAGAAATTGCGAGATCAAATGGGTCACGCCGCCATTGCCGCCGCCAAATCCATCAACTACACGGGTGCGGGCACAGTCGAATTTCTGCTTGACAAATCGGGCAAGTTCTACTTCATGGAAATGAACACCCGCATCCAAGTAGAACATCCCGTCACCGAGATGATTACAGGCCTCGACTTGATAGCCGAACAAATCCGCATCGCCCAAGGAGAAAAGCTGCAAATCAAACAAAACCAAGTAATTCTCAACGGCCACGCGATCGAGTGTCGCATCAACGCCGAAGATCCCGATCGCAATTTCCGGCCCCATCCCGGCATAATCAGCGGTTATTTGCCTCCCGGTGGCCCCGGCGTGCGGATGGACTCTCACGTTTACACCGATTACGAAATACCCGCTTACTACGATTCTTTAATCGGTAAAGTAATTGTATGGGGGCGCGATCGACCGACAGCCATCCGCAGGATGAAACGGGCTTTGCGGGAGTGCGCCATCACCGGCGTTCCTACCACCCTCAGCTTCCACCAAAAAATTCTCGATTCCCCCGAGTTTCTCAACGGCGAAGTTTACACGAATTTCGTCGAACAGTTCTTGAACCCAAACAGTCATTAGTCAGTAGTCAGTTGGCAGTTAGCAGTGGGTGGCGACTAATCCATGCCCGATGCCCGATGCCCGATGCCCGATGCCCGCCAACTGACTATTACATCATCATCGTCAGCAGCCCTTGCTGACCGAGAATCATTTCTCGCAGCAAGCTACAGATACCCACCCAAATAATCGGCGTAATATCCACCCCGCCGATCGGCGGTACAATCTTTCTAGTTACGGCTAAAAAAGGTTCCGTCGGCCAAGCAATCAGACTCAACGGCAATTTGCTCAGATTCACCTCGGGATACCAAGTCAGGACGATCCGAAAAATAAACAGCAAGGTCATCACGACTAGGACAGAGCCCAGAATCCAACTTGCAACGGTAATACCAGTCATGGGTCTTATCTCGAAATTTTAAGTTTTGTTAAGTCAGCCGTTCATAATTTTAACCGTTTCACAGGTGCGATCGAAAGTATAAAATTAATAAAAATCAAATTGTTGTAACAAAGGCTTTGAATCTATGACTCCTTCTCTCGCGAACTTTTTGTACAGCCTGCTGGTCGGCGTGACAGTGGTAGTGATTCCAGCAACGATCGCCCTGATCTTCATCAGCCAAAAAGACAAAATCAAGCGCACCTAAAAAGTCAGCGGCTTTCTAAGTCCGGCGCTGTAAGTCAATTGTGGGCTACAAGTCGGACATTTCCCCGATTCGAGAAACCTCGGCTGCCAGCAACTGTCAAGGCAAAACCTTCAGTTGACTGCCAAGCTGAGGTTTTTTCCCGTTAAACTCATTATTATACTCACTTCCCAAGCTGAAACCCTGACCGGACGCTGCCCCAGAAAGCACAGTCGGGCTGACAGACTTAATGATAGATGTAAAATCTAACTCGCTAACATAGGAAAGACATAGGAGATAGGCTAATGGTCAATTTAGGATTGAACTGGAGCAGCCTGTTAGGGATTATCCTAGCAGTAGCAGGGGCAGGACTGTATTTTCTGCGATCGTGGCGTCCCAAACTAGCCCGAGACCACGATATTTTTTTTGCAGCAGTCGGCCTGCTGTGCGGCGGTATTCTGTTATTTCAAGGATGGCGGCTTGACCCAATTCTGGCATTCGGTCAATTTCTGCTCACCGGTTCCGCCATATTTTTTGCAGCAGAAAGCATTAAATTGCGAGGAGCGACCACAGCCCAAGCCAAAACTCGCGCCCAATACATAGATGAAGACCGACCGGTCAGCAACGCCTACGGTTACGACGGCTATGATGCCGACATGGAACAGCTAGAACCAGAGGAAGACTATCCGCAGCGTCCCCGGATTAGAGGCAGCCAAGACTACCGTTCCTCTCGGGAAGCCTACGACGACGAACCCCGCCGCCGCCCCTCGAATCGCAACGGCAGCGTTAACACCTCCAGGCCCGACTCGCCCGATCGAGCCTCGCGCAAACGTCCCGCCCGCCCGGAAGCCCCGCCTGCCCAAGAGTCTGACAACTGGGACGTTTCAGACAACCCCGAAGAAAGACCGACCCGCAGCCGCAGCAGTCGCCCCCCAGCTTCGGAAAACCGCAGTTCCGATACGCCACCGAGAACCAAAAAACCCCGTCCTACGGAATCATCCAGGTCTCGCCCCAGCAACCGCGACGTTGAAGCACCGCCGTCAGACTACGTGGAGTATCGACCTGTAGAATACCCGGAAGACCAACCGGATAATTCCCCCAGTTTCGACAAATAGGCAAATACTAAGTAGATGGGTGAAACTAAACATTTCTGGCGCCCGTCGGCAAAAAAATAAGTTGCGTTTATTGATGCCCATCTACTTATTCTCAGATATTAAAGTGATTAAAAAAAAACTGTAAATGGCGAGTGTAAAACCCCAGACCTAGGCAGATATACACAAATAAAAACTAATTTTCTTTCAAAACTATTTTGACATACCCAATCTGTGGAACTAATCGACAGCATAATAATCTAAATATAAAATCCCCAATCTTAAATCAGCAAGATGCCATTACTCGAAATAGGAGATCCGGCTCCCTGGTTTTCCATTCCTTCTACAAATAACCCCTTATTTCATTTCCCGACTGTTGGCGGTCGGCGAGTCGTCCTCTTTTTCTTTGCCAGCGCAGCTTTTGAACAAATCCAAGTTATCCTCAAAAGCTTTCAAGAGCTCTCAGAAGAATTCCGAAGCTTGCAAGTACCGAGGTTCGGAGTCAGCGTTGACCCAGCAGACAAAGAACTAGACAGACCAACAACAATTGCTCCGTCATTCATCTTTTTCTGGGACTTAGATAAAAAAGTCAGTCAGCAGTACGCTGTTTTCCGAGATGTCGAAGAAAATGGAGTTGCCGGAGTTCACTATGCACCACAAACTTTTGTTCTCAACGAAAACCTTCAGGTAATTAATATTTTGCCCATGGGCGAACCGCACCAACACGCCCAACAAGTATTAGATTTTCTCAAAACTTTACCCCCCATTGAGGAAGCCCGAGCGGCCACTCGCCACGCCCCGGTGTTGGTAATTCCTAACGTTTTGGACAAAGCTTCTTGCCGCAGTTTGATCGATATGTACAAAGCTAATGGTGGCAGTCCCTCGGGCTTTATGAGGCAAATAGGCGGGAAAACAGTTGGCTTGCACGACGACACTTTTAAGAAGCGCCGAGATTTCTTTATTCAAGACGAGGATTTCCAGCAACAGTTGAATGCGATTATTCTACGCCGGGTGCGGCCGGAAGTAGAGAAAGCTTTTCAATTTACAATCACTAGGTTTGAACGGTATTTGATAGGTTGTTACGATGCTGACAGCGGCGGTTATTTTCGGTCGCACCGCGACAACACTAGCAAAGCTACGATGCACCGTAGGTTTGCTATGACGCTAAACTTGAATGTGGGAGAGTACACAGGGGGATTTTTACGGTTTCCAGAGTACGCGCCGCACGGTTATAAAGGCGATTCTGGCACGGCGATTATTTTTTCGTGTTCTTTGCTGCATGAAGCCACTACCGTGATTAGTGGTCAGCGCTTTGCTTTGCTGTCTTTTTTCTACGGCAATGAGGACGCTGCGGTACGAGAAGCTAATTTTAAGTATTTAGCTGCTGATTCAGATGCCCGAATTGGAGAACCGACGTGAGGAAGGTCACTACCGTGGTGCAAGTCCTAAAATAATTAGAGAAGGTAGTTAGCGATTAGCCACAAAACCTAATCCCTAGCTACCGATCGCTAAATAATAATCGATCGCCATGAATTTCAAACTTCTAAGTTTAGCAGTATCGGGAATTTTAACCGTTGGGGTTGCAGCCAGCGCTGCTGCGGTTGTTACGACATCCTCTGTGCGGCAATCAACAGATTTAACGGAATTTAACTCGGTGCATTCCCAGGGCGCGATCGCCCAAAATGTCGAAGAACAAACCAATATTCGAGTCTACGAAAAGGCCAGTCCGGCGGTTGTTACAGTCGATACAGATAAATCTAACGGCAGTGGCACAATTATCAGCCCCGACGGCATGGTGTTAACCAACGCCCACGTTGTGTCCGCCGGCGGTACGGTGAATATCATTTTGTCAGACGGCAGAAAACTGGTCGCCGATGTTATCGGATTCGGCGAAGAAGGTCTAGACTTAGCCGTGGTGAAGATTCGCGATCAAAACAATTTGCCCACCATTCCTTTAGCCCGTCCCGGTTCGGTGAAAGTCGGGCAACAAGCATTTGCGATCGGCAATCCATTCGGTCAATTTCAAGGTACTTTTACAGTCGGCATCGTCAGCCGCATCGACCAGCAGCGGGGCTTAATTCAAACCGACGCCGCCATCAATCCCGGCAATTCAGGAGGCCCTCTGCTCAACAGTTCAGGAGAATTAATCGGCGTCAATACTTCTATTTTTACTCGCGGTCGGGGCGGTGGCAGTATCGGTATCGGTTTTGCAATTTCAGCAGACAAAGTACCAGCTTTCCTGACAGCCGTGCGAGAAGGGCGAGCTCCCCGCGTGGCTCAAGCCCGATCGCCCTTTGGTGGCAACAAATCACCTCAAAAAGTTGCGTTAAACGGGCCCGCCGTCAGTGGCCTCCTCACCGACAAGTCTAGCGTTCTGCCCACCGACAACAGCTTTTTTGACCTCTACTCCTTTGAGGGAAAAGCGGGCCAGCAAATCACAATAGAAATGAAAAGTCAAGAAATTGACCCTTATTTAATTTTGCTCGGGCCCAACCAGCGCGAAATCGCGCAAGATGATGACGGGGCGGGCAGTAAAGACGCCAGAATTACAGTCAGGCTGCCAGCAGACGGGACTTACACGTTAGTGGCAAATTCCTACCAAGCTAAGCAGTCAGGGGCTTATACGTTACAACTGAAAGCGAGTGCTCCTACCGCGCCTTCTCGGGCGATTTTGCAAGAAGAAGGCGCTTTAGTCGCAGGCGGCGCAGTATTGCCGTCTGACAACAGTCTGTATCGCGAGTATACTTTTGAAGGTCGATCGGGTCAGTCTGTAGCCATTTCCCTCGAAAGTACAGATTTCGATCCCTATGTCGCTATCTTTGACCCTAACGGCCGATTAGTGGCAGAAAATGACGATGAGAGCGATTCGACTAAAAATGCGTTTCTGACCGTTACTTTGCCCGCTACGGGTCGCTATCGCGTAATTGTTAATGCTTACGATGCTTCTGGCCGGGGTCGTTACACTCTAACTGTCCGGTGAAAATGGGGCATTGGGCATTGGGCATTGGGCATTAGGCATTGGTAGCACCTAACAAATAACTCATGACTACTGACTACTGACTACTGACTACTGACTTCTTCCTTCCTTCTTCGTTGCAAACCGAGGTAATTCATGCGTCAAGTTAGATTTTGGGCGATCGCGCCAATTGCTCTGGTAGCTACTTTTTCTGGCAAGCCAGCTCTGTCCTTGTCACTTTCAAATTCAGGTGTTGCTAACAGCAGTTCCACCCTCATTTCCGCAGAATTTCCTCAAAATTTAACTGATGCGAAGCCTTCTGACAAGGGTGTTTTAGCCCAAGCAAGTCCCAACCCGTCGCCATCACCACAAAGTTCGCCAACTCAGAGCCCCACTGTAGAACCTCCACCGAGTCCTGATGCGGGTTCATCTAAAGTCATTTTAGAGCAAAACGGAGAACTCAGCCCTGCTAAGTCTTCTGTACTGCCCTCGGACAGCAGTTTGTACGACGAGTATACCTTTGAAGGCACTCAGGGTCAAAAAGTTATTATTACCGTAGAAAGTAGCGAATTTGATACTTATCTCGCTATTTTTAACTCCCAGGGCGAGCTACTTGGAGAAAATGATGATGCAACGCAGCAAAATTCCAATTCAGAGCTTACTGTTACCTTGTCTGCCAACGGTCGCTATCGCGTCATTGTCAATGCTTACGATCCGCCTCCAAAAGGTAGAGGCAAGTACAGTTTGACCGTCCGTGAAACAACTGGAAATTAGTTTGAACGAAACTTCGGAGTCAGGGCACGGCATTGCCGTGTCCCTATAATTTAAGGACGATCGCACTACAAGTAACTGCGATCGACCGAATTACTTCTACAACACGCTGCTTACTATACTGATGAACTAAATTTATTTATTTCTCTGTAACTATAAGCGTCATAATCTTGTGCCTTTAAATTTCGGCACTGTAAACATTTGGCATTTAACTTAAGGGTTCCCAATTACAGATAGACTCTGGCTTGAGAGGGCAAGTTTTGGGATCGATAGGATTTCCACTGAGATAGAGTTTTGTCAGGTTAGTCAAAGATTCTAGCGGTTTGATGTCGCTGATTTGATTGTTGTTGAGGGTGAGCGAAGTCAGTTGAGTCAAGGATTCTAGGGGTTTGATGTCGCTGATTTGATTGCCGTTGAGGTCGATCAAAGTCAAGTTAGTCAAGGACTGCAAGGGTTTGATGTCGTTGATTTGATTGTTATCGAGGTAGAGATAATTCAGGCTAGTCAAAGATTCTAGCGGTTTGATGTCACTAATTTGAGTGTTGGTGAGAGAGAGCCAAGCCAGGTTAGTCAAGGATTCTAGCGGTTTGATGTCGTTGAGTTGATTATCGTCAAGGATGAGCGAAGTCAGGTTAGTCAAGGATTGCAATGGTTTGATCTCGCTGATTTGATTTTTATAGAGGTAGAGATAATTCAGGTTAGTCAAAGATTTTAGCGGTTTGATGTCGCTGATTTTATTGCCGTTGAGATCGAGCCAAGTCAGGTTAGTCAAAGATTCTAGCGGTTTGATGTCGCTGATTTGATTGCCATTGAGGTCGAGTTTCGTGAGAGTCGAAAGTCTCTGATTAGCGGCATCGCACTCAGTAGTCCCTGCTGTCTTTAACAGTACCTCAACAGTACGTTTAGCTTCAGGACTCAAAGAAGCTTTTTCACGACACCAATCAGTAAATGTTCGTCCACTGTTTCCCGGTTGCGTTTCTGCAGCTAACGCTCCCAGTCCATTTCCACATAATGTTAGACCGATCGCACTACAAGCAACTACTATCCACTTTGGTAAATTCATATGTTTTTATGCCACTATAAATGTTATAATATTATACTTTCAATTTGATTAACAGTATTTTAAATAACTCTTAAAAATCAAAAGGAAGCTGAAATATAGATAATTTTTCAGCTTCCTTTTCTAATTAATTTTAATTAATTTAACGCAGACCCAGCCAGGTGAAAAAATCCTGGCGGGTGAAGAATTCTAGCAGCAAAAGTCCCACGAATCCCACCATCGCAAATCTTCCGTTGATTTGTTCTGCATAGGCATTCCACCCAAAGGCTGGTTCTGGTTTTGGGGTATTTGGGGTTGTAGGTTTTGGGGATGGAGGAGTTTTAGCAGTCATTTAAAAGTTTTGAGTTTCGTGTTTTGAGTGATGGCTTTGAGGAAGCTTTGCGATCGCACAACTTGTAATTTACCAGGAAAATGACAGCCGATCACTAATCTGCTGACTTTTCTAAACTTTGAACCGATTCGATCAGATTTCGCACGGTTTCAGTACCTTCTGAAGGTTCAAAAAACAGCGGGAACTTGCCGCGAGCGAGCATTCTCAAACCCAAGGGGCCCAGACTCAGCAAACCTTTAACGTCGCGGAAGTAGTTTCCTACTACTTCGATGCCAAACTTGCGCTCGTCTATCCAGCCGCCTTCTTTGACGAGCTCGATTAAAACTTTGCGGTGGCGGATCGATCGACTGGCTTGGTCGTCTTTGCGATCGAGAATCTCCTGTTTAATCTTACCAATTTGATCCATCGGCGCAACTTCCATCGGACAAACCGAGTTGCAGTAGTAACAGCGGGTGCATCCCCAGACTCCTGCGGTGCCTTGGTTGTATTTTTCCAGCCGATTTTCGGTTTCGCTATCGCGGGAGTCGGCGATCGTGCGGTAAGCTTTGGCGAGGGCGTGGGGGCCGACAAATTCCGGGTTGACTTCGCGGGCGTTGCACTCCGAATAGCAAGCGCCGCAGAGGATGCAGTTGCCGGTTTGGTCGAGTTTCGATCGCTCTTCTGGAGTTTGCAGAAATTCGCGTTCTGGAATTGCTCGCGAGGCTGTGCTCACATAGGGTTCAACTGCTTCTAGGTTGTCCCAAAAACTGGTCATGTCAACAACCAAATCTTTAATTACCGGCATATTTCCCATTGGGGCGACGGTGATTTCTGGGATGAAATCGGCCGGCTTTTCTGCTGAGCTGGAATCAGCTATTTTTTGCAGTCTTGCGAGTTCGCTGGCGACATTTTCTTTGCAAGCTAATGCCGATCGACCGTTAATTCGCATAGAACAACTGCCGCAAATTGTATTGCGGCAATTTTTGCGAAAAGCTAAAGTGCCGTCGTGTTCCCACTTAATACTGTTGAGGCAGTCTAGGATGGTATTGCTCTCTTCCACATCTAGGGTGTAAGTGTGAACCCGGGGAGCCTCGTTTTGATTTTGGCGCACTACATTAAAGCGGACTTTCATATTTTGAGTAAGGAATTTAGTTTCTATTTTAAGCTAAATTTTTGACCTCTTTAGAAAGCTCTTATTTTTTTAACCACTACCTAAAGTAAGAGATTTTTAAAAAAATATTATTGTTTGATAAACATGAATAATTCTCAAGTTATAAATCCTAAATTACCACTTTTTTAAGCGGATTTGTGAGCTATTAATTGGAGATAAAAGTAATTAATCGCTGCAATTCGGTAGTCGGAGGTGCGTGATGTCCAGCTTGTTTGTATTAACTTTCATGTTTTCCACACCGGCTTTTTGTCTGGGTCTGCTAAATCCTCAATGGGTGGGACTGGGAACTCGCAAGCGATCAACTGCCTTGTACGGCGGCTTGATGGCGGTTTCGTTCGTTTTGCTTGGGGTTACAGCACCTAAGACGCCACAACCAGTTTCATCCAGGCTTCTGGCCTCAACTGAATGGCCAGAATTTAGGGTAAGCGCACCTTTGCGCTGAAGGTAGCTGGGTATGCATTTCACTTTTTTGACAGCATTACAATAAATTTTACCAGGACTTACGGCCGGTTGGGGCCAGAAACGTAGTTTTTTAAGAAAAATACTTGGTTGGTAGGGTCGAAAGAAGATGTTACCATCTTCTCCCTCCCATTCGGAACCGTGCTTGCTACTTTCATAGCACACGGCT
>NZ_JAUBQX010000043.1:0-53704 GCF_036701505.1 Microcoleus sp. Pol11C2
TAATAAATCCTCAACATCTAAAAAACTGGTTTACTAAATGCTGCTACTGTCATCTATAAACTTGCAATCTGCTGTATGTGCTGCCGCTCTCCGAATTTATTGAGATTTGCTTAGAGACAATTACCTAAGCAAAAACCGGGCTTTCTACAAAACCCGGTTTCTACACTTAAACTTAATTTGACTCTACTTTTGAGCATTTTCAGAACTAGGTGGCAACGTCACGAAATTCCCAAAAGCTCCAACCGTTGGATAGCTTTTTTTGCCTAATTGAGTTGTGTAAATACTGACCACACCTAAATTTTGACGCTGCGTTGTATTGTCTAGCAAGCTTTCGATCGTGTCCCGCTGCGAAGTTAGCAAATTCTTGCAACTGCCGATCAAAGTATCTGTAATGCCGCTCAAAGCTTTCGGCACGCGAGAATCCTTGCACACAGTGCTTTCCAACTCGGTTTGGAGTACGCCGGAAGCATAAGTTAGGTATTTGTCTCTCCCAGGATTTGTAAATGCCATGCCGGCGGCAAGAAGAGTCAGGGCGATCGCGACTTTTCCCACATTGCCGAAAAAATTAGAAGTTGGCTTGTTAGTATTCATTGCGTTATCAATATTCATTTTTTTTAGCCCCGTTGATTTATAAGCTTCTCTTGATTTAAACTACACCTCCTCAGAAACAGATTTCCGAAAGGAGGGGACACTTTTTAGATTGGAGGCCAGTTGCGAGTAAGTCTCTCACTGGTTTACCTTCCTTTTACGTTTCCCCCTCCCTCAAATCCGGTAAATCTTCAACAAAACATTTAGCGGGTTCCCAGGCACAGCCTGGAAACGAGGAATTTAAACTTAGTTTCGCTTTGATTTTTGCCTCTCGATCTCCCGCTGCAACTCTTCAATTTGACGGCGCAAAGCCTCCGTCTCACTGTTAGGCGTTTGCGACTTCACATCAACCGCACCCTCGGATACGGCCCGCTTGTAGTTCCCCAGTTTAATTTGGCGGTATTCCTCGGAACTTGCCCAGTCTCGCAAATACCTCAGCCGTTCCACCGGGAAAGGGTGACTCAGCATCACGCCTTGGCCGCCGTTGTAAAGTAAAAATTTATACACTTGGTTGAGATTGTCTCGATCGAGCTCTTGATAGTTGTCAGACTGGCGGATAAATTCTTGCAAACTGCATTGGTCAGCATATTTACTGCTAACTCCCGCAAGTTGCATCATCGTCTTCATCACACTGTTCAAGTCATCCGTCACCAACAAAGCCGCCCGATCCGCCGACAATTCAGCCTTGCGCCGCCACTCGTAAAAAGCGAAAATTAAACCGCTACCGACCATATTTCCCAAACCGAAAGTCATCTCGCCAATTGTCGATGCGACGCTCATCGCCCACATCGCCATTTGATTTAAAATTGGATGGCCGCATTTAATGTGTCCCAACTCGTGAGCCAAGACTACCCGCAGTTCCGCCTCATCCAACAAGTCTAAAAGACCCGTGTTTAATACTACATAAGGCTGGTTTTTTCCCAGGGCATAGCTGTTAACCGAGGGATTCTGAGAAACAAACAAACCCGGTTCTGGAAAAATATCTAAAGCCTGCACGCACTCCCGAAATATATGATAAATGCTGGCATATTGGCGGGGCCCAACTTGAATGCTATTTCCCATTAGGTAAACGAATTGCGGTCGTTCGTAGACAAATTCTACAAATTTGCTGGCAATTAAGTCAAATCCAGGCACGCTTCGCAGCGCTTCCTCAGCTTGGCGATCGAGGGGATGTTGAAAAGCTTCGCTAGAAATTCCCGTATAAGTAGGCATAGTTGTTGCAAAAGTTACATTTAAGATATCAGGATTGCCGATCGCTGCTGGTGCTAGCTGGCCCCTGACTTATAATATTATCGCGACAAATATTCAACTGTTGTGGAACAGGCCGAAAAGCCTGTTCAAATTAGCGTTAAAATTGTGATTCTGGTACAGGCGCGATCGACAAACATCTTTCACAGTGCCTGTGTATCGCCTCACCCAAAAATTGGAACGTGCAAAAATGGCTATCCTGCGACTCGAAAACGGTACAACCTACACTCAACAAAGCGACATTACCCGAGAACTCGCTTCCTTAAACATTCAACTTAACCGCTGGCCCGTGGGTGACAGCGCTGAAATTCAAAATTTGTTAGCTAAAGATGCTCTTGACGACAATCAAAAAGAGCAAGTGCTGCAAGCCCTCGACAGCTACTTTCAACAGTTGTCGGAAAGTGCAGGCTATCAGGATCGCGACTTAATTGTACTGCACCCGGACATTCCCAACCTCGACACCATGCTGTCCAATTTCAACAAATGCCACATCCACGCCGATGATGAAGTCCGCTATATCGTAGCAGGCGAGGGAATTTTCGGCTTCGTGCGTCCCGACGGCAGCCAAGTCGAACTCACAGTGCAGCCGGAAGAATTTATCAACGTGCCGGCGAATACAGAACACTGGTTTTATTTGACAGCATCCCAGAAAATTAAAGCGGTGCGCTATTTTACCACTAAAGAAGGCTGGACGCCTGAGTATACCGATACCGAAATTCGATCGCGTTTAGCTGCTGTTTGAACAGTTGACAGTTGACGGTTGACGGTTGACAGTTGACGGTTGACGGCAATCTTCAAATCATCTAAAAATCCTCAAATCCAGCCTCAAATTTTGTGATTTGAAGATTGCAAAATACTCAAAGCAACCGCCTCCGCCACCTTAATCCCATCAATCCCCGCCGACAGAATACCACCCGCATATCCTGCCCCTTCCCCAGCAGGATAAAGACCTTCTGTATTCAAACTCTGATAATCATCTTTGCGTTTAATCCGAATTGGTGAAGAAGTGCGCGTTTCCACCCCAGTCAAAACCGCATCATCCATCGCAAATCCTTTAATCTGTTTGTCAAAAGCCGGAAGTGCTTCGCGGATAGCTGCGATCGCATAATCTGGCAAACTTTCGCTCAAATCAGTCATCACAACTCCCGGCGTATAAGACGGCTGCACACTGCCTAGCGCCGTGGAAGGGCGATTCGCCAAGAAATCACCCACAAGCTGCCCAGGGGCGTTGTAAGTGCCACCTCCTAACTCAAATGCCCGTTCTTCTAGACGACGCTGAAACTCAATTCCGGCTAAGGGATGACCAGGATAATCTCCCGGCGTGATACCCACCACAATTCCGCTGTTAGCATTGCGTTCATTGCGAGAATATTGACTCATTCCATTAGTGACAAGTCGCCCCGGTTCTGACGCAGCCGCCACTACCAAACCACCGGGACACATACAGAAACTATACACAGAACGATTGTTTTGGCAATGGTGAACCAGTTTGTAATCGGCGGCGCCCAAAAGCTTATGGCCGGCCCGATCGCCAAAACGACAGCGATCGATAATAGTTTGGGGATGTTCCACCCGAAAACCAATGGAAAAAGGTTTTGCTTCAATGTAAACCCCGCGCGAAAACAACATTTCAAAAGTATCGCGGGCGCTGTGTCCCACCGCCAGAACTATATAATTACTAGCAATATATTCTCCACTAGCGAGGGTAAGTCCCTGCACTTTTCCCTTTTCGATGTGGATATCTTCCACACGAGTTTGAAACCGAATTTCTCCGCCTAATGATTCTATTTGGGCGCGAAGACTTTGGACAATTCCCACCAGTTTGAACGTGCCAATATGCGGTTTATTAATATAGAAAATTTCTGGTGAAGCTCCCGCATTTACAAGTTCCGTCAGCACCTTACGTCCATAATGCTGAGGATCTTTAACTTGGCTGTAGAGCTTGCCATCGGAAAAAGTACCCGCACCACCTTCGCCAAACTGAGCGTTAGATTCTGGGTTGAATTCTGCTTTTTTCTTCCAAAATCCAAAGGTATCAACCGTGCGATCGCGCACTGCTTTTCCGCGTTCTAAAAGGATGGGGCGAAACCCCATTTGTGCCAGCATCAGACCCGCAAACATACCGCACGGCCCTGTACCAATCACAATGGGGCGAATCGTCAAATTGCTGGGGGCTTTGGCTACATACCGATAACTCGTGTCTGGTGTTACCATCACATGAGGATCTTTTTTGAAGCGCGCCAAAAGTTGCTTTTCCTGTGTCGTTTCTACATCCACAATATAGACAAGGAGGATTTCTGCTTTTTTACGAGCATCATAGCTGCGCTTGAAGATGGAATAGCTGAGCAATTCTTCGGGGGGAATTTGCAGCTTTTTGAGAATGGCGCTGGCGATCGCATCTTCAGGATGATCGAGGGGGAGTTTTATTTCGGTTATTCGTAACATATAGCGGAAGGAAGAAGGAAGAAGGAAGAAGTAAGAAGGAAGAATAAAAATCCCGAACAGAAGTATTATAACTATTTAACCGGACATCCTATGGGCGATCGTCATTGGGCGATCAATTTTTAATTTTTGAGCGGATAATTGCAGAAGCGTTATAATAAACAAAAAATTAAGTTTTGTAAAGACCCTTGACTGCAACATTTACACCCAAAAACAGCCGCACCTGGCACGCTCTCAACCCCCTGTGGCAAGGAGCCGAAGACGCAGTACAGAAGGGTTTGCCCCACACCAAGCTCGCACCGGCATGGCAAATACTGCTCCTAGGCGACGGTTCCCCCACCCGTCACCTGCAACTGCTGACAGGGGAACCCACAGAAGTAGATGTGATCGATATGTCTTTAGTGGGTGAAGACGCAGACGGCGCGCCCCAGCAAATTGTCGCCGTTCCGGGGCCGCGGCTGCGCCGCCAAGTTTGGCTGCGAACAGCTTCTGGTCAGCGTTTAGCCTATGCGACTTCTTGGTGGGAAGCGAGCCACGTAGACGAATATTTACAAAATAAATCTTTGCCAATTTGGGCTAGTTTAGCGAGACTGCGGACAGAATTGTATCGCGATGTGCAGGGCATTTATTGCGGTAATTCGGCTGCTTTGGAATCAGCGTTTGAAGAGTCGGGGCCTTTTTGGGGACGACACTATTTGTTTTGGCATCACGGGAAGCCATTGACTCTGATTTATGAGGTTTTTTCTCCTTATTTAACTAAGTATTTGGGGTCGATGCAATTGGATGTTGATTGAGACTGAGATCTTGCGCCATTATCAATCAGGCTTTCAGGGCGGGCTAGAAGCCCAACCCCTACTCCCCACAATAAAATTTATCTCTTGTGGAACAGGCCGAAAAGCCTGTTCTCAAGAAGAAGAGGAAAATCAGGAGGGTGTAGAACTGAAGCTTCTACTTATTTCATTGTTGTTCGACGAAATTTTACTCGCAAACCGTCGCGGGGATGCGGAGTCGGTACTGTGATTAAATTCAAATCTTGATCGGGTAAAAGTTCCCATTCAAACTCCCGAACAATCTTTGCAGCAAACAACTTCATCTCTAACCGGGCAAATTCTTTGCCCAAACATTCTCGCAAACCTCCACCAAATGGCACGTAACTGAACGGTTTTGCCGATCGCTCGGAGTTAAATCTATCGGGATCGAAGCGATCTGGTTCAGGATAAAGTTGACTATCCTGATGGGTTTGATTAATCTGAGAAAGCACAGTCCAACCCTTGGGAATTTCATAGCCGCCGAACTCACAAGCATTAATGACTGTCCGAAAAATACCTCCCACTGGTGGAACTAAACGCAGCACTTCTTGCAGCACCTGTTCTAAATAAGTCATTTGTTTGAGTTGTTCCAATGTTAGGGGTTCCGTAGCGGGGAACTGCTGCTGTTCGGTGCGGACTTTTGCCATCACATCGGGATGTTGAGCTAGGAGAAGACAAAAAGAGGCGATCGCCGAAGTTAAAGTTTCGTGTCCCGCAAACAACAGCAACAGCACTTGATCTTTTAACTCCTCCAAACTCAAACTATTTCCCTCGTCATCGCGAGCAGATATCAGCAAACTCAAAGCATCATTGCCACTTGGAGTTTCTTGTTGGCGATCGATAATAATCTTTTCAAGTTCTGCCAACAGCAGCTTTCGGCACTTTTTCGCCTTGCCAAACTGACTCCAAGGCACATCTATAGGAATCGAAAATAAACCATTACACCAAGTTTCAAAATAATGTCCTAGCGCCGTTTCCGCACCATTATCAATCCCTACTAACAACTTACCCGCAACATCAAAAGTATAATTTCTCAGTTCGGGATACCAAGTCAGCGTTTCCATTTGGGCCCATTTTTCCAAATAGCGCTGAGTGATATTTTCCATCGCGCCGAGGTAGCCGGCTAAAGCTCGCGGCTGAAACGCTTGGTACAGCAACTTGCGCCGGTTTTGGTGGTTAGCACCCGTTTGCAGCGACAAGGAAAGCGACCCTAAAAGCGCTCTCGTGCTGGCTGGCCAAGTCACAACAAAATATCGGTTGTCATTGCTTAAAACAAACAAACTAGCCTCTTGGCCACGCATAAACACAGTAGGCTGTCCGAAAATGCTGGTTTTGAAAAGGGGCCCGTACTGCTGGTGGCGTTTTTTGGCAAATTGGGAATCTCGCAAAAACTTGAGGCTATCGCCAATTAGGGGTAAACCGAAACTGCCGGGAGGTAATGCCATTTTAGATTTTAGATTTTAGATTTTAGATTTTTAATATCATATCAATTTTAGTTGTAGGGGGCGCAATACGCACCAGGCAAATTTATGGGAAAATAACTTTTATCTGTTGGTAGCCTGTAGGGTACGTCAGTCTTAAGGTTTGTACAAAAAAATTTGTTTTTTCCAACTGACGCAGCTTAGTATTTTGGGCGACCAACCAATTTAAGTTTCTGTCCTTTTAATCGGAATCTCGATTATAAATTCAGTGCCTTTCCCTACCACCGAGAAACACTTAATTTCACCTTTATGTTTTTCGACAATAATTGAATGGGTAATCGCTAAACCCATCCCCGTTCCCGAACCGATCCGTTTTGTAGTATAGAACGGGTCAAATATCCGCTGCTTGACTTGCTCGGTCATACCTGCACCGTTATCAGCAATTCTAATTACAGCGAGATTACCTTCTATCTCTGTACGAATGCGGATAATTCCCGGATTTTCGAGCGGTTCTTGTAAAACGTCAATAGCGTTAGCGATAATATTCATAAACACCTGATTCAACAGTCCGGCGTAGCACTCCACCAGTGGCAATTTTCCGTATTCTTTAACGAGTTGAATTGCGGGGCGATGGTACTCCGTACCCGCTAGGCTATCGGGCTGAACTTTCAGACGGTGTTCTAAAATCATCAATGTGCTGTCGATGCCTTCGTGAATGTTAACCTTTTTCATGTCAGATTCATCGAGGCGAGAGAAATTCCGCAAACTCCGCACGATATCCCGGATGCGAGTAGCTCCCACCTGCATAGAAGACAGCATTTTCGGCAAGTCGTCTAGCACAAAATCCAGCTCTAAGACCTCTATTTCCTTCTGAAGAGCTGGAGAAGGTTCCGGGTATTCATCTCGATACATTTGCAGCAGTTTCATCAGGTTTCTAGTGTATTCTTCTGTGTAGGTAAGATTGCCGAAAATAAAGCTGACTGGGTTATTGATTTCGTGGGCTATTCCTGCTACCATCTGACCGAGACTAGACATTTTTTCTGCCTGCACGAGTTGAGTTTGAGCTTGCTGGAGTTCGTACAGAGTTACTTCGAGTTTTGCAGCTTGTTCTTGCGCTATCCGAGCTGAATCGACGCTTTTAGTGTAAAGTTCAGATTGACTGATGGCGATGCCCAATTGATCGCCAATTGCCTCCATTAACTCCACTTCCTCTTTTGTCCACTTGCGCACCTCCCTGCAAGAAACGCAGCCAATAACACCACTTAAACCCCCGGCACTTTTAATCGGCAAATCCAAGACAGACTTGTAACCAACATCCAAAAAGAATTTTCGTTCTACGGGATCGCTGACAGTTGCAACCTCATCTATTTGATAAACTTCCAAATTAGCGATTTTTTGCGACAGCGTACCCGTTATGTCAGCAGGGAAATAACCCAAAAGCGAGAACAAGTCATCATTTTTAGCTTCGTGGACGACATCCCAAGCAGGTGGCGAAGCGTCGGGCAAATACCAGATAAACAGACAGCGATCGAGTTGCAGCAAGTCGCGAATTTGCTGCACGGTTGTTGCTAGAATAGTATCTAAATCCAGAGATTCGCGGATATTGCTAGCTAGCTGGTTCAGCAGCGCTTCCTGCTCCGCTAACTTCCGGAATCGCGCTTCCGAAGCTTGCAATTTTAGTTGAGCTTCTTTTTGTTGTGTAACGTCCAAACCCAAGCCAATTAAGCCGATCGCGCTGCCGTTGGCCTCTTTTACCTTAGCTTTAATTACCTCTAAATGGTGATTTTTACCGTCAGCAAACTGGATAATTTCATCAGCATAAAAAGGACTATCTTGACTCCAGACTTGCACGTCAGACGCCATGCAGTTAGCAAATGCTTCCGCTCCCAAAATTTCACAACAGTGAGATGCTGCCAAAAATCTTTCTTCAGGAACGTTTACAGATTCGCAAAAAGTTTTGTTAACCAACAGCATCTTGCCTTTAGTGTCAGTCAGCCACACCCAAATGGGAGCGTTGTCAATAATTGCCCTCAAAGTTTGCTTTTGTGTGGCGAGAGCTTCTTCTGTTTGTTTGCGCTTAATTCCCAGCGCGATCGTATCGGCACTTGACGCCAAAGCAATCAGCATTGATTCGTTCAACTCCTGGCGAGCAAACATCGCGATTACTCCCAGCAACTGATTGTCAACAATGAGCGGATATCCAGCAAAAGCCACCATGCCTTCTCGTGAGGCCCATGTTTTGTCCTGGATTCGGGGATCTTCTTTCACACAATTAGTGATGTGAGGTTGTCGCTCTAGGGCGATTAAACCAATCTTGAACTCGCCGACAGCAATGCGGCTGTGAGCGCCGTCAATATGAGTATATATCCCCGCGCTTGCTTGCAGTTGCAATACATTTCCGTCTTCATTCAATGTCCAAATCCGAGCAAAGGCAACATCCAAATGGCGCACAACTGCATCGGCGCAATATTGCAAAGTTGTACGCAAACCCTGGTTTTGAGTTAGAACAATTCCCACATCTGCTGTGAATAAAGAAAGTTTCAATTGTTCTGCTAAAGCTTGTTCTGCTATTTTGCGCTCTGTAATGTCGGTAGCAGAACCGAGACGCTGCTTAATTTTTCCCTCCTCTGTTCTGCTAAATACAATATTCCGGCTGACTAACCAGTGCCAACAATTATGTTTGTCGCGCACCCGATATTCGTACTCAATAACTTCGCCGTCGGGAGCATTTTCTAATTGCTGAAAATAGCCGGGAAATTTAGCTAAGTCGTCAGGGTGGATTATGGTGGGCAGTAGGTTGCTGCCCATTTTTTGAACTTCTTCGGCGGTGTAGCCGAGGGTGTCAGTGATTTCGCGGTTGCTGTAGACATTTCGCTGCTCGGTTTGGTCGTAAACAAAGAGAAGATTCGGACTGGTATTGGCAATTCGCTCAACAAAACGCTGGCTCTCTTGCAGCGCTGCTTCTGCTTGTTTGTGAGCGGTAATGTCGCGGCCGACACCATACATCAATTCTTCCTCCCAGAAACGGCTACCAGTCCAGGCTATCCACTTGTAAGAACCGTTCCGACAGCGCCAGCGGTTTTCAAACCCAACGGTATTATTCCCCGCAGCAAGACTTTCAGCTTCTTTTAAAGTAGCTTCGCGATCGTCTGGATGCACGAATTCGAGGAAGAGTTGGCCAATCATTTCTCCTGGGGAATAGCCGAGTATTTTTTCTGCTGCTGGGTTGATCAGTGTTACATAACCGTCAAAACTAAGGACGCACAGCAGATCTAGCGAGAGGCTAAAAAAGCGATCGCCCGCGTTAGGTGGGCTGGAGGGGCGATCGTTTTGGGCTACGACAGCACAGGCGTTTGAGCCGGCCGATACCGCTAAAAAGACAATATTTGCTATTGCCAAAAATCCCAGGGCGAGTTGGCTATCGTAGAAATTATCACCGCTGTTAGCTACGAGCCACCCGTTTAAGAGAAGCAGTACAATTATCAAAATTGAGAATACACTGCCAGGGGCGATCGTCGCTACGCTGATTTTTTTTTCATAGTTCTTTCTAGATTCTGCTTTTTCTATTCTGGTGACTACTGCCGTAATTTTTGTCCACAACACTTGCATTAAGTTCGAGAATTTAGTGCTTTTTGATTCTTCGATACGAACAGAAGATTTCATTTTTTTACTCTTGATCCCGTTTTACTTGTGATGAGCCAAAATTACAAGAATAAAGATGTTTAAATATTGTAAAACTTTCCTAGCTTGCGAAATCTAGCATTTTAAGATTTGCGTAAATTTACGCAACCCCACCCGAGAATTAAGTGTATTTACGGAATTAGGGAGCAATCTCTTTTTAGGTGGGGTGGGCATTTTCTACTTTTTCCGGCTCATAGAGAGAGTTTATTTATAATACTACGCTACTTATTGTTGTTAGTCATTGGACATTTAGCCTAATTGAGGTAGTCCTAGACGCAGAACCTAATTATGTACGCTGCACATGAAGATCCTTACCGCGTTATAGTAGCCTATTATACCACTTTTTGCGTCCAGGAATGACCGCGTTGGATGTACGAAAATAGTGCGTCGAGATCCCTGGCTGTGGGTTAAACAGCCCCGAATATTAGTCAAGTTCAAACAGGTTGAGTTTGAGCATAAATTATGAAGTTAAAATAAATATAAACTGCTTATTTGTGAAGATAAAAAGAAAAAAACCTTCATAGCTGTTTTTCCTTGCAGGAGATGTTCGCCCGTAATGGCTAATTAGTAATTGGTAATTGGTCACAGGCAATTGCTACTTGATACGAGTTAAAAACACTAGATATCAATTTTGTTGTGATTCATCTGCAGGCGATGGGGGCCAAGCAGCTTGGCGACCTAGTTGCTGTTGCCGAATTCGCTCCAAATTCCCTGCTGGAATAGAAGCTATGAGTTGCCGCGTGTAAGCTTGCTGCGGTTGGCGGTAAATGCGTTCAGCAGTGCCAATTTCCTCGATTTTACCTTTGTTCATGACGATCGCGCGATCGCTCATAAACTTAACCACGCTCAAATCGTGAGAAATAAAAATATAAGTCAGTCCAAACTCTGTTTGCAACTCCTTCAGCAAATTTAAAACTTGCGCCTGCACCGACACATCTAATGCCGACACCGACTCATCGCAAATAATAAACTTAGGATTCAAAGCCAAAGCTCTAGCAATACAAATTCGCTGCCGCTGTCCGCCCGAAAACTCGTGAGGGTAGCGCCGCATAAAATCGGGATTTAAACCCACTCTCTCCAACAAATAAGCCGCGCGGTCGCGCTGTTCTTTCTGGTTCTTACCAAAGCGGTGAATCACCATCGGTTCCATCACCGCATCCCCAACATTTAGGCGCGGATCGAGAGAACTAAAAGGGTCTTGAAAAATAATTTGCAAATCGCGCCGCAGCCACCGCAATTTGCGATCGTACTCTTTTTGCATCCGATAATTAGCCATCCACTGCGATGCCGAACTACTTTTCGCAGGAGGCGTAATTTCTTGACCTTCAAAAAACACTTTACCGCTAGCGATCGGAATTAATTGCAGCAAAGCTCTCGCCAAAGTAGATTTGCCGCAGCCAGACTCGCCCACCAAACCCAAAGTCTCGCCCGGATAAACATCAAAAGAAATATCGTTTACCGCCATAAACAAGCGTTTAGTTTCGCCAAACATTCCCTGCACCGGAAAACCGACTCGCAAGTTATTAACAGCCAGTAAAGGGCCGGAAATATGCGGCAGCCTAGGCGGTTTACCTGTTGCAAAAGCGGGATTTCCTCCGCTGTTGTCGCCGTCTAAATCGGCATTTTTCTCGACAATTACTAATTCGCCACTAGCATTTGTGGTGACATCCATAAAATCGGAAACTGTCGGCAAGCGACGCAGTTGCCGATCGAGAGTTGGGCGGCAAGCTAATAAACCTTTTGTGTAAGGATGTTGGGGATTACTGAAAATTTGTTCGATCGCACCGCACTCAACAATCTTGCCTCGGTACATCACCGCCACCGTATCGCCAATTTCAGCAATGACGCCCAAATCGTGGGTAATAAAAATCATTGCCATGCCTCTAGAGTCGCGCAACTCGCGCAGCAAAGCTAAGATTGTTGCCTGCACGGTTACGTCCAAAGCCGTGGTAGGTTCATCAGCAATTAATAAAGTTGGATTGCAAGAAATAGCCATTGCAATCATCACGCGCTGGATTTGACCGCCTGAGAGTTCGTGGGGATAGCGATCGAGCATAGCTTGTTTTTGGCCGTTGACAAGCTGCATCAAATCGCGATCGTCGTCCATAACTGCTTGATTCCCCGCAGCAGTCCGGGAATGCTCTTGCCGCAAAGTCAAACACCGCTGCCTGAGCTCATCGTCGCCCGGTAGCAGCTTCACTTCTTGCAGCAGAGAAGCAGCTTGGCGCCGCGCTTCTGTCTGCGACACCTGTTGGTGCAAACAAATGGCTTCTGTGAGCTGAAATCCGATCGTATAAACGGGATTTAGCGAACTCATTGGCTCTTGAAAAATCGTCGCAATCTGGCTGCCCCGGTATGTTTGTTTTTCCCTGTCCGGCATTTCCAGCAGATTCACAGGCCCATTGCTAGCGCCGTCTTTTGTCGGAGAAAACCAAATTTCGCCATCGATTTTCGTTGACGAACTCAACAGCAGACCCATAACAGCGAGGGAAGTTACCGATTTTCCCGACCCCGACTCTCCCACGATGCCCAGAGTTTGCCCTCGCTTGACCTCAAAGGAA
Source organism: Microcoleus sp. Pol11C2 (assembly GCF_036701505.1). Lineage (NCBI taxonomy): Bacteria > Bacillati > Cyanobacteriota > Cyanophyceae > Oscillatoriales > Microcoleaceae > Microcoleus > Microcoleus sp. Pol11C2. Next base: position 12,751 of record NZ_JAUBQX010000043.1, read on the forward strand.
ATGCCGTCAACCGCTTTGACGGTTGCAGACGCATCGCCTGCGTCCGCAGATTGAAATTGAACCCGCAGGTTGCGAACTTCTAGGACGGTTTCACTCATGGAAGTCTATGGCAAAAATTAAAGGGAGATTAAGTGGATTGTAGCAGGGCCTGTGGAAGGCAGAAGGCACGGAGAAAGTTTTAAGATTGCTTCGTTCCTCGCGAAGCGTGGCAATCTGAAAACTCAGAGCTAGTTATAGCGAATCTCAATCAGGTGAGGTACTCGTCGGCTTTCTTACCAATTCCGCAATCGAAAATCGAAAATCGAAAAACCCAATCAGTACCTCACTCAATTGACAATTGCGATAAGTGCCTTCTGCCTGCAATTATTCCTCAAAAACCTATGACTTGAGTGTCAGCAGGCAGTGCAGTGGCCTCAGAGACCTTTTTAAACACAGTTGCCTGCTCGTTTAAGGAATTAGGTCTGGCTTGTCCGGGATTGGTGCCTTGCAACTGAAGGCGCATTTGACCTTCGGGAGTCAATTCAAAAACAGTCTCAACGGTTTCTGTGCTGCTGAGGCCGACATCAATGTGCATCGGTTTTTCACCGAGATTAACTTTGTACCTCATTTCTTTGGCGCGGGCCGCTCCGTCGGGGCCTTTAGCCATGAGAAACAATTTGCCTTCTGGGGCAAAGACGAAGGTGAAAGACTGACCGGAGGGGACTGTGCCTTGCCATTGGCCTAGGAGTTGCTGGTCTAGGTTGCTAGCGGCCGGGGCTGCTGTTTCTTGGGCAATTGTTGGTGTTGCTGCGGATGCTGGGCCGAGTGAGGCGTTGAAGCTAATGAGGATGCCCAAGCAAAGGCTACCTGCGATCGCTTTACCAATCATTTTTGAATTAGACATGAGACAGATCTAAAAATTGGTTATTTGTTTTGTACACTGTAGCGGTAAAACCGTACTTTGTTTAGTTTAAATCCCTTTTATGGATAGATATAGGTTGCGGTTCAAACCTGCAACGCAGTTGTTATCCCCGGACTAAAGCTTTTCCTGAGCTTGTTTAAGGGTCACGGGGCTTTCAGTTTTTTTTATTGTAAAATCCAATACAAATCCGGCTTAAGCTGCACAGTTCGCTGTTCTGAGTTGATTGTTCTTCACTCAAAACAGCTAATTGACTATTGCGTTCGATCGCACCCCCAGATAGTTTAGCAAATCGATCGCATTAATAGTCTTTCATTAATTTTTTTCAGTCTCGGGTTCGACTTGTTCTGTCGGAGATTCCGGCGCGGGTTGCTGTGGATTTCGCGATCGTTTCATTTGCTCCAATGCCTCTGCGTAAGACCAAGCCACGCTCACAAGAAAAGCTTTCGCCATGCCGGACAAATTTTGTGCATCCTCGGTTTCAGGCGCTTCAGCTTTTTGGTTGCCGTCGTTCATCATGTTTTTGTTTTCTCCCGGGCAGGTTTTTCTAGCGATTTTTTGCAGTTGGCGATCGATACCCACAAATTATGATTTTTCTTGCACCCGCACCCTACCTATCTTTGAGGATATGACCTGGATTACCACGAATAATATCATAAATACCCTGATTGGATGACCACATCAGAAAGAAACCTTAACTTCGCTGGTTGCCCGCAGCACCGACTCTTGATGGAAAGTGCGCTTGTAAGTTTCGATAATTTCATGAATAGCTTGATTTTTTTCAGGACTACTTTCATAAATTAAAATAACTATTTTAGAGTTTTCTCTAATCAGAATTCCAGAACTGTTGAGAAACTGCCCGGAGCTGTCTAATACGGTTAGCCCTTCGCGAAAGCGAGGGGTAATAACTGCCTTGACAAACTCCTGCCATTCGGATTCAGAAATTGTCTCGCCTCCCGGTTTGGTTAAGCCAAAAAACAGTTCATCTTTGAGGAGATTTGTTTGCTTGGCATTAGTCTCCGAAGTTTCGGGAAGTTGAGCGCGGGCAAGTGTTGCCGGACAAACAGGCAGGATGAACAGCAGGCCTGTCAAGCAAAGACTTTTAAGATGTTTATTCATCAGGAATTACGAGGAAATTCTCTATTGTGGGCCCTTGTTTCTAGCGTGTCCTTGAAATGCTGATTGAGAATACTGCAAGATCTCAGTTTTAACCACCGAGTCTGAGCAACGGGTTTTTAACGCGAATTTGATTTAATTTAACATAAAAGACTTCCAGCTCAAAAACCCAGTTTCTCAGGTGAAACTGGGTTTTTGAGCATCTGTTCTAGTTTATTTATGCTCGCCTACTTGATTGCGTCTGTCGTATTAAGTAGCTCAACCTATTTAAACGTCAAACTTTTCAGGTGTTCAGAAACCCGGAAGGGCGAGCACTCTTGGCTGCGCCCCGAAAGCAATCAGGTTTCTCAGTGTTATATTTTTTAGGTGGAGCTACTAATCGTTTAATTCGCGGATACTTCTCTTAGCAGTGTCTTGATACATCTCCCCCATTTCTTTCACGGCTGCTCCTGCCTCTTGGCCAATCTTCTGAGCTCGTTCGCCGGGAGAGTCTGAGGTTTCGCGAGCTTCTTGCCTCCATTCCCGCGTTGTTTGGGGTCTTTCAGGATTGTTGAGCTCAGATTTTGAGCTTGCTTGCGTGCTAAAACCTTTGTTAGTGCGTCCCGAATCAACAGTGGTTGTCAGCACCAGAAAACCGACTAGGACAACACTCAAAAAACTCTTAATTTGAAAGCCCTTAAGCAGGGAACTGATGCGAGCAATGGCTGTGGAAATCAAATTCATCTCAATAATACTCCCTAAGTTGATTGGTGATAATTTTCAACATTTTTCATCTAATTGACACGCTCCAAAATGAGCAGTTAATGCGAAGTAAAGCCAACTTAGCTTTAACTTCTGATTAACCACCTAAATAGAGTTATAGGTTAGCGATAAAATCTGGTAAACACGCAACCTATGTGTCAGCCAATTAGCTTTTTCACACATGAATATCACCTTAACAGCCGCACAATACTTCTACCTCTAACTAAAGTCATAACTTAGTTATAAGCAAAAAAAATATTTTTCAGCACAGGGTTAGAGAATTTTTAATCAATCATGCTCTGCAAGGCAAATTATTATTGCAAGCGATCGCCCGTTTTCACGTCAAACCAGTGCAGCAACTGAGGCGGAAAAACCAGCTCTACAATTTCTGAATTCCAGTGGCGGTCATTTGGCAGCAAAGCCCGCACCGTTACTGACTCCAAACCTTTAACTCGGACGCTAACTAAATTTTGCATTCCCAAGTTTTCCACTAAATAAACCTCACCTTTAATGGCGTCTGGGGCAGACATCTTGCCGGCCTCTGCATCTGCAAAGCCGACGTGTTCCGGGCGAATTCCTAACACAATTTCTGGGGGCACAGTCGGCATATCTGGTAGTCGAACTCGAAAATCGCCCAACTGAGCAAAATTGCCCTGGCATTTAAGCACTAGCAAATTCATTTGCGGGCTGCCCACAAAACCAGCGACAAACTGATTTGCTGGACGAGTATAAATTAAGTGTGGCGGATCGAGCTGCTGCACATTGCCGCTGTTGAGAACTGCGACTTTGGTAGAAAGCGTCATGGCTTCGGTTTGGTCGTGAGTTACGTACACTACAGGAGCTTTTTGGGAGGAAAACAATTGTTTGAGTTCGGCTCTAACTTTTTCCCGTAATAATGCGTCCAGATTGCTCAAAGGTTCGTCGAGCAAAAATACTTCCGGTTGGCGCACTAATGCGCGGCCGAGGGCGACTCGCTGCCGCTGTCCGCCTGATAGTTTTCCGGGTTTACGATCGATTAATTCCGTCAATCCGAGGGAGGTTGCAACTTCCGTCACTAATCGGTTGATTTCGCTGGAGGAGATTTTGCGAAGTTTGAGGCTCGATGCCATATTCTCGTATACTGTCATGTGCGGATACAGCGCGTAACTTTGAAAAACCATTGCAATATCGCGATCGCCCGGTCTGAGATAAGTGACATTGCGATCGCCAATTCTAATCTCGCCTCTAGTCGGCTGTTCTAACCCTGCAATTAACCGCAGCGTCGTAGATTTGCCACACCCAGACGGCCCCAACAAAGTCAGAAATTCCCCTTCGCTGACATCCAAACTAATGTCTTTTACGGGAACTACTTTAGGGCTGTAGGTTTTATTGAGGTTTTTTAGTTGCAATTTGGCCATGATTTTTAAACTGTTGACTGTTGACTGTTGACTGTGTTGTTTGACTCGTTCCCAGGCTCTACCTGATAACGCAGATTAGGAGGCTGTGCCTCCAATTTTCCTCCGTAAGCCGAGGCTCTTCCTCTGGATATCGGTTCCCAGGCAGAGCCTAGGAACCAGTTCAATCTAAAACCTAAAATCTAAAATCGATTTATCCTTTTACCGCCCCCGCAGTTAAACCCTGAACAATGCGCCGCTGGAACACCAAAACCAGCAAAACCAAGGGCAAAGTTCCCAAAACGGTAGCTGCGGCGATCGGCCCGTAAGGAATCTCAAATACTGACACCCCGCTGAGTTGAGCCGTGGCAACGGGGATTGTTTTTAGAGATTCGCGAGTCATAAATGTTAGGGCAAAAATAAACTCGTTCCAAGCTGAAATAAATGTTAAAATTCCCGTTGTGACTAACGCGGGAAATGTCATCGGCAGCACGATTTGCCATAGCATTTGAAAAGTGTTGTATCCGTCCACTTTAGCCGCATCTTCCAAATCTTTGGGCAATTGTTGAAAGAAACTCCGCATCACCAAAATTGTCAGCGGCAGATTGATCGCAGTGTAAGGAATAATTAATGCTAAATAATTATTGCCTAAATCCAAAGCTTTGACAATTTCCAGCAGTCCCAAAAATAGCAGCACCGCCGGAAATAGCGTCACAATCGTCACACTTGCCAGGATGATTCTCTCGCCCCACAACCGCAACCGGGCTAAAGCGTAAGCTGCGGGAGCGCCTACTGCTAAACACAGCAATGTTGAAGTAATGGAAACAAAAGCGCTATTTAAAATGTAAAGTGCAAACGGGCGGCGCTGGAACAGCGACAGGTAATGATCGAAAGTAATTCGTTTAGGAATGTAGACGTTGGGAATCGCTGAAATATCTGGATTTACTTTGAAAGAAGTTAGCACCTGCCAGAGGATGGGTGCAAGGAAATATGCGACAATTAAGAGCGCTGAAATTGGCAAGATTAATTGCCGGATGTTAAAGGTTTTTTTTGTAGGTTGTTCGCGGGCTAGAGACATAATTTGTACCAATGAAATAAAAGTGCAACAGTTGGTTCTCTAAAATCAAAAATCCCAAATCTAAAATCGTTTTAGTTTCCTCCGGCTGCATTGATGCGGGCTCTCGATAACAGGTAAGCGGCGATCGCAACTGCTGCCACTAACAGCAAAAAAGTACACACCACCAAAGCCGCCCCGTACCCAAAGTCTAAATACCTCATTACCGTGCTGTAAATGTAGATAGAAACCGTCTCCGTTGCCCCCGCCGGTCCCCCTCCCGTCATCACCTGAATCAAGTCAAAAATGCCGAAAGCTTGGGCAAATCGAAACAGCACAGCAATCACAATTTGTGGCATCAGCAGGGGCACGGTAACTTGACGGAAACTCTGCCAGCTACTGGCGCCGTCAATCGCGTGTGCTTCATATAAATCACCTGGAATTGATTGCAATCCTGCTAGCAAAAGCAAGCTGACGAAGGGCGTAGTTTTCCACACATCTGCTGTAATCACTGCCATCATTGCCAAAGTCGGATCTCCCAACCAGCTAATGCTATTTTGAATCAATCCCAAGCGCCTCAAAATGTCGTTAATTACGCCGTATTGGTCGTTAAAAATCCACGCCCAAGCTACTCCCATCAATGCAGTCGGCAGTGCCCAAGGTAGCAGGGAAATTGTCCGCACGATGCCGCGCCCTGCGAAGGATTGATTTAAGACTAAGGCAATGCCCATACCAAGAATTAATTCCAGCACAACAGAGGCGACAGTAAATACTGTGGTGTTGCCTAAAGTTTGCCAGAAACGCCCGTCGCCTAACATTCGACTGTAGTTAGCAAAAGCGGAAAAAACCAGTTTTAATTCTGTACCGAGGTTTTGGGTGAATAAACTCAGCCAAAAAGCGCGCAATATTGGGTAAGCAAATACTAGCATCAGAATTATCAAAGCTGGTGCTACTAATATCCATCCGGTTTTTTGTTCGCGCTGTCGCATCTGGTCTAATTGCATATTTCTCACCTTTAATTTATTTTTGGGCGGGCTATCAGCAACTGCCCACAATTGAATTAACTTTTTGTGGAACAGGCCGTAAAGCCTGTTCGGGCGGGCAAGATGCCCAACCCCTACTCCCCACGATAAAAAAATTCACTCTTTGTGGAACAGGCCGGAAAGCCTGTTTCTGACAGAGGCAAGATGTCAAATTTACGAAGCTTGGGGTTGTTTCAAACTGCCTAATAAATTACGAGTTTCGCTAGCTGCTGCTTTCATTGCTTGTTCTGCACTCATTCTCCCGGTAAAAGCTGAACTCAAATAACGCTGCAAAATATCAGAAGCTTGAGCGTATTGTGCCAGGGGCGGGCGCAAAGCTGACCGTTCCACTACTTTTAGCAGTTGCGGGTAGTGGGGATATTTTGCAACTATTTCTTTGTTGGTAAATAGGGATTTGTAACTGGGAACTAAACCGGTTTGTATAATAAATTTGCGCTGGGTTTCCTCGCTGGTAAGGTACTGAATTGCTTTCCACGCTTGTTCTGGATGTTTTGAGGTTTTGGCAATTCCCCAGCCCCAGCCGCCCAAGCAGGAACCGCCTGTTTGACCGGTACTGCTGAGCATTGGCTCGATCGCAATTTTGCCTCTAACATTCGATCCTTCGGCATTTGCCAGCTTCCAAACATACGGCCAGTTTCGCAAAAACAGCGCTTTGCCGTTTTGAAACAACAGCCGGGTTTCTTCTTCGCCGTAGGTGGTGACACCCGGAGGAGAAATGCCAGAGGCGATCGTATTTTTGAGAAATTCCACTGCTTTAATTGCCTCGGGTTTATCTAACCCAACTTCAAAAGTTTGCGGGTTAGCCCAGAAGCCGCCGAAACCGGAGAGCACTTCAACAAACATCGCAGATACTCCCTCGTATTGTTTACCTTGCCACAGATAACCCCAAGTTGCTTTTCCCTGTTTCTGCAAGTTTTGAGAGATTTTTACCATCTCTTCAAAGGTTTTCGGGGCTGGAATTTTCGCTTGTTCTAAAATGTCTTTGCGGTAATAAAGCATTCCGGCATCGGAAGCATGGGGAATTCGGTAAAGTTTGCCCCGATACCGCCCGCCTTCGACGTTACCTTGGATGAATTTTGAAAGTTGTTCCGGGGGAATTTTGTCTGTCAAATCGCTTACCCAACCTGCGGCTGCAAATTTGGGAACCCAGACAATATCCATGTTGATGATGTCGTAGGGCGATTCGCCTAAAAGAAAGGCAGATGTGTAAAGATTTTCTATGAGGTTGCTGTCGAAAGGTCCTTCTATGAGGTTGATGCGAATGTCGGGGTTTTTCTGTTCAAATTCTTTGACAAAGGGTTTCCAGTTAACAAGGTCTTGACCTTGCATTAACATGGTGAGCACGACTGGCTGTTGAGTCAGTGCCGGCAGAATAAATAAAAGCAAGACGGCGGCTAATGTGACAGCAAATAAGGCTAAAAGACGGGGACGCTTCTGGCTTCGTTGCTGCGGGGAATTTATTTTTTGCATTTGCTTTTGAGAAATGGCAGTGCGATCGCCTTCTTTCTCTCATAACTCGCTTTCTTTTGTTTCGCTGGATTTAGCGAGTTTGTGCAATAAAAATTTAAGTAAACTTTAGCTTACTTAATAATGCTTGACTGAAGAATGCAAATTTTGTTTTAAGTCTGGCGAAGGGGAGTTAAGTAGACATCTATCTATAGAGAGATATTGAGAAAGTTGTATAAGCTAGCAGTTGTCAATCGGATGAAACTCACATCTTGCACTATTGTCAAGAACAGGCTTTTCGGTCTGTTCCACAAGGAAATTCATCTCTTGTGGAACAGGCCGGAAAGCCTGTTCCTCAACAAGTAATTGAGAATTGTGCAATATCTCAGATGAAACAAAGTAGGGACTTAGGCTTGACCTAAGTCCCTACAGATGCTCGCATACAATCTATATTTATCCGTACTTTTAAGCATTGGTATAACTTTTGTCGATCGCCCAATCGACGAGCTATTCTATTATAAAAACCCGGTTTTCAAGTAAGTCCTAAATACAAAAAACACCGCTCCTCAAAACAGGAGAACGGTGTATAGGGGGTGTTATGGGTTGTTGTCTGGGATTAACCTTAACAAATCACGATCGGCTGAGGCTATGCCTTGTGATGGTTAAAAAATTGGCACAAACCTGCATGATCGCCCGTTGCTCGATCGACCTTTGCGATTAGCCCAACCATTCCACAACAGCATCCTGCTTGGTATTGGTGCGCCGTTCTGGGGTTTCGCGGTTGAATTTCAAGTGGATGGCGCGGTTTTGTTCGCCATCTGCTGCTACTGCAAAAATCGGATAGTCGATTAAGCCGTCTTGGAAGGACATCTGGAAGCGGAAAGTGCCGTCAGCATTGAGTTTAATCGGCTGTCCGCCTACGTAGACGGTAGCGTCAGGCTCGGTGGCCCCGTAGACGATCAGTTCGGCATCAGCAACTAACCAGAACTGGCGGGGGCGCATCGGGGCGGCGAAGCCAACTCCCGACATACCGACACCGGACATACCAAAACCAGACATGGTGAGACCGGACATACCGACACCCGACATGGTGAGGCCGGACATACCCACACCCGACGTGGTGAGGCCGGACATGGTGGGAGCCGCCCACATTCCGACGCCGGAGGGGAACACGTAGGAACTGAGAGCTTGTTCGTGGATGCCAACTTGCTGGACGGAACCGGCAACGTGCTGCATGGAACCGAAGACAGAACCCGCTACGCGCAGGGCTTCGGCAGATTCTGCCATGCCGAATATTTGTTCGTAGATGGCGTTGCTGGTGCTGTAACCACCGCCATTGACTGCTTGTGCGAGTTTCTTGGCCGGAGGAACCAGTTCGGCGAAGGTTTTGCCTTGCAATTCTTCTTCCCAGTCGAGGGTGATGAATTGATCTTCAATCCAGTCGCTGGGATAGACGGGAGGAACGCGGACTTCTGCAGATCGAGCTAATACCAGCCAGCGGCCATCTGCACAGCGGTAGCCGATGTCGATCGCGTAGTCCCGATCGCTCACGGGGATTGGCACGTACCATTCCCGCGCCAGTTCGTCGCAGGGATATTCTTGAATGCTGTGCGGGCTTTGAATGTCTAGGTTAACATCTGTAACGTCGTATATCCGCAGGGCGAGTTGCTGTCCTCCTTGGCGACGCAATTCTTCTTTGCGATCGTTGGGAATGTCCCAGTAAGTGTAGGCCCATTCTGGGTCGCGGGGCATTAAAACCACCCGGCTTTCGCCGTAGCCGTTTGGCAAATCTGCTAAACCTTCATCTACAGACGACAAAGAACCGCCTGTTCTATCTTCTTGACCGAGTTCAAACTTTGCTGCTTCCACTGCTTCTTGTGCCTCTAGTTTGCGAGATGGGCTGTAGGAAAATTTGGTGCGTTGAATTTCTTGAATTGATGCCAGAAGTTGCGATTTCCGCATCCGGCTGTAGCGAGAGACTCCACATTCGCTAGCAACTCTGCGGAGTTGTCGCAAAGTCATCTCTTCTAATGGTGGGCGTTCTTTTGCCATGAGTTGGTTCTCCACTAATTTAGGATGGCGGGTTAGATTTTTTTCTTTCAACACAAATGTGTTGACTTTTTGAGTTAGAAACTCTTTTAAATCCACATATTATCGAGCTTCCAAATCTCTCCAACCTTTGAAGCCTTGCTTGTTTTTAGCTTGTCTTGTCCCCCATTCGATCGGGGGTTTGGACTTATTGGCTTCTGCGCGCACCGCCCGATCTAAATAAAGCTTTATCTGTCGATTCTTGATTGACAAGATCGATTTTGTGAGTGCGATCGGTGCTGCTAGCAACGCTCTGCTGGCAGCACACGCGCTATTCGACTCCCAGGGCTGCTTAAATCCAAGCATTTCTTTGGGATCGCTTTGTCATGACTTAATGTTGCAGACAAGTTGCGATCGGGTCAAGGGGTCTTTTGCCTCAATCCTGGGTACTTATACGCATTTTCGTGATTTTGGGGATCAATATGTCAGGAAATCTTGACAATGTGGCGTGGGTGGGGATCGGCACCGAAACTATTGTCAAGATTCCCTGATACGAATTAGATGTGAGATTGAGTCGGCTGGGACGGTACTATGGATAGAGGAGATTGAGTACCAAATTTGCTAGGCTCGCAGTGGGCAGAGCGTATTTTGCAAGCTTCGCTAACCGGCGATCGCCACTACAAACCCACACTCCTGAACGCAAAAATGGTTTGACGCGCTACTGATACAGGTAAGGTGGGCCCTGCACACCCTACACATAGAGGTTCTGCCTAAATCTTGTAAAATCTAAAATCTAAAATCTAAAATCTAAAATCGAATGACTCTAACGCTTTACAACAGCTTGACCCGTCGCGAATCACCTTTTGAACCCCTAGAACCAGGAAAGGTGCGGATGTATTGCTGCGGCGTTACGGTATACGATTACTGCCACGTCGGCCACGCCCGCGCTTACATTGTTTGGGACATGGTGCGGCGTTATCTGATGTGGCGGGGATACGATGTGCGCTACGTGCAGAATTTTACAGATATTGACGACAAAATTCTCAACCGCGCCCGCGAAACTAATTCCACAATGGAAGCTGTGGCGGAACGCTTCATCGATGAATATTTTGCAGATATGGACAAGCTAAATATTCTCAGGGCCGATGAATATCCCCGCGCCACCCATACAATCGACGGCATTAAACGGCTGATTCACGAATTAGAAAATAAAGGTTATGCCTATGCCTCCGGCGGCGACGTTTACTACAACGTGAGGCAGTTTGCCGATTACGGAAAACTTTCGGGCCGCAAGTTGGAAGAAATGCAGGCTGGGGCTAGCGGTAGATTGGAAACCGCAGAAATAGAAGCTCAAAAAAAGCAAGATTCCTCTGATTTTGCCCTGTGGAAAAGCGCTAAATCGGGAGAACCTGCTTGGGATTCATCTTGGGGAAAAGGTCGCCCCGGATGGCACATCGAATGTTCGGCGATGGTGCGCGATTGCTTGGGCGAAACTATTGACATTCACTGCGGCGGTTCCGATTTAACTTTTCCGCACCACGAAAACGAAATTGCTCAATCTGAAGCGGCGACTGGCAAGTCACTTGCTAATTATTGGATGCACAATGCTTTTGTGACGGTCAACGGCAAGAAGATGTCGAAATCTTTGCACAATTTTATTATAATTCGCGATTTGTTGGATGGGAATTGGTCGGGGGATTTGGAATCTAACCCCCCCCTTGGTAAGGGGGGGAGTAAGAATGAAGGAAGCGAGAAGTCAAAAGCGGTGGAACCGATGGCGGTAAGGCTGTTTGTGTTGATGGCGCAGTATCGCAGTCAAATAGATTTTACCGAAGAGGCGATCGCTAGCGCTCGAAATGGTTGGCACACTCTTAAGGAAGGCTTACTTTTTGGCAGTCAACAGGGATCTAAACTCGGTTGGGATGTTGAGAAAATTGATAAATTGACGGGAGAACATAACACATTAGTCCAGCAATTTCAAGCAGCTATGGATAATGATTTCAATACTCCCGGCGCTTTGACTGTTTTGTTTGAATTGGCTAAGGAATTGGGCAAGGAAGGCAATGTTTTAGTGCATCAAGGCAAAACAGAAACTTCACCGGAATTGTTGCAGCAAAAATGGGTGACTTTGGTGAGTTTGGCGGGGGTTTTGGGTTTAGAAGTTCAGCCGGAAAGTGATAGCAATGATGCTGTTGACGGTTTGAGTGATGCGGAGATTGAAGTGATGATTCAGCAGCGGAAAGATGCCCGAAAGGCGAGGGATTTTGCTGAGGGCGATCGCATCCGCAACGAACTTAAGGATCGGGGCATTACTCTGATCGATCAAAAAGATGGTACAACCATCTGGCATCGCAGTTGAAATTTAGAGTTTTTTAACCGCAGATAAACGCGGATGAACGCAGATGAAATTCCATCCGCGTTCGTCTGTGTTCATCTGCTGATATCTGCGGTTAAAAACTCCCATTGACAAACTCCGCAACAGCCGCGACAAATTGTGCTGTGGATTCATAGGGTAAAACATTGCGCCCGGGCATTAATAAACCCTCAGCATTGGGAAAAGTTGTTAAATATTGCGCCAATCTTTCATCCGGTTTCTCTTCCTTACCCGCTTGACTGATGCTTGAGGCTTTTTCTCCCATCACAATGAGTGCGGGGCGATCGAACTTTTGAATCGTACCGCTATAATCCTGCCGCCAAAACCCCGCTAAAAACGAGAAAACCGCGTGTCTGCTGTCAGGATTTGCCGCCCCAGCCTGCAAAGCATCCAACCATTCGCTGTCAACTTTTGCCGCATCGCCAAACAGTTGTTTCACTGAAAAAGAACGCAAAAACTCAGCCCGTCTGGCGTAGCGGTAAAAAGCGTTTCCCAAGGGAGAATTTAACAAATTCCAGACAATTCTTTGCTGTCTTGCGGTCGAATGTTTGTTCATTACCGCCCAAGCTGGAGGCCCCGCGAGAACTAAGCCGCGAATTAAATTTGATCCGCTTTCCTGCTGCATTTTTGCTAAAGCCAAGCCTACAGACAGTAAAGCACCTTGCACGAGTACGATCGCAGGTTTTTTGACTACAGTTTCCAAGAAATACTGCAACTGTGCGGCCCAATCGTCTGGATAGCAAGCGACAGCCGGCATTTCGCAATCGCCGCAGCCCAACAGGTCGGGATTATAAATCGGATTAGTGTTCCCTGCTTTGTACCAACTCTCACAAAATCTATGCCAAAAGATTCTTGACAAACCAACTCCAATCGGATGAATTAATAACAAAGGGATGCTATCTTCTGTCGCAGTAGTTGGGTTATAAACATCATAAGCACAGCGATAGTTTTGCCATTCGTAAAACAGCGTTGGTGATTTTATAGACGACATCGTGGAGAAATCTTGGGTTGAATATTGCGGTTGCATATTATTTTTTTGTGCCGATGTTAGTTTTTATTATAATATGAGTAGGTGCGAGTTTTACCCGACATATATGTGGTAACTGATAAGATAAATAAACCCGCCCTGCGGGAAGACATAAGCGCGAATACAAACCTTTATTACTTAATTATGTCAGAACAGCGGATAACTATTTCTTTACCTAACTTGCTGCTAATTGTAGCATCGTCCTTGCTGCTAGTGCTGCTGTGGCAATTGCGGAGCCTGCTAGTAATTCTAATGATATCAGTTGTGCTGGCTGCTTCGATCGTCCCGATCGTTAATTGGGCCGAAACCATGCGGGTTCCCCGCTGGCTGGCGGTGATTATGGTTTATTTAACTCTCATCGGCGGATTTAGCGGGACGGTAGTGTTAATAGGGCCGACGGTCATCGAACAAATAGAGTTACTGCTGCGGCAGTTACCAGTTTATGTCGAAAGTTTGCGAACTGTGGCAACTAATGTATTGAGTCGCCTAACCGACGATGCCCCAACCTTGGTGGGTCAGTTGGTGGATACTCAATCGCTGACTAATTGGCTGATTCGATCGAGTCAACAACTGGTTTTGCGATCGTACAGTTTAACGAGAGGCATTCTAGGTGGGGTCTTCAGCCTAGTTTTAGCATTATTTATTTCAGGTTACATGGTTGCCGACAGCGACACATTAATCAAAAGTTTGGTGCAATTTTTCCCTAAACCTTGGGACACAAGATTAGCTGCACAAGCCGCGCCAATCGGTCAAAGAATGGGGAGTTATATTCGCGGGCGAGTGTTAGTTTCGGGCATTCTAGGGATATTTATTACCACAGGTTTGAGCATTTTGGGAATGCCGGAATTTGCTTTAGGCTTGGGTGCGATCGCAGGTGTTACCAACTTGATTCCCTTCATCGGCCCCGTGTTGGGAGCAGTACCAGCATTAATCGTAGCTTTAGCTAAAGGTGGCTGGGTACTTTTGTGGGTATTACTGTTATTTGTAATAATCCAGAATTTAGAAACTTACGTACTCGATCCTTTGCTGGTTGGTTCATCGGTGGGTGTGCATCCTTTATATCAATTGCTGTCTGTATTGGGCGGCGTTCAAGTATTAGGAATTATTGGAGCTGTAATTGTGCCACCTTGGTTTGCGGGAGTGGCAGCTTTGATTGAGAACTTGTATTTAAAACCAAAACTTAGGAGCGAACATCGAGAGGCAATAGATCAGGCTAAAAATAATTCTGACTTGCCACCTCTTACACCTTCAGCGTGACAGCAGCTTACGCCTTGAGAATTCAACACAGTAGACTCCAATTGCCAGCATTCGCTCACCTCTGTGGAAATTATCTGCGTTTATCCGTGTTTATCTGCCTTACATCTGCAGTTGACTATCAATCAAAGATTCATGCAATAAATCTAGTATCCACAAGTCCGCTGACTAAGGACTAATTGCCACTTCAATGCGACGGTTGCGCTGCCGATTAGTATCGGAACTATTATCCACCGAAGGGCGACTTTCCCCATAGCCGATCGCCACCCAATGATACTTCTGACCGAGCACACCAGACAAATACTGCACCACAGCCTGAGCCCGCGCAAACGACACATTGCGATTATCCGCCGCTTCCCCCGCGTCGTCAGTGTGGCCCGCAACGCGCACAGTTGCCCCCTGGTGGTTGCCCAACTCCGCCACCAAATTGTCCAAAATCGCATTAGTTCCCGCGCGCAAAGAAATGCTGCCAGTATCAAACAAAACATCGCTGGGTAGAGTCACCATCAGCCCATCCCCCCCAAACACCGGATTATTGGCATTCTGTGGCGCAGTATTCACCGTTTCAAGTTTCAGACTCGGGCTGCTGCCGATCGCCGGTAAAGCAGGGGCAATACTTGTCGCCGTTTCCGGTGCCGCCAATTCCCGCGACATCAACTGCAAACGTTTTTCCAAAGTTTCCGTCGGGCGGCTGCTGCCCAACTGACTCTCCAAAGCCGCCGTGCGGCCAATCAGCGCGTTGAGTTCGCCCTGCAACTGTCTCAAATCCGACTGCAATTTCTCTCTCTGGGCAGGACTGACTTTTGACTGGGGAGTCGGTGTAGCCGTTGGTGGCGGGAGCGCCGGAATTGGCGTTGCTGGGGCGCGTTTCGGGCTGGAGGTCAAATTTTGGGTTACACGCAGCAATCTCTCTGCCAGCGGCATCTCCGTCGCGCCTGACGGATAAATTTGAGCGATCGCCATCCCCAAAACCCACGCAAAACCGCTGCCCACCCCCAGCAGTAGCAGTCGAAAAATCAGTGACAGTACAAGCCAACCTTTTCCCCGCGACTTAGAGACGCGAGTGGGGGGGATTGAAGGTTTTTGGTTAAAAGATCGCGTCATATTTCATCCCTCTCGGTGTACATACCAGATTAATTTCGATACTATCTTACCTATCCGATTGGAAATTTGAGATTTGAGATTTGAGATGTGCTCTCCCATCTAAAATCTAAAAAAGAAACCCGGTTTCTATAAATCTGGGGTTTAGTGGCGAAGCATTGAGGCAGAAACCTGGTTTCTAGTCTGTTGCGTGCCAGCCTGAATCTGTTGGATAATTCAGTAAAATTTTTGGAAAAAAAACCGATGACTGACCCTTTAAATAGCCCTTATCCCGTTCCTTGGGAATGGATTAGTGCCACTCATGCTAAAGTGAGTTCCACTGCCGGCACAGGCCTCCGCTATTATCGCAGTCCATCCCTAGTATCAACTAACGGCCAATACGCAGCTTACAGTCGAATTGAGTTGCAAGTGCAGCCGGAATTCTCCCGGTGTCGGGTTAGCAGCGTCATGTTTGTGGAAAATCTCAAAACCGGCGAACTGCAAACAGTGGCGGCTGCTTCGCCACTGGCCGAAAGTGGGATGTATGGTAGCGAGGATACAGATATGTCCGGGACGATCGCCATTTTAGTGCCTGTTTCTTGGAATCAAGACGGTTCCCGCATTCTCGCCCGCGAATTTGAAGCACTTTTCAACTCTTCCGATATGTCCGACTACGGTGTCATTTGGGACAAAAATGATAATTACACTTATACCGTTGCTCCGGCTCGCAGTCTTTACACTCATGCTGTATTGTTGGGTTGGAGTCAAGTTTGTCCCGGACAAGTTCTGTTCCGCGCTGGCAATTTGGGCGATCGATCTTGGCCTCTTTGTGTAGTTGATATGACAGGGCAAACGGTACCTGTCACCGAGGACAAACCCCTAGTTTTCGGCAGTCAAGCCAGCACAGACTGGATCGAACCTAAAACTCGTTTTTAGATATTATGGCGGCATTTTCTTTGATATGGCCAACTATTTTTTTAGTGTCAGGTCAGTCTTTCAACCAATTCATTTTGACTCTAGGGCTGATTATTTTAGCTGTTGTTTTTGGGTTAACAGCGTTTATTTTTATTCGCATTTTCCTCAATTGGTTGCAGGCAAAATTGGACAACCCTAACTTCTTTAGACGCTCGCTTACAAGAAAAACTGGTCATTTAACCGCTAACATTTCACACCCTGAAAAAGTTTTTTTAGAGCCCAGATTTGTAGAAAGTGAGAGCAATTTAACTGCTACTATTTTTGGAGGCAAAAGCGATATTTCAATAGCTTTTGAGCCGGAGATAATTTGCGAAAATTCAGCATCAGTTGCCTATCTATACAAGCCGATCGCTCTTTGGCACGGGCGCTTAATTTTGCCATCAAACGAACAGCGCCAGCCTTACGGTACAGTTTTTTTGGAAGTAATAAATGCCCCCAAAAAATATAAAAGTTTCATTGGCAAAACAGCATTTTTGAAATGGAGTACAAATCGCGAAGTACAGTTTTTTGTCCACGCAGTCAGTCAAGATATAAACTTCACACAAGAAACTAAAAAAAGTCAAAAATCTGGCAACATCCATCCAGATAGATTGAACGGCTGGCGAAATGTCGGCCCTTTAGAAACTCTAGCAGGCAGCAGACTCGAAGACAGCGTGACTGTGATGCTACGCCGGCCGGTGATTGCAATTAATTATAGCAGCAGCGATCGCCAGGAACTCACGATCGATCGCGAACCAGTACAAATTATCGGACGTTTCTGCGCCTTAGTCTCAATTTTAAAGCGAAAAGAAGCTGACAGCGACCAATTTATTGTCCGGCATTTCAACAAAACATCTCAACAATTTGACGGCGCCGCCGAAATTATTCGGATTCCAAAAGTACAGCCCGACAAAAATGGCGTAGCGAGGTTTACCAATCACCTGATCGAACAATCCCCCTTAAATCCAGACGGCTGGTACATTTACGGCGAAAGAGACGCAGAAAATATGTTTGTAGTACAGGCAATCGAACCCCGCAAAATTGCCCAATTAACACCAGATGAAACATATTTCGGTCTCAAAAAATCTCTGGCTTATTTAAGCAACAAAAATTGGGAAAATACACCAGCCCAAAAAGGGCAAGCAAAAAGAGTATTGTTAACCCCAAATGAGGCTACAGAAAACGATTCAATATCTCCTTGGCAAGAAGGAGATATCGGGATAGTGATTCACAGTTTCGGCGGTATCGGCGGCAAAAAAGGCGAACGGCCACCGCTGGGGATTGTCACCGGACATTTTGCTTTGGGAGTAGCAAAAGTAGTGCGCGATCGCTTTACCAGCGAACTGCGTTTTGACATAGAATACAAACAAGTTTACGCCCACAATCCCGACGGAATTGTTGCCGGTTCCAGCAAATGGCAAAGCTACATGGGAGACTTGCAGCGCGGCT
This sequence comes from Microcoleus sp. Pol11C2, assembly GCF_036701505.1. Classification (NCBI taxonomy): domain Bacteria; kingdom Bacillati; phylum Cyanobacteriota; class Cyanophyceae; order Oscillatoriales; family Microcoleaceae; genus Microcoleus; species Microcoleus sp. Pol11C2. The sequence continues at coordinate 30,588 of NZ_JAUBQX010000043.1, forward strand.
GGTTGGGCGATCGCCCGGTTTGCGATATCATCTGTAAATTAGATTGCGTGTGTTGCGACTATGATTTTGACGGCATCACCTTGTCGCCTTTAACCGAATTAAACCAGCAACTAGATATCATGATGGCCCGTTACCGCAGCGGAGACGGCACCGGCGCGAGTTTAGTCACCCCAGCAACTTCTTGCGTTCAAGATTCAAGTCAGGCAATTTACGCGACAATTAAAAAAATCACTTCCGAAATAGAGTCAAATCCTCAGATACAAGACTGGTTGAAAACACATCCTACCGACGCACAAACCCAAAGGTTTCACCAGTTAGTAGCTTTAGGAGATAGTTTAGAAAAAGTATTAATGCCCCTCGGCATTGTCCGTCCAGATTGGCGGAAAAATGCAAGATTGGCGGGGATTGATGCGGAACTGAAAAAAACCTTTTTTGTCGGTATAGTGAACCTGATAAAAGCTGCTATTAGTTACCGCACAATGTTACCCAGGCGCACCCAAGATGAAATCGCCAAAATTTTCTTAAAACAGGGAGCATTTTTGTGGATAATTCGCACAAATCAAGTTGGAGGATTTGACCCAGACATTGAGCCAATCGCACCAACAGGGCTTTGAATCAGCAATCGGTTTGTAGATGATTTGGCGATTGAAATCGCTACTATAAAAACAAAGTCTGCCTCCGCAGACTAAGAGATTGAGGGAGCATTTAAGCGGGATTTGGTATCAGTCAACAGTCAACAGTCAACCGTTAACAGTCAACAGTTAACCGTTAACAGTCAACAATCAACCATTACCAAGGAGTGACTTGAACAGTGCCGTCTGGTGCCAAAACTACGCGGAAATCAGCCAGTGGTTCCGCAGATGGCCTGGTGCCAACAGGTTGGTAAAGCAACTCCGACAACGGCGTTTCGGATCGATCGACTGCTGCCGTATTCTCGGACTTGTAACCGACAATCGCCCCGTCTGGGGCCACGCTCACCCGATAAACCAACTCCGCATCAACCGGAGGCTGATTCTTCACAACTCCGTCAATTTGCTGGGAAAGTTTGTCCCTCAACAGCTCAATTTCCCCTGGATCGGTAATTGGTACGGCTGCTGCTTCAGGGCTTGCCAAACCTTCAGCAACAGGACTGGGCGTGCTTTCCGGCGAAGTGATCGACTGCGGTGTGGGGCTAGGTGAATCGTCCGACTGCGGTGTGGGGCTAGGTGAAGCGTCCGACTGCGGGGCGGGGGTTGGTGAAACGTCCGACTGCGGGGCTGGGATCGGAGTCGGCGAAATCGATTCCGCGTTCGGAGTTTGAGTCCCAGGCAGCAAACCGTCCGCAGGGGGCGTGGGATTGGGATTAGGCGAACCCGATCCGCCCGGATTCGGCGTCCCCTGATTCTGGCCCGCTGGATTGGGCTGCGGCACCGGATCTCTCTGGCGCTGGACTTCCGGCACCGGCACCAAGAAAAACGCCATCGCCGCCAAAGCCAAACTCGACACCCCCACGACAGCAGGCAAAGTCCGCTTCGCCAAAGGTTCGGCCGACTTGACGTAACGCTTGGAAATAGGGGTTAATTGCAGCGACAATTCCGGCAGCGTCTGCGTGTCGGCAAAAAACTGATCGATCGCCTCTACCAAGTCAAATAGCTGTACCGTCGTCAAATCAACTTTTGCCGACAGTTCTGTTTTTTGATCGATTTGGGTTGCGCTGCCTGTGGAGGCGGGTAGAACGGTCAACCGGTGCAAGTTCCCGTCAATTCTGTGTAACTGCACCATACCCGCATTCGGGCCGTAGCGATCGGGATAATGCACTCCGCTCATAAATTCTTGAGCGTAGCTGCTGACGGCCCTCACCAAGCTTTCAAAAAACTCCCGCCCCCCCGTCAGGGGCTCGCCGAGACCTTTCACATAGCATTCAGCGCTCATTAATATGGAAAGCACCGGCCGTATATCTAACTGGCTGGGTGCCGAACCATCGCTCAACCCTTCTAGAACTAGGGTGCAATTTGGCAGACTGTACTGACGCCTAATAGTCATTTTTTATTCAACTTCTCCATCAAACAGGCTAACCCAGAAGCGCTGCATTCCGGCTGTGCCTGTACAAAATAACAGTTTGCTCAACAAGTTCAAAGCTAGTTCGTTGAGCTTTTCGTCGGAATCGTAAGCTGCAACGAGCGATCGCTTGGGGTTCATGCGCGATCGAAAGTGAGCTCTAAAGCGTTCTAAATACTCGGCCAGCTGCAGGTTCTGGTTGAGGGGGATATTTCTCGATCGCAACTGCTGCGAGTCTAGCAGCAACTGCCGAATTGTGGCGGTTAACTTACGCGCCATATTGCAGGCGATCGCCACCAGCGCTTTTGCCTCCACCATGGTAAGCGAGCGGCGCTGCGTGTAGCGTCTCAGCGGGTTAGTATTACGCATCAGCCAAAGGGCAACCCGATTTTTGATAATTGATTCCAATTCCAGGTCCTTTGACACGGCAAGCATTTCTTCCGCACCTCCGAGATACAAGGCTTCGATCGCCAGCAACATCAAGTCAATTTGTAATCTGGCTCGGCGGGGACATCCCCCATCGGAAGGCGACAAGTCTGGCAAACTGTCTAAAATTAACGGGTTTGACTGGGTAAGCGAAGTTTCTGACGGCATTAATATCACGGCAACATCCATTCCAAACAAACTATACGGACACGGGGGGTCTTGAGCAAGACAAATTCTCAACCAAGAACTTCTCTGGGATACTTTATTTTTATCATTGACTTTTAGGCATATTTTCTAATTTAGCAGCAACCGACCGTCACAGGCGAGCTCCGGCGGCGGGAGTTCTATCGCCCACTCCCCCACCCCCACCGCCACTTTGTGATTCCTTGCTTCATGAGGGGTGAAGGGAAGAGTCCGAAAGCGACAAAGAATTACCCATTTCCCATTTCTTATTCTCTATTGGGATCAATCAATGTTCCTGCTTTTGGGGTTGCACCGCCGCTTCTCTTTGAGCCGTAAAATCAGTAGCCGCCGTCTTATCAGTTAGACTAATTTTTCCCTTGAGGCTTTCTTGCTCAACAATTCCGCGCATTTTAACAGAACTGTTTTGACCCGTTGCTGTGGAGTCGCTGCAACCAGCTAAATTAGCAACCGTACCCGACAAGTTCAATCCTTGAGTTTCCCACTTACCAAATAGAGAAGGTTTCTCCTCGGCTGTTTTTTCCCTGCCCTCCCTGCTGCCCGATCGCAAATTACCGCTCAAATAAACACCCGATTGCTCGATTGTCAATACCAAAACATCAGACTTCAGACATTCTGGCAAACTTTTAGCATCGAAGCGATAACTTCCCCCAATTGCCGGAGCCGCCTTTAAATTTGATTCGCCGTAAGCACTGACTAATTTAAACAGCAGCAAAACAGAGCCGATCGCAATCCCGTAAAATGCCAGCGATTTGAGGCTTAAATGATTCATAATCTTGGTAATTAGTAATTAGTAATTGGGCAGTGGGCATTGGGCACTTGTGCTGAGCGAAGTCGAAGCAGTGGGCATTGGGCATTGGTACTAACTCACAAATAACCAATAACTAATAACAACTGCCAACTGTCAACTGTCAACTGTCAACTGACTACATTTGAGGAAGTACCGATGCCAAGTGCGATCGCACTTTAACGTAACACCGCGCAATCAGCAGCGAAGAATGACACTGCACAGCCAATTCATCAGTATACTGTCCCAAAGTTTGGCGCTCAATTCCCCACTCCCGACTCGTACCCGCAATAGTCAAATCAGCATTAGCAGAAGCCGCCACGACTGCTTGAATTGGCTCAGCAGCCTCCACAATCGGAGTTTCAATGCGCGATCGCACATCAACCGGCAACTGATCCATCACTCGCTGAAACTCATAACTCAGAGCATTTTCAGCTTCCCCGTCAACCGCCACCCGCAGCACCGTCAAACGGCGTTCCTCGCTATTAACTAACAGTCTCAGCGCCAATTCTAACCCCAAATCATCGTGAATGTTTGCCGCGTAAGGTACTAACAAATTATTCAATTTTTCCCGACCTCGGTCAACAAAAATTGCTACATCCACCTTAGCGTTGCTGAGAATTTGACCGACACGTCCTCCCAAACGGTTGCTGCTAAAAGTAGGCCTGTGCCATCCTAATAAAATCAAATCTGCGCGATCGATCTCGGCAATTTGTGCCGTTTCCCGGGCTACATCATTAGTAATCCGAATGATGGGATGTACCAATTTTCGCGCCTCCGGCAGTTCCAAAGTATCAATCAATTCTGATAATTTCGAGCGACGCTCTTGAATAATGCGATCGGCTTCTGCCGGCGTACTTTCAAAGGCATAGTCATCATTTAATTCTATCAAACTTAGAGGATGAACCGCCGCCGACTTTAAATCATCACCGCCCATACCAGCAGCAGGCTGCGCCAGCGCTACCGCTAGTCGCAGTAAACCTTTCTGCGTGCTGGGATTGGCAACAGGTACTAAAATTCGATAAGTGGGAAGCAATTTGTTAGCAGTTTCTTCGCTGCTGTCAGCAATTTGTGAATCTTCTAATTCTGAATCCTCAGAGTTAACTTCTGAAATATCTAATCTAATTAACCGTTTTGGATAAGTCCACTCCAACAGTGGCGAAGTCATAAAAGTTGTCACTAACGCCATGATGACTAACATCGTAAATAGGAGCGGCGAAACTACGCCCAGCGAAAGACCGATATTCAGCACAATTAGTTCAGTCAAACCGCGAGTATTCATCAGCCATCCCAGCGCTGAAGCTTCGCGGTTGCTGATGCCACAAACTCTGGCCGCAACGTAAGTACCGACATATTTTCCAACAATAGCCACTCCTAAAACTGCGGCACAGAGCAGCCACAATTCTGGACTGTTGAGCAAGCCGATTTGAGTCCGCAAGCCGCTGTAAGCAAAAAAGATTGGCAGCAGAAATATTAGTACAAAGTCTTCGGTTTTTTCTGCTAATTCTCTGGTTAATCCCGCATTTTTAGGCATGGCAGCACCCAGCAAAAATGCACCGAAGATTAAATGAATGCCGATCCATTCAGTAATTAAAGCCGATGCTACAACTCCCATGTAAATTCCCGAAAGCACTACCTGTGTTAATCTACCCGTGCGGTTGTACTGCTTGGAAAGCCGCTGCAAGAACCAGCGGACTACAGTCAGCATGAAACCGATGTAAATTAAAGATGCAATAATTGTCGGCAAAGCACCGAGCATAGAATTAGTACGAGTAACTGCGATCGCCACTGCTAACAAACACCACGCCGTTACGTCGTCTACCGCAGCGCAAGTCAGGGCCAGCGTCCCCAATTTGGTATTCTGTAAATTGTGTTCCGTAATAATTCTTGCCAGCACCGGAAAGGCAGTAATTGACATGGCAGCGCCCAAAAACAAGGCAAAGGCTGTAAACGAAACGCTATTATTTGAAACGATGGGATACAGCAGCAGCGCTAGCAAGCTTCCCAGAGAAAACGGCACTAGAATGCTGACGTGGGAAGTTAAAATCGCTATATCTAAATTGCTTTTGAGATACTTAGGATTCAGTTCCAAACCAATCAAAAACATGAAAAATATTAGCCCCACCTCAGATAGCACGTTGAGGAAGGGAACGGCTTCGGCTGGAAAAAGTGCTGTTGCTAAATCTGGTGCAACTAAGCCAAACAGAGAAGGCCCAAGCATAATTCCTGCTACAATTTCTCCAATAACTTGAGGTTGTTTGATCGCTCGAAATCCTAAACCTACAAGTCTCGAAAGTGCGATGACAATTAGAACTTCAAGCAGGACGAGAATGGGTATGGGCATGGCGTTTTTAGCTTTGGGATTTTTGCGGATCGAGAGGGCAGTGTACTAAAGCCGACAGAATTACCGAATCGAAAAAAATGGATACCAGCTCGATCGAAGGTAGAACGCACAAGAGGCGCACCAACAACGCCATTCTCTCACAAGCCAACAAAGGCTTTGGCAACCTCCCATCTGGATTTTTCGTTTTTAAGAAGCGCTTGCAAGTAACTTTAACCGCAGCGTGCACACCCCGCACCCAGCCCGCCCATTAAATCTCACATCCGGGTGCCAAGCCAACCCTACGGATATCAAATTTTCAGAAAAAGTAGCGCGCGCTGTGATAAACTAGAAAAGTTGTTTAAATTCGCACATCCGGGTTTTCGGGTGTTTCGAGGGCGCAAACCTTCAGAAATACGACCGGGTGGAGGATTAACCCGAATCAGGAGTTAAAAATACAATGCCAGTAGTCAGTTTGGCTCAAATGTTAGAGTCAGGGGTTCACTTCGGACACCAAACCCGTCGGTGGAACCCGAAAATGTCTCCATACATTTTTACAGAGCGCAACGGGGTTCACATCATCGACCTCGTGCAAACCGCTCAGCTTATGGAAGACGCCTACGAGTACATGAGAGTTGCCTCAGAAAAAGGCAAAAAGTTTTTGTTCGTGGGTACGAAGCGCCAAGCTGCAGGAATTGTAGCCCAAGAAGCTCAACGCTGCGGTGCTTATTACGTCAACCAGCGCTGGCTGGGGGGAATGCTCACCAACTGGACGACGATTAAGTCCCGGGTGGAGCGCCTCAAGGATTTGGAGCGCCGCGAGGAAATCGGCGCCCTCGATTTGCTGCCGAAAAAAGAAGCTTCGGTACTGCGCCGAGAAATGGCAAAACTCCAGAAATATCTGGGCGGGATTAAATCTATGCGGAAGATTCCCGACGGAGTGGTGTTGGTAGACCAACGCCGCGAGTATAATGCGGTGTTGGAATGCCAAAAGTTGGGAATTCCGATCGTCTCTCTGTTGGATACCAACTGCGACCCGGATTTGGTTGACATTGCGATTCCGGCGAATGACGATGCTATTCGATCGATCAAGCTGATTGTCGGCAAGTTGGCTGATGCCATCTACGAAGGTCGTCACGGTCAGCAGGGCGGCGACTCTGATGAGGACTACGACTACGAAGGTGGCTACGAAGGCGCTGAATATGATGTCGAAATCGAAGAATTGGATGACCCCAATTATGTAGAACCCGACGACGAAGACGCTGAAGGCGAAGAAACCGAGAGCTAGTATTGCCCTCGGAATTTGACACCAGGCAATTAAAAATTAAAGATTGAAAATTAAAAATAAATAATTATTATTTTTAGTTGGATATTTTTAATTTTTAATTGTACATAGCACGAGTCTAAGTCATTAATAGATCTCTGGCAAAAGCATTCATTGTGTCAGGGTCAGAATTAATTCTGGCGCTACACCTACAAAGTCGGTACTAATATCGACTGGGTATTTCTTCACTCTAGTCTAATCATTAACATTAAAATTAGTGACTAATGACTGATGACTAATGACTGATGACTAATGACTAATAACTAATTTTGATTGGGAACTTAAAGAAGATGGCGGACATATCTGCAAAACTTGTTAAAGAACTGCGCGAAAAAACTGGCGCGGGCATGATGGACTGTAAAAAAGCCCTCGTTGAAAACGAAGGCAATATGGAAACATCCATTGAGTGGCTGCGGAAAAAAGGTCTGGCTTCGGCAGGTAAAAAAGGTGGACGAGTCGCCTCAGAAGGACTTGTAGGCAGCTACATTCACACCGGCGGCCGCGTGGGAGTGCTGGTGGAAGTTAACTGCGAAACAGATTTTGTGGCACGTCGCGAAGAATTCCAAAAGTTGGTGCGGGATATTGCGATGCAAATTGCAGCTTGCCCGAATGTGGAATACGTGAAAGTTGAAGATATCCCCGCCGAAGTTGTCGAAAGAGAAAAGGCAATTGAAATGGGCAAAGATGACTTGGGCAACAAGCCGGAAAACATCAAAGAAAAGATTGTTTTAGGGCGGATTGAGAAGCGCATGAAAGAGTTATCTTTAATGGATCAGCCTTTTATTAAAGATCAGAATATCTCGGTGGAAGAGTTGGTGAAACAAACGATCGCCCAAATTGGAGAAAATGTCCAAGTGCGCCGCTTCGTGCGTTTTGTCTTGGGCGAAGGCATTGAAAAGGTAGAAGCTAACTTTGCCGATGAAGTGGCAGCCCAAATGGGTGTTCAGTAATCCCAACTTAAGATTTAGAATTGAAAATTAAAAATGTGAAAACTTGATTTTTTGCATTTTTAATTTTTAATTTTTATAGGACTTATGGACAGACTATATTTGTAGTGTGGGCACTGCAAACCTTACTCCTACAGACAGCGTAAAAATGGAAAACTTGCGTAATATCAAATCCGTTAGCATCGGAATAGTAAATTAGAGTTCACTGTTCACTGTCAACAGTCAACCGTCAACATCATTCCGGTGTAACCGGAAATGATATAAGTCCTATTTTAATTTTATACGAAAGATATGGTGCGACCAAGAGAGAGAATAGAGCAAGATTTGGCCGGACTCGAAGAGGCTTTAGCAGCCTTGAATTTGGAGTTTCGCAGTACCTACGAAGGTTATTTAACTGCGTTGGGACAAGCGGTGCGACAGCAGTTAATTTTGGCTTGCTATCACCTTTGCACTCAAGCAGTACCGGAGTCGTTTCTCAAGTTGTCCTTCGAGGGGCGGCAAAAAATGCAGCAGTCTGTAAAGGCTTTAGCTGCGGCGTCGGAGGAAAAATTGCGATCGCTGGTGACTGAATCACAAGCAGATGAAGAAATAGAGGAAGAGGAAGAGGAAGACGAAGACGAAGAAGAAGACCAAGACGACTTCGATGAAGAGGAAGAGCAAGAAGAGGAAGACGAAGCAGACGACAAGGAAGAAGACGGAAAGGAAAAAAACCAAGTTTCGGCCATTAACTATCTATTTTCATTGGCAAATTATCAATTGCCAAGTGCCAATTCCCCAGAAAGTTTGGCACGGTGGCAAAATAGTATTGAAAAGTCGATCGCCCATATACTCAAGCTGCTTTCTCGCGACACCAACCGCTTGCTGCAACAGTCGGGAATCTTGCCGAGTCAATTACCAGAACCGGTTCTAGAAGCTGCTTCTGGTGCTGAATCCTCCGGCGATAGTGTTGCCGGGCCGCCTAACTTATTAAACTTAATCATTGAAACCGATGCCTCATCAGCATCGCGAAAATTGGCAGCCACCTTTGGTAGTAGGGCGCTGCACATTACAGCGATTAAACTGCGGCTATCGGAAATAGAGTTTGCCGATGCGGGAACCTCGGCTTGGCGCCAGCAAATTCGTAACCTGTCTGTAAAGTTGAACTCGCTGGGCCGCGATTACCAGAAAAAGCAGCGGGAACTCGCTGTGGTGGAGGCTGAGTCGGCTTGGCGATCGAGTTGGTTTGAAGATTGATCGGATGTTGAAGGAAGAAGGAAGAGGGAAGAAGGAAGAAGGAAGAGGGAAGAAGGAAAAACGTAAAAATTTTAGGCTATTGGGAAACCCGCTTTCTTAAAGAAACCGGGTTTCTCGGTGTTATACTTTTTTTGGTAGAAGCTTCTTAAAAGAAAAAGTTAAAATTTAAAATCTAAAATCTAAAATCTAAAATCTAAAATCTAAAATTGATATGACTATCGATCGACCCGAATGGCAGCGATTGCAAAAAGCTCTTTCAGTAGAAGCAGATCGCGGATTTAACGACATCCAAGGCAGTCAATACCGCTTCAGCGAGTTTCTGGGAATGAGTTTGAGACAGTTGGCCGGTTCCGTGGCGGCTTCTTCGCGCGATCGAGCCAGACACCTAGCCGCTGAATTTGACACCTACCCTCAGAAAGATCTCGAACAGCGCCAACATTCGATCGCCATTACTGTCAGTTTTTTGAGGCAAATGGAGCAAGTTTGGGAACAAGAAACTCGCCACCAGCAAAAACAACTAGGACAAGTCAGACCCGCAAACGCTTCCGAACCAACCGCCCCAGCAGTTTCCGTTCCCCGAACTGCACCCCTGAGTACAGCACCCCCACCGCCCAGCCTGACTCTTGACCAACAGTTAACCCGCGCCACCGGCATCGGCCCCGCCAACGGCAACCGCTTGGCAAAACTAGGTTTATACACTGTATACGACTTGCTTTACTACTATCCCCGCAACCACATCGACTATGCAAAGCAAGTACAAATTCGCGAGTTAGTAGCCGGGGAAACTGTCACATTAATCGCTGAAGTAAAGCGCTGCAATTGCTTTTCTAGTCCGAAGAATAAGAAGTTAACCATATTAGAAGTAATTTTAAAAGACCGCACCGGAGAGATAAAAATTAGTCGTTTTTTTGCCGGCCCTCGCTACAGCAATCGCGGTTGGCAAGAATTCAAAAAGCGCGAGTATTGTACTGGTGCGGTGCTGGCAGCTTCCGGGTTGGTGAAGCAGGGCAAATATGGAATTACTTTAGAAAATCCTGAGTTAGAAGTATTAGACGACTCCGAGGGTGCGATCGAATCGATGAAAGTCGGCCGCCTGATACCAGTTTATCCGCTGACGGAGGGGGTGGATGCGGGTTCGGTGAGGCGATCGATTTTGGCTGCAATGCCGGCGGCGAAAATGTTGCCAGAATCGCTACCAGAGGATTTGCGCGAGCGTTACGGTTTAATGGGTTTAGCCGATGCCGTGACTAATATTCACTTTCCGCTCGATCGAGATTGTTTGGCCGCCGCCCGCCGCCGCTTAGTTTTTGACGAGTTTTTCTATCTGCAATTAGGACTTTTAAAGCGCCGGCAAACCCAAAGGAAAGCTCAAGCTAGTGCAGTCATCCTTCCTACTGGCAAATTGATCGAACATTTTTATGAAATCTTGCCTTTTGCCTTGACTAATGCTCAGGAAAGAGTAATTAACGACATTCTCAACGATTTAGCTTCGTCGCAACCGATGAATAGATTAGTGCAAGGCGATGTGGGCGCCGGCAAAACCGTAGTCGCCGTCGTGGCAATGCTAGCAGCAATTCAATCCGGCTATCAAGCTGCTTTAATGGCCCCGACAGAAGTTTTAGCAGAACAGCACTATCGCAAATTGGTAGGTTGGTTTAACTTGATGCACTTGTCTGTAGAACTGTTAACTGGTTCCACAAAAATAGCCAAGCGCCGCGAAATTCACAACCAATTAGAAACCGGAGAATTACCTGTTTTAGTGGGAACTCACGCGCTGATTCAAGATACAGTTAATTTCCAGAAATTGGGGTTGGCGGTAATTGATGAACAGCACAGATTCGGTGTGCAGCAGCGCGCTAAATTGCAGCAAAAAGGCGAAGCTCCTCACGTTTTGACGATGACTGCAACTCCCATTCCCCGGACGCTGGCGCTGACGCTGCACGGGGATTTAGATGTGAGTCAAATTGATGAACTTCCCCCCGGCAGGCAGGCAATTCAAACCACTGTACTGTCTGCCAAAGAACGCATCCAAGCTTACGATTTGATTCGGCGGGAAGTGGCGAGCGGGCGTCAAGTTTATGTGGTGCTGCCGCTGGTGGAAGAATCGGAAAAGTTGGACGTGCGATCGGCAATTGAGGAACAAGAGAAACTGCAAAAAAGCGTATTTCCTGAGTTTAAAGTGGGTTTGCTCCACGGCAGGATGAGCAGTGCTGATAAAGATGAGGCAATTACAAAGTTTCGAGACAAAGAAACTGATATTTTAGTATCTACTACTGTGGTCGAAGTGGGAGTAGACGTGCCGAATGCCACGGTAATGCTGATTGAAAATTCGGAGCGTTTTGGACTGTCGCAACTGCACCAGTTGCGGGGTCGAGTCGGTCGGGGCAGCAACCGTTCTTATTGTTTGTTAATGCCCGGTTCCAAATCTGCGGAAGCTATGCAGAGAATGAAGGTTTTAGAACAATCTCAAGATGGCTTTTTTATTGCAGAAATGGACATGAGATTGCGCGGACCCGGTCAGGTTTTGGGAACTAGGCAGTCGGGTTTGCCGGATTTTGCTTTGGCCAGTTTGGTGGAGGATCAGGAGGTTTTGGAGTTGGCGAGGGCGGCGGCTCAAATGGTAATTGAGAATGATGAAAGTTTGAATCAGTGGCCGGTGGTGCGGGATGAATTGGAGCGGAGATATCAGCGGATGATGAGCGGGTCGATTTTGACTTAGATATTGCTGGACGCAGCAACGGTATTTTTAATAATGTTTTGTAGCGTCGGGTTAACCAAATATCTATCACAGCCGGCAGTTTATTGCTGCCCTCACGCGCCCTCTCCCCGTAGGCTGATTTATTTGCACCTACCTATTTAATGTCAGAAACCGGGTTTCTTGCCACAAAGTCACGTAAAATCTTAGGTTTTTTGTCAGGAAAACCCGCTTTATACCGTTTTGCTGAGAATGGTGCAAAATATCAAGTTGAGCGAATCGTCAAAAACAAGAATTTGTTGGGTACGAGTGGCTCAACCCAACCTACTTTCTGAACCCAACTTAACTTTCACAGAGAATTTTTCCCTTGGTCTAGGGTATTTTTATGAATTGTAAGGATTCCCGTACCGATCGAACCAAAAATCCTTCGCAGGAATGACGGGGAAGTGTCAAAATTAAGATAGTTCTGCCAAAAACAGGGGAAAGGAAATCTAGCCTGTACTGGCGCCTAAGGCAACATTGATTCCTCGCTGGTTACGCTTGCAGGTGGTCGCCGACGGTTCGTCGCATTAAATCTCAACATTAATTATGAAAGATCTCACTCGTTATCGAAATATCGGCATCTTCGCCCACGTAGATGCTGGCAAAACCACCACAACAGAAAGAATCCTGAAACTGACAGGTAAAATCCACAAAATTGGTGAAGTACACGAAGGCGCGGCGACGACTGACTTCATGGAACAGGAGCAAGAGCGCGGTATTACGATTCAATCCGCTGCTACCACCTGCTTCTGGAACGAGCATCAGCTCAACATCATCGATACTCCCGGACACGTCGATTTTACGATCGAGGTTTACCGTTCTTTGAAGGTTCTTGATGGTGGCATTGGTGTGTTCTGCGGTTCGGGTGGAGTTGAACCGCAATCTGAAACCAACTGGCGCTACGCTAACGATTCCAAGGTCGCTCGCGTCATCTACATCAACAAGCTCGATCGCACGGGTGCAGATTTTTACCGTGTTGTCCAGCAAGTCGATAAAATCCTTGGCGCTAAACCGATGGTAATGGTATTGCCGATCGGCATAGAAGAAAAGTTTTGTGGCGTAGTCGATTTGCTGACCCGCAAAGCCTGGATCTGGGATGACTCCGGCGATCCGATGAACTATACAATTAAAGATGTCCCGGCCGATATGGTCGATGATGTCGAAACTTGGCGCGAAAAGTTGATCGAACTGGCCGTCGAGCAAGACGACGCTGTGATGGAACAGTATCTCGAAGGCAACGAGCCCAGCCTCGACGACCTCAAGCGCTGCATTCGCAAAGGTACTCGCGATCGGGCATTTTTCCCCACCTACTGCGGCTCATCGTTTAAAAACAAAGGCGTGCAGTTGGTTCTTGATGCGGTAGTTGACTACCTGCCGAACCCGATGGAAGTCACACCGCAGCCAGAAGTCGATCTCGATGGCGAGGAAACCGGCGAGTTTGCGATAGTCGATCCCAACAGGCCATTGCGGGCACTCGCGTTTAAGATCATGGACGATCGCTACGGTGCTTTAACCTTCACGCGCCTGTACTCCGGTAAGTTGTCCAAGGGCGACACCGTACTCAACACCGCCACAGGCAAAACCGAGCGCATCAGCCGTTTGGTAGAAATGCACGCCAACTCTCGCGAAGAAATTGAATCCGCGCAAGCAGGGGACATTGTGGCGATCGTCGGCATGAAAAACGTCCGCACCGGACACACCATCTGCGACCCCAAAAATCCCGCCACCCTAGAGCCGATGGTATTCCCCGATCCCGTTATTTCGATTTCGGTCAAACCGAAACAAAAAGGCGGCGAAGAAAAAATGGGAGCAGCCCTCACCAAGATGGTGCAAGAAGACCCATCTTTCCACATGGTGACGGATCAAGAAAGCGGCGAAACGATTCTCAAGGGGATGGGCGAGTTACACCTCGACATCAAAGTAGACATTCTCAAGCGCACCCACGGCATCGAAGTAGAAGTCGGCGAACCGCAGGTAGCCTACCGCGAGTCGATTACCAAGCGCCTGGAAGACGAATACACTCACAAAAAGCAATCAGGTGGTTCCGGTCAATTTGCCAAAATCGGCTATGTGATCGAGCCTGGTGAGGTGGGAAGTGGCTTCCAGTTTGAGTCAAAAGTGACTGGTGGTAGCGTGCCGAGAGAATATTGGCCAGCGGTCGAAAAAGGCTTTGAAAGCTGCATCGACAAAGGCGTCTTGGCCGGATTCCCCTGCCTAGACTTGAAATTCACGCTTCTAGAAGGCGGTTTCCACCCCGTTGACTCGTCAGCAATGGCCTTTGAAATTGCTGCCAAAGCGGCCTATCGGCAGTCTCTGCCTAAAGCAGGGCCTCAGTTGCTCGAACCGATTATGAATGTCGATGTATTCACTCCAGATGATTACATGGGCGACGTGATCGGCGACCTCAACCGCCGCCGGGGGATGATGAAATCTCAGGAGACAGGACAAACAGGAGCGCGGATCAAGGCAGATGTACCGTTGAGCGAAATGTTTGGTTACATTAGCGATTTGCGTACTATGACCTCTGGGCGCGGACAGTTCTCAATGTCCTTCTCGCACTATGCTCCTTGTCCGAATAACATCGCTGAAGAAGTGATCAAGGCGGCAAAAGAGCGTCAAGCCGCGAAGTAATGTATTGACTGCGACGAATTGATTTGTCGCAGTCAATCACCAACGTTAAAAACTAGGAAAATCTAGTTTTTAACGTTGGTGAATGGAAGTATCCCAATTTTATTTTTGCAGGAGCGTTCGCTGTGAGAACTCGCTAGGGAGATACAACGTAGCCAACGTCTCGCTTGCACTCCTCACAAATGCTTTTTACTCTCCAAAAGAGATGCTCTCTTCAACAGTCTCTCTAAAAGGGCGATCGCGCATTAATCAATATCATGTTTGCTAATATACAATCCATAATTTAAAACCCAGGCAGGTAGCCATGACAGCCACCCTGATCCCGAGTCAAAATAGCGGAATTCTGCTGAAAAACATTAGCTGGAAAACTTACGAATCTCTGCTGAATGAGTTAACCGAACAGAGAGGAATTCGCCTGACTTACGATCGCGGAAATTTAGAAATTATGACTCCATCAGCACCCCATGAAGGTAGTAAGAAAATTTTAGGCCGTTTTGTGGAAAGTGTGAGTGAAGAATTAAACATCGAAATTCGGAGTTTGGGTTCTCTAACTTGCAGGCGGGAGGATTTGGCTCGCGGTTTAGAACCGGATCAGTGCTACTATATCGAAAATGAGGATGTGGTTTGGGACAAAGAACAAATCGATCTCAATCAAGATCCGCCGCCCGATTTAGTTGTGGAAATTGACGTGACTAGCCGTTCGATCGATCGACTTTCTTTATATGCAAGTTTAGGCGTACCGGAAGTTTGGCGCTACGACGGAAATCGTTTAATAATTTATCAGTTGGAATCACAGGAATATGCCGAAAGAGATGTTTCTCCGACTTTCCCTTTTTTGTCGCAAGTTGAGATGCTGCGCTTTTTGGAATTGAGGAGGACTACAAAAGAAAATGCTTTAATTCGCTTGTTCCGGGAGTGGGTGAGGAGTCAAATTCAGTCAGGAGAGTGAAGCAGGGCGATTCCTACCCTTCTGGAACCCCTGCGGGAAGATAGCTCCGCTTCACGCACTTTGGTGATGATATCATATCGTGTAAAACATGAGTTTGTAGCGAGGACTTCACTCCGAGCGAGTTTTAGGAAGAATTTAGCCCTCACTACCAAGTTAATTGTAATTCTTGATGCGGACACGATATTATTCGGCAGTTAAATCAGCGCGAAACTTCTCCACAACTCGATTTAACTCCACCGAATGAGAGGCCTTAAATAAAAGGCGATCGCCCGGTGTGACGAACTCCATTAAATGCCTTGCTAAATCTTCGCGGGAATTCTCCCTCGCAATATCTTCTACCTCCACAAAATGCAAACCCGCCGCACCTGCCGCCATCGCCGCCGCTTCCTCAAAATCAGCAAAAACAAACAAAGCATCAAGATGTAAATCTCGCGCCGCCCTTCCAACTTGTCGGTGAAATTCGATCGCCCTATCGCCCAATTCCTTCATCGTTCCCAACACCGCAATCCGGCGCTTTCCCGGAGTATCTGCTAATAGTTTCAGGGCTGCCAACATCGACTCCAAACCAGCATTGTAAGTCTCATCCAGAATCACAATATCCTGCGGCAAATCGTAGCGGCGTGCCCGTCCATCGGGTAACTGCACAGACAAACCTTGCTTTAAAACTTCCCAATCAATACCTAAAACTTTTCCTACCGCCAAAGCCCCCAAATAATTTACAGCATTGTGCCGTCCCGGCAGCGGTAGTGGCAATTCCACACCTTCTACTAACATTGTATCAGGATTGAGCAATTCTCCGCACAAATCCCCGCCTTCTAAACCGTAAGTTAAAGTTTTTCCCTGCCAAACTTTTGACGCAGTTGCGATTAATCTGTCACCATCGTGATTGAGAATAGCAATGCTATCAGCAGGCATTTCGGCTAACAGTTCGCACTTAGCTTGGGCGATCGCCTCTTCGGAACCTAATCGCCCGATATGTGCCGTTCCTACATTAGTAATTACCGCTACAGTAGGACGCGCAATTTGCGACAACAGTGCAATTTCCCCACTCCCGCGCATCCCCATTTCAATCACAGCATAATTGTGTGCGGGTGAAAGCTCCAACAGAGTTTTTGGTACTCCAATTTCATTGTTGTAGTTATATTGAGTTTTAAGAATATTTCCCTTCGTTGACAAAACCGCCGCAATTAACTCTTTAACAGTAGTTTTACCTACAGAACCAGTAACAGCAACTATAGGTATACTGAATTGGTCACGCCACCAGCGGGCGATCGACTGATAAGCTTTTAAAGTATCGTCAACGCGCAACAGGGGAAAATTAGGCAATTCCTCTTGCCAATCTCGATCGACAATCGCCGCAATCGCCCCCAAATCCCTGGCTTTTGCCAAAAATTGATGACCATCAAAATTGTCTCCCCGCAGCGCCAAAAATACTTCGCCCCCCTCAAGAGTGCGCGTATCTGTGGCAATACCTGTCCCTAAAGCTGTCAAAACGCCCTTAGACACAGCAGGCAAAGGTACACTTAAAATTTCAGATAGTTGGGCGATACTTACGCGACAAACCATAACCAGCACTCACATTTCAAATAATTTTCCCAGCTAATTCTACCTCGCCCAACCTCAAATTTAACTAACAGCGGGCTGCGGATCAGGATTGACCTTGATCATCCTAATACTAAATCGTCCGCCCACCCAGAAATTATTCCCTACCCACCCACAATCTTTACCAATACTTTACAAAGTAGATGGTGATTTAAGGCCTTGCTAATTACCAACAATTCATGTCATGCTGGTGTTGGTAAATAGTTTAACTAAGCAAAAATATCGATCGGCTTAAGCTGCTGACAGCTTCTACCCATAAGCCTCATCCGGCGAGAAGCTCGGTTGACTCAATTATTGCGATTCATTGGCCAATTCATCAAGATAATAGCGCTGAAAGCTCCTGCCCCAGCCTCGGAGGGTTAATCCACAGTGAACGACTACAACAGACAAAGCCACGAAGAAGAACAGCGACTTTACAAGCATTGGCTGGAGTTGGTACAACGAGAGCAGCCGGCCGAACTCATCAGCCGCTTTCGCACTTTGTTTATCCAAGGTACCGGATATCCCGATCGCTCCGTCGCCGACGCACTCGAAAAAATAGCACGCTCAGAACACGCTGAACAAGAATTCAAATACATCCTCAACCGCTGCTGCCACATCCTGATCAACCGTTGGCAAACATACCCCAGCAAGCAAGCCGCCATCCCTGAATTGATCGCTGTGTTTGAAGAAGCGCCCAAAATATTATTTGGATACAATCGATCGCGGGGGCGAGGCTCCATCCCCCAATTAGTAAATCAATTTACCGAAAGTGAACAGTACCTCACCCTCCAACGCTTAGCCAAAGTCATAACTCACAGCAATGAAGATAGCAGCAACAGCAAAACCCCTGCTACCCTTCCCCTCGGAACATTAATTCCCCGTTACCCTTACCTCTACAAACACTGCCTCCTCAGCGACGACAGCACCTACGAACAACAAAAAATCATTAAAAGAATCCAAGCTCAAAAGCAGCAGCAATTTGAGATCAACCTCTCCCAATACGTGGCTCACCAAGTGAGAAAAGCGCAAACAGCGCGCCGGGAAACCTCCCTTTCCTTCGGCAGAAGTGTACAGTCTATAAAAAATCCGACCCTGTTGACCGACCCGGAACTATTCTTTGCCCTCAAGCAATTTGTCGGAAAAGTAGAAGGAGCCGATACCTACAGACAGCTAGCGGGCCGTTTCACGGCGAACGCCAGCACCTATCAGTCCTACCGCTCCTTTAAAGACGACTTGTACGAATACCTGATTTCTTCTGTCACCGATGAGCGCTACGGCAAACGTCTCTTTAACGAAAAATTGTATAAGCAACTACAAAATACCCTGCCCCACAGCGACGATCAGAAGTTTAATGAATTTTTAATGATCAGAACTTGCAGCCAGTTATTGAACTTTTTAGTAGTAGAGAGTCCTGTGCGGCCCAACCACTTTGTCTTCATCGACCTGATCTCAAACCTCGGGCCGACCCAAACCACAGGTTTGCTGCTGAAAATCGTACTAATTTGCGGCAAAGTCAAGCCCTACCTAGAAAAGCGGCTGGCAATTTTGTTCGGTCACTACGAATGCAGTACCCGAGAAGGCGTGGTGTGGTTAGTCAAAGCCCTGGAAAACGTAAACCTAGCTTTGAGTACCAACTTTGGCAAGGTGGATGTATCTTTCCTGCGGTGAAAGCGGGCGGCATAACTTTCTCTGCTTCCAGAGCAGGCAAAACATCACACCGATCGATCAGGTTTCTGAATACCCTAAAAGTTTTACCTTTAATTAGAACGACTTAATTAACTCCTAAAACCTACTCAAAAGACGCTATTCTATGTTAAAGTACCAAGTGTGAATCAGATTCAGTTGCAGGCTTTGTTCATTGCTACAGAATTGTCTAAAAACTTGCCCTTCTGTATCGGCAGGGGACTCTCCGAAACTGAAATCTTCGCACTGTCTAAATTTTGGAGTTATTCCTCATGTCGATATACGTCGGTAACTTATCCTACCAAGTTACCCAAGAAGACATCACCACCGTCTTCGCCGAATACGGAACCGTTAAGCGAGTACATCTACCTACCGACAGAGAAACCAGTCGCCCCCGCGGCTTCGGTTTTGTAGAAATGTCCACAGATGCAGAAGAAGATGCAGCCATTAGTGCTCTCGACGGAGCAGAGTGGATGGGTCGCGACCTCAAAGTTAACAAAGCTAAGCCCCGCGAAGATGAAGGTGGCCGGGGTGGCGGCAACCGGGGCGGCGGCCCTGGAAAATTTGGTCGCGCAGGAGGGGGAGGCGGAGGAGGACGTTATTAATTTCCTCATTAATTTCCTCGGATAAAGATTTGAGATTGGAGAGTTGAAATTGGTGCGAGAGCTCACCTAGCTCCGAACCACTTCCGGCCGTTCCGAAAAACCTATGCTCTTCAAATTTCCATATCTACCGGATTAAATATACCAAAAAGCCAAGGGCCGAACCCTTGGCTTTTTGGTATGAAAGTTGACGGTACGAGTCACAAACCGGCTGGGCGAATCCGTTGCAGTACCGTCAGGTTCTAATCGTCAGGTTCGATGCTGCTGCTCAATCCGTGATTATTGAGCGTTTCAGCGTAAAACTCAGCGTGTTCGAGAGCGCAAACAATCACCAATCCCATCCCGTTAGTATGGGCTTCCATCATCACATTTACCGCCTGTGGCTGAGTCAGACTCGGTACCGTCGCCATCAAAGTCTGCACCACGTACTCCATAGGATTGAAATCATCATTGTGCAGCAGAACGCGGTAGCGCGGTGCAAGCTTGCGGACTGTGGAAGGCTTTTGAATAATTTCGACAGACACTAATCTATACCTCCTGACTTGTAAAATGTTAAAATTTGTCAACAATCTTGAGCCGGATTCCTCCGCTGTGCAAGAGTATGTCACTTTCAGCTATTTTATTGAAATCTGAAAATTCAGACAAGGCAGCCCCTTGGTCGATCGCGAGCTGTGAACGCAACACCAAACCCACAGGGGGTGTCCTGGGCCATCCGCAACCACCTTCCTAGCGCCATAATATTAGAAAGGCGCGATCAGTTAAAAATAACAAACTACTACCTGTTGAGTCTCCAGAACTGAGGGAACCTTATATGAAACGCAAACCTAAATCCTACAACGACAGATTCAGCGGCGACCCATCCCGAGGAGATGAAGACTCCGACTACTCCGGCTCAATAGGCGGACAGTCGCGGCGTCAACCTCAGTCCGGCAAACCCTCTTTCCTCAATTCCGCCACCCTAGGAATTTTAACAGCCGTCTTTATTCTAGGGATTGGGATTGGCATTGCCTTTAGCTCCACCGCTACCATTAGCCCAGAGAACGTAGCCTCCCGCGAATTTATCGATCGCAGCGCCCCGAACCCAGAACTTTGCGTGCAGTTTGGAGCAAGTGCGATGGTGACAGATATGCGCCTCTACGTCACCCTAAACCCCTTCAACGTCTACATTTCGCAGCCGAGTATGCGCCCCGGATGCGTTTTGCGAACCAATAACTGGGCAATTCTCGAACAAAGAAAACTCATCAGCCAAGACCAAGTGCGCGATTGCAAAAATCGCATGAACACCTTTGGCTTCACCGGCCCCCTAGAAGCTCAACCCGAAATTAACTGTATCTACCAAAATGACGGCGCTAAAAACCTGTTCCTCAACCAACCGGGTTCGATAGCTCCAACCACGGAAGGTCAAAATTTCTAAATCGCCGATATAGCGGTTTTGATTAGAGTGAAGTACAGATATGGGGTAGGGACTTAGGCTTAGCCTAAGTCCCTACTTTATTTCAGAGAATGGAAAACTGCTCTAAGTAAATTTTGAACCAAGAGGTTCGAGGGAAGAAGGAAGTCTTCCCTCGAACCTCTTCTTTCTTCCTTATTCCCTCCTCCTTCTTCCTTCAAAAACCGAACTGCGGTAAATCTTCGGTTAACTGAACTTGGAAAATTTGGCCGGGTTGAATCGTAGCAGGTTGAGGAGCAGCGACATAAGTTGTAGCAGCACCAGCCGCTGCTCCAGCCAACAAACCGACACCGGAAAAGCCGCTCAGCAAGAACAAAGCTAAGCCACCAATACCAGTATTGCGGACCAAACTGCGATCGGTCGGCTGTTGCCGACGGCCTCCCACTGGTTCTGAGCGAGCCGAGAGAGGGATATTGCGACCGTTGAGACTAATAGCTTCGACCACAAATCTAGTGCCGAGGTTGGTCGTTTCAAACCGGCCGATGACTGGCGTATTAGCAGGTACGATCGTATTGCCGCGACTGTCGAAAATTCCTCCTTGCAGCAGAAGCACTTGCTCGCGGCTGGGTTTCGCTTGCAGGCGCAAAGCCTGATCGCCGGGGTATAGCAAACTGAGCTCCGTGCCCGCCGGCAACAAGACATTCGCCCCAGCCGCAGCCTGCAAAGGAGCATTCGATCGTCCGCGAGGAAGCGGTTCACCAAAGGTAAGGGTCCGCTGTTCCGGCGCTGCTGCAGCCGTTATTTGAGGATCTAGGCGGGGTAGAGCAGCAGCTTTTACCCCACGGCGTTCATCAAGGCGAACATTGACTAAAGGCACTCTGAGCGGCCGGATTTGATCATTTGGAGTTGGCGGCTGCGAAGAATTTGTAGTGGGATTCGGGGAAGTAGGAGGCTCAGGTTGATCGACCTTTGGGGCAGCAGTTGAGTTGGAATCAGTCGGCGGCTGGTTTTGCGGTACTTGTCTTGCAGGTTGGGGTAGAATTTCGGGAGTTTCCATATTCGGAGTCGGTTCGATCGAAGGACGCAACACCCAGCGATTTTCTACCCCGCTTCTTTGGAATTGAACTTGCCCTGCGCTGAAACCGACTCCCGGAGCCAAATTGACCAGAATTCTCGCCGTTCCCGGTTGAAGTTGACTCACTCCCACAGAACGCACTCTACCTTGTGGGTATAGCTGAGTTGCATCTACTGCGATCTCAGTATTGGGCAAATCCACAGCAATTTGAGACGGGTTGAGTAGAGAATATGTGGGGGTTGTTCCCTCTGGCAGAGTAATTTCTAGCTGATTTGTCGCGGGATCGAATTGCCAACTTGTCACTGTTGAAGCATTTGCTCGTTCCAGTGTTGCGGGCACTGCTGCAACTGCAGCGACGACTGCTAGACTCAGGCTCAGTGACTCGATCGCAAACAATCCCGCTGGTAGAGAATTAACAGTCAATTTTTGGAAGTCTGCCCAAAATTTTCGTGGTAATTTTTTGTATGGCATGGCTGCTGGGTGAAATTTTTGATCTGAAATAGATTATGGATGGGAAAATTTTGCCTTCGGATGACGCTGAAAGTTTAACATTATTGCCAGAGGAAAAATTTAACTAAATGGAAATTATTGCGATCGCGTTTCGTTCTTAACAACAAGTAGTGTCAGCTTAGACAAGATGAAATAGAATTGCCAAGCGGACCAATTATAGACGACTTTTTTGTTAATGTCCGACCCAATATCGCCCTCGTATTTGCCACGACAGAGCAGCAATAACTTCTATTAGTGCGCCAATACAGGCACAGAGTAGGCGAAATTTTGCTAGAACTGCCTGCTGGATCTTTCAACCCTGCTGAAGAGAGCGGGAAATCGGCAGCCGCCAGAGAACTTGCCGAAGCAACGGGATATGTTGCTGAAGACAATTTGGAACTAGCAACCTTATATGATATCCCTGTAAAAAACACCAATTCTATCTACCTATACTTTGCTAATAATGTCAAGCT
The DNA here is from genome assembly GCF_036701505.1 of Microcoleus sp. Pol11C2. NCBI lineage: Bacteria > Bacillati > Cyanobacteriota > Cyanophyceae > Oscillatoriales > Microcoleaceae > Microcoleus > Microcoleus sp. Pol11C2. The sequence continues at coordinate 53,473 of NZ_JAUBQX010000043.1, forward strand.
TGCCAGCCCAAGACAATTAGATATTACAGAAGATATTGAATTAGTTTGAGTCCCTATTGCTGAAGTTTTTTTGAGAATAAAAAAACGAGAAATTTGTGTAGCAGGAAGCATCATATCATGTCCGGTCGATTGGTAATGATATAATATTGAGGAATACTATAGCAATCCTAAATGATTTTCTATACCTAGAGCAATCCTAATTAATTTTATCCGTGCAATTATATTGATGTAT